>DASYCJ010000049.1:0-28377 GCA_036500225.1 Gammaproteobacteria bacterium
CGTCCGAACGAGAACGAGACCCTGGTCTCGCGCCTCATCGACCGTCCCCTGCGTCCGCTGTTCCCGAAGGGCTTCTATAACGAAGTGCAGGTGGTCTCCACCGTCATGTCCAACAATCCGGACGTGAACGCGGACATCCCCTCGCTGCTCGGCGCCTCCGCGGCTATGGCCATCGCCGGCCTGCCGTTCGCTGGCCCCATCGGCGCTGCGCGTGTGGGCTACATCAACGGCAAGTACATCTTGAACCCCACCCGCAGCCAGCTGCTGGAATCGGACCTGGACCTCGTGGTCGCCGGCACCGAATCCGCCGTGCTGATGGTGGAATCCGAAGCTGACTGCCTGTCCGAAGAGATCATGCTCGGCGCCGTGGTGTTCGGCCACGAGCAGATGCAGGCTGCCATCAAGGTCATCAAGGAACTCGCCAAGGAAGCCGGCAAGCCAGCCTGGGACTGGAAGCCGGAAGAGAAGAACAAGGGCCTGGAGCAGGTCGTCGCCGGCCACTTCGAGAAGCCGCTGGTCGAGGCCTACCAGATCGCCGACAAGCAGACCCGTTACTCCCGCATCGAGGAGATCGGCAAGGAAGCTGTCGCCCAGTTCGCCGGTGAAGGCGAGGGCAAGTACGCCGAAGGCCTCGTGAAGGGCGCTTTCGCTGGCCTCGAGAAGAAGATCGTCCGCAGTCGCATCATCGAAGGTAAGCCCCGTATCGACGGGCGCGACACCAAGACCGTGCGTCCCATCAACATCAAGGTCGGCGTGCTGCCCCGTGCCCACGGCTCGGCGCTGTTCACCCGCGGTGAGACCCAGGCCATCGTGGTCACCACGCTCGGCACCGGCCGCGACGCGCAGATTATCGACGCCATCGAAGGCGAGCGCAAAGAACCGTTCATGCTGCATTACAACTTCCCCCCGTACTCCGTGGGTGAGACCGGCATGATGGGTTCACCGAAGCGCCGCGAGATCGGCCATGGCCGCCTCGCCAAGCGCGGCATCCAGGCTGTGATGCCAGACATGAACGTCTATCCCTACGTGGTCCGCGTGGTCTCCGAGATAACCGAGTCCAACGGCTCCAGCTCCATGGCTTCCGTCTGCGGCACCAGCCTGTCCTTGATGGACGCCGGCGTGCCCTTGAAGGCCCCCGTGGCCGGTGTGGCCATGGGCCTCATCAAGGAAGAGAAGGGCTTCGCCGTGCTGACCGACATCCTGGGCGACGAAGATCACCTGGGCGACATGGACTTCAAGGTGGCGGGCACCGCCACCGGCATCACCGCCCTGCAGATGGACATCAAGATCCAGGGCATCACCAAGGAGATCATGCAGCAGGCCTTAGCCCAAGCTAAGGACGGCCGTCTGCACATCCTCGGCAAGATGAACGAAGTGCTCTCCAAGCCCCGCGCTGATATGTCCGAGTGGGCGCCCCGTATCGTGGTCATCAAGATCGACCCCGAGAAGATCCGCGACGTCATCGGCAAGGGCGGCGTGGTGGTGCGTGGCATCCAAGAAGAGACCGGCACGACTATCGAGATCGAAGACGATGGCACCATCAAGATCGCTTCCGTGGACAAGGCCCAGGGCGAAGCGGCGCGCAAGCGCATCGAAGACATCACTGCCGATGTCGAAGTGGGCCGCATCTACGAAGGCAAGGTCGTGAAGCTCATGGACTTCGGCGCCTTCGTCGCCATCCTGCCGGGCCGCGACGGCCTGGTGCACATCTCCCAGATCTCCGAAGAGCGCGTCGAGAAAGTCAGCGACAAGCTCAAGGAAGGCGATGTGATCAGGGTCAAGGTGTTGGAAGTGGATAGGCAGGGCCGCATCCGCCTCAGCATGAAGGCTGTCGACGTCGCCTAAGCGGAGTGAGACCAGAGAATAGAGAAGGGGCCGCAAGGCCCCTTCTTTTTTGATCAGTTCAGATGCGCTGCCAGATGCTTGGTGATCCGCTGGTCTACCCAGCGTCTTGGCTTCAACAGCGGCCCATCCACGAAGCCTACGTGGCCGCCTTTCTGGGTGAGCTCGAAGGTCACGGCGGGGGAGAGTTCGTCGTTCTCAGGCAACACTGCCGGAGTCATGAAGGGATCGTCCGCGGAGTGCACCACCAGGGTCGGCACCTTGATGTTCTTCAGGAAAGGCTTGCTGCTGGCCCGGGCGTAGTAGTCCGCCGCATCCTTGTAGCCGTGCAGGGGCGCGGTCATGGCCTCATCGAACTGGCGGAAGGTGCGCAGCTTGCCGATGTCCGGCAGGGTGATGGGAGCCTTGATCTTGCTGAACTTACGCATGGCGGAGCGGCGCATGCGCGCCATGAGTTCCCACATGTAGAACTTGGAGAGGCCCTTGCCGATGGCGTCGGAACAGACTGCCAGGTCGAAGGGCACGGAGACGGCGATGCCGGTGGTTAGCCGCCCCGCGTTGGGGCTCTCACCTAGCCACTTAAGCAGCACGTTGCCGCCCAGGGAATAACCCACTGCCGCCAGGGGCGTGTTGGGTTCCCGCTGCTTCAAGAGGCCGCTGAAATACTCGATATCCTGGGTGAAGCCCGAGTGGTAGCCGATGGGCAGGCGATTCGGCACGCCGCTGCAGCCACGGAAGTAGGGGAAGGCGCCGCGGAACCCCATCTCGTGGATATGACGCATGATGTTGCAGGCGTAGCGGGAGCGGATCGAGCCCTCGAGGCCATGCAAGACGATGACGATGGGCCCAGTGGTGCCGGTGGTCCAGTCCACATCGATGAAGTCCCCGTCCGGCAGTTCCACCCGCTCACGTCGCAATTCCACCTTGGGCACCCGGAACAGCACGTTAGGCACTACGGTCTGCACGTGCCGGTTAGTCCAGAAGCCTTTTGGTTTGAATTCACTGTCTACGATCATGATCGTGGTCCTCGGTACGTCCTTGTTACGCGGGAGTCTTCTTCTCGGATGCAGCTTCGATCTCGGCCCGGCCGGCCACCAGCTTGTCCACCACCGAGGGATCGGCGAGGGTGCTGGTGTCGCCCAGGTTCTTCAGATCATTGGCGGCTATCTTGCGCAGGATGCGGCGCATGATCTTGCCGGAGCGGGTCTTGGGCAGGTACGCCGTCCACTGGATGACATCGGGTGTGGCGAAAGGCCCAATCTCCTTGCGCACCAGGTCGATGAGTTCCTTGCGCAGGCCCTCATCCGGCGTCACGCCGTTCATGGTGGTCACGAAGGCGTAGATGCCCTGGCCCTTGATGGGATGGGGGAAGCCGACCACCGCCGCCTCAGCCACCTTGGCATGCAGCACCAGGGCGCTTTCCACTTCCGCTGTGCCGATTCGATGCCCGGAGACGTTGATGACATCATCCACCCGGCCGGTGATCCACCAGTAGCCATCCTTGTCGCGGCGCGCGCCGTCGCCGGTGGTGTAATGGCCGGGATACTGCTTGAAATAGGTGTCGATGAAGCGCTGATGGTCGCCGTAGACCGTGCGCATCAGTCCCGGCCAGGGGAAGCTGATCACCAGATTGCCGGAGGTGGCACCTTCCAGCACCTTGCCGGCACCATCCATGAGCTGCGGTTGGATGCCGAAGAAGGGCCGGGTAGCGGAACCGGGCTTGAGGGGGACGGCGCCGGGCAGCGGTGTGATGAGGATGCCGCCAGTCTCGGTCTGCCACCAGGTATCCACGATGGGGCAACGACCGTCACCTACCGTGTGGTAATACCACTCCCAGGCTTCCGGGTTGATGGGCTCGCCCACGGAGCCGAGGACGCGCAGGCTGCTACGCGAGGTCTCTTTCACCGGCTCATCGCCCTGGCTCATGAGCGCGCGCAGGGCCGTGGGTGCGGTGTAGAAGATGTTCACCTTGTGCCGGTCCACCACCTGCCAGAAGCGCGAAGCGTCCGGATAATTGGGCACACCCTCAAACATGAGAGTGGTGGCGCCGTTGGCCAGGGGGCCGTACACGATGTAGGAATGGCCCGTGACCCAGCCTACGTCCGCCGTGCACCAGTAAATGTCGCCTTCCTGGTAATCGAACACGTACTTGTGGGTGATGGCGGAGTACAGGAGGTAGCCGGCGCTGGTGTGCAGCACGCCCTTGGGCTTGCCGGTGGAACCGGAGGTGTAGAGGATGAACAGCGGGTCCTCGGCGCCCATGGATTCCGCGGGACAATCCGTGGACTGGTCCGGCACGCTTTTGTGGTACCAGATGTCGCGCTTGTTATCCCAGGCGATGTCGCCGCCGGTGCGCTTCAGCACCAGTACCGTGTGCACGGCAGGGCAGGACTTCAGGGCTTCGTCGCAGTTGGCCTTGAGGGGAATCTTCTTGCCGCCACGCACACCTTCATCGGAGGTGATGAGCAGCTGGCAGTCTGAATCCAGGATGCGGTCCTTGAGGGATTCCGGCGAGAAGCCGCCGAACACCACGGAATGCACCGCGCCGATGCGGGCGCAGGCGAGCATGGCCACCGCCGCTTCCGGGACCATGGGCATGTAGATGCAGACCCGGTCGCCTTTCTTCACGCCGCGTTTCTTCAAGAGGTTGCCGAGCCGGCAGACCTCTGCATGCAGTTCTTTGTAGCTGATGCGACGCACGTCGCCCGGTTCATCCCCTTCCCAGAGGATGGCGGTCTGATCGCCGCGGGTCCTGAGGTGCCGATCCAGGCAGTTGGCGCTGACGTTGAGCCGGCCGCCGTCGAACCATTTGATATGGGCTTTCTTGAAGTCCCACTCCAGGATCTGATCCCAGGGCTTATCCCAGGTCAGGAATTTCTTGGCCTGCTCCGCCCAGAAACCTTCCGGGTCCTCGATGGACTGCCGGTGGAGGGCGTAATACTGATCCGCATCCAGGAGCGGCTTGCGACTCGGATGGGCGGGGACCGGGTAGACCTTGTCGTCTGACATGGGAGCCTCGAGGTAGCAAATCCTGTTTGGGGCGCTACCTTAATACACGACATGCTGAATCCCAATCGGTTTGAAGTAAATCGGGATAACGCCTGAAAAACAGCATTAAAAAGTCATATAAAACAACGAGATATAGAACCTGTGAAATTTAAATTCTCAGGCGATTTCTAGGCGATTTCCAGGTTCATTAATCCCACCAACGGCGCCGGCTGCCAGTGATCCCGAGCCCAAGCCCAGATGTCTTCTATAGATGCCTGCTTGAGCGACTGCGGCGGTGCCTGCTGCAGGAGTTCCAGTGCACGCCAGAGGGGTAAAGCCGGCCGGGAGAGGTCCAGGGGCGCCGCATGGGTCTGTTTGCTGAGCTTCTCGCCAGCGGCGTTGGTGGCTACCGGCAGATGCATATAGATGGGGCGGGGGAAGCCCAGCAGGGTCTGGATATGGAGTTGTCGAGGCGTGGAGAGCAGCAGGTCCGCCCCCCGCACCACATGGGTGACTTGGGACCAAGCATCGTCCACCGCCACCGCCAGCTGATAGGCATAGCAGCCATCGGCCCGGCGCACGATGAAGTCGCCAATGTCCCGGGCCAGGTCTTGGGTGATGGGCCCCTGGAGGGCATCTTCGAACTGGACCTTGTTGGGGGTGACCTTCAGGCGCAGGGCCCTGGCGGTCTTGCCGGGGCTGATGCCTGCTCGGCAGGTGCCGGGGTAGACCGGCCCTTCGATGCCGGTGAGGGCGCTGTCCGCGATCTCGCTCCGGCTGCAGGCGCAGGGGAACCCCGCGCCCATCTCCTTGAGCCGATCGAGCGCTTCTTCATAGGCGGCGTGGCGACGGCTTTGATAGACCACCTCGCCATCCCAGCGGAAGCCTAAGGTCTTAAGGTCACGCAGGATGCCGGCGGCGGCGCCGGGCACCTCCCGGGGCGGGTCCAGGTCTTCCATGCGCAGCAGCCAGCGGCCGCCGTGGGCTTGGGCTTCCAGGTAGCTGCCCACCGCCGCCATCAGGGAGCCGATGTGCAGGGGCCCGGTGGGCGAGGGGGCGAAGCGACCGATGTAAGTCATGGACTGATATTACCCAAAAAGAAAAAGGCCCCAGAGGGGCCTTTCTCGATGACAAGACGACGGCCATCAGCCCATCTGCTTCTCTCTGATTTCGTCCAGCTGCTTGCAGTCGATGCACTGGGTCGCAGTGGGGCGGGCTTCGAGGCGGCGGATGCCGATCTCTACGCCGCAGGTCTCGCAGTAGCCGTACTCGTTGGCGTCCAGGTTGGCCAGGGCCTCGTCGATCTTCTTGATCAGCTTGCGCTCACGGTCACGGGTGCGCAGTTCCAGGCTGAACTCCGATTCTTGGGTGGCCCGATCGTTCGGGTCCGGGAAGTTGGCCGCCTCGTCCTGCATGTGGTGCACGGTGCGATCCACTTCTTCCATCAGCTCGCGTTTCCAGCCCCGCAGGATGTCCCGGAAGTGGGCCCGCTGGGCGTCGTTCATGTACTCCTCGCCTTTCTTCAGCGGATAGGGCGTGAAGCCGCGGAACATATCGCCGGCGGCGCGGGCCGCAGCGGACTTGCGGGAGGCGGGTTTGGCCGGAGCCGGAGCAGCCTTCTTGGCGACAGCCTTGGGCGCGGCTTTCGGGGCCGGCTTCTTGGCGGACTTCACGGGGGCGGCCTTCTTCTTAGCCGGCATGGGAGACTCCTGGACCATATGAAAAAGCGGGCGGTGTTATACCGGATTGGCCGAGGTGGCGCAAGTTTACTTGCCTTGAGGCCGGTTCAGGGCAGCATCACGGGCGGAGGCCCTTGCCAGCCGGGGGCACGGTGCTCAGCCACCACGGTGGTGAAGATCCCGCCGCGCACGTTGAACTCGGCGCTCAAGCGTATGAACTTGGGGGAGAGGGTGCGGGTCAGGTCGTCGAGGATGCGGTTGGTCACGTCCTCGTGGAAATGGCCCTCGTCGCGGAAGCTCCACATGTAGAGCTTGAGCGCCTTGAGTTCCACGCAGAGTTTGTCGGGTACGTACTCGAGCAGCATCTCGGCGAAGTCCGGCTGCCCGGTCTTGGGACACAGGCAAGTGAACTCAGGCATGCGGATGCGGATGGTATAATCCCGCCCTTCGCGCGGGTTGGGAAAAGTCTCGAGTTCTTTGCTGGGTCGGGTGGTCATGGGGGCCATCTGGCTCTGCGGTTCCGGGCGGCGATACTTTACACTACCTGCCCATCACTGGCCATTTTTGCAGCACCGGCGAGGCACATGCGGCTCTCCAAGATAAAGCTCGTAGGGTTCAAGTCTTTCGTTGATCCCACCCTGATTCATTTCCCAAGCAACCTAGTCGGCATCGTCGGCCCGAACGGTTGCGGCAAATCCAACGTCATCGATGCGGTGCGCTGGGTGCTGGGCGAGACCTCCGCCAAGAACCTGCGCGGCGACTCCATGGCGGACGTGATCTTCAACGGATCCTCCGCCCGCAAGCCCGTGAGCACCGCCTCCATCGAGCTCATGTTCGACAACGCCGACGGCGCCTTAGGCGGCCAGTACGCGAACTACGCGGAAGTCTCGGTGCGCCGCGAAGTGGTGCGCGATGGCACCTCCAACTATTACCTGAACGGCGTGCGTTGCCGCCGTCGTGACATCACCGACCTGTTCCTGGGCACCGGCTTAGGGCCCCGTAGCTACGCCATCATCGAGCAGGGCACCATCTCGCGTCTGGTGGAATCCAAGCCGGACGAGTTGCGTGTGTTCCTGGAAGAGGCTGCCGGCATCTCGAAATATAAAGAGCGCCGCCGCGAGACCGAGAACCGCATCCAGCACACCAAAGAGAACGTCGAGCGCTTGAACGACCTGCGCGACGAGGTGGAGAAGCAGATCGAGCGCTTGCAGCGCCAGGCGCGTGCCGCTGAGCGTTACAAGGAGCTGTCGGAGGAGAAGCGCCGCTTCAAGGCGGAGCTGCAGGGTCTCAACTGGAAGACCCTCGACGCCGATGTCGGCCAGAAGGACGGCATCATCCGCGAGCGTGAGACTTCCCTGGAAGCCGCGGTCGCCGAGCAGCGCTCCATCGAGAGCGACATGGAGAAGGCGCGGGCCCGTCACGACGAGGCCAGTGATTCCTTCAACCAGGTGCAGGGCCGCTTCTATGAAGTCGGCGCCACCATCGCCCGCGCCGAGCAGGCGCTGCAACACGCCCGCGAGCTGCGCAAGCGTCAGCAGACCGAATTGGAACAGGCGGAAGTGCAGTGGCGCGAGCTGGAAGGCCATCGCACCCGCGACCTGAAGCAGATCGAGACCTTAGGCTCAGAGATCACCAGCCTTGAGCCGGCTTTCGCCCAGGCGAAGCAGGCGGAGCAGCGCGCCGCCGGGGCGCTGGCCCAAGCCGAACAGAAGATGCAGGACTGGCAGCAGGGCTGGGAGCAATTCAACAAGGGCGTGAGCGAACACACCCAGATGGCCGAAGTGGGCCGGGCCCAGGTGGAGCAGCTGGAACGCCAGCTCATGCAGATGCTGCAGCGCCGTGAGCGCGTCGAGGCTGAGCGCAAGCAATACGCCGCCGACCAGCAGCAACAAGCTTTGACGAACCTCGAGAGTGAAGCCCAGGCGGCGGAAGCCAAGCTGCAGCGCCTGCAGGGTGAACTCGCCGAAGTGCTGAAGGATTTGGAAGCGCGCCGCAGCCAGGAACAGCAAGCCTCCCGTGCCCTGCACGAGCTGCGCAGCAAACTGGAAGACAACCGCGGCCGCGTCGCGTCCCTGGAGGCGCTGCAGCAGGCTGCGCTCGGCAAGAGCCGCGAACAGGTGAACGCCTGGCTGAAACAGAAACGCCTGGATTCCTCGCCACGCCTCGCCGAGAAGCTGCGGGTGGATGCGGGTTGGGAACGGGCCGTGGAGACGGTGCTGGGTTGGCACCTGGAAGCCATCGTGGTGAGCGAGTCCTCGCCCAAGCCCGAAGATCTCGCCGGTCTCACCGGCGGTTCCATGACTTTCATCGAGACTTCTGAACAGATGGCGCCCGGCGCCGGCCTGACGCAGAAGGTGAAAGGCCCCCTGGCTCTCACGGACTTCCTGCGGGGCGTTCGCACTGCCGACTCCATGGCGGAGGCACTGCAACAGCGCGCTCACCTAGGGGACGGTGAATCGGTTATCACCCGTGACGGCATGTGGCTCGGCAAGCATTGGCTGCGGGTGATCCGCGACAACGACGAGCGCGCGGGAGTCTTGGCCCGTGAGCAGGAACTGCGCTCCCTGAAGCAGCAGTTGGCGGACAACGAGAAAGCCACCGCGGAACTGGCGGCCAAGCTGGACGGCCAGAAGGCCGACATCAAGGAACTGGAGACGCGCCGCGAACTCCTACAGATGGACGTGAACCGGGCCAACCGCGAAGCCGCGGATGCCCAGGCCAAGTTCAAGGCTGCCCGTTCCACCCAAGAGCAGATCGCTGCGCGCCTGAAGACTCTGGAAACTGAGGCCGCGGAGATCGCTGGGCTTATCAATCAGGCTGAACAAGAGATTAAAGCCGCTCGCGGCCGGGTCGAGAGCGCCCTGAAGGCGCTGGAAGAGCTAGAGCGCAGCCGCGCCGGTATCATGGCAGCACGTGATGAACTGCGGGCCAGGCTGGACGGCGAGCGCCAGAGCGCCGCCAAGGAGCGGGATGCTGCCCATGAAGTGGCCCTCAAGCTCGAGTCACGTCGTTCGCAGAAGACTTCCACCGAGCAGGGCATGGGTCGCATGCAGACCCAGATGGCGCAGCTCGATCAGCGCCGCACCGAACTGAAGCGCAGCACCGAAGAAGCGCTGCAGCCCATGCACGTGCAGGAACAGGAACTGAAGAGCCTGTTGGACAAGCGCACCCGCGTGGACGCGGAACTGACGGAAGCGCGCCGCGCCACCGAAGCAATCGCCGAGCAGATGCGCCAGCTGGATCAGGCCCGACAGGTGCGCGAACGCAAGGCTGAGGCCCTGCGCGAGGAAGTGCAGCGCCTGCGCATGGACAGCCAGGAAGTGCGCATCAAGCGCGAGACGATCGTGGCGCAACTCAAGGAAGAGAACCTTGAGTTGCAGCAGGTCTTGGAGACCATGCCCGAGGGTGCTGAAGTGGGCGCCTGGGCCGAGAAGCTCGCCGAGACCGAGCAGCGCATCGTGCGCCTGGGCGACATCAACATGGCGGCCATCAGCGAGTACGCGGAGCAGTCCGAGCGCAAGCAATACCTGGATGCGCAGCTGGGTGACCTCACCGAGGCACTCAACATCCTGGAAGATGCCATCAAACGCATCGACCGGGAGACGCGCACCCGTTTCAAGGAGACGTTCGACAAGGTCAACACCGGGCTCTCCGCCAACTTCCCCAAGTTGTTCGGCGGCGGCCACGCCTACCTAGAACTGACCGGCGAAGAATTGCTGGACGCCGGCGTCGCCATCATGGCGCGCCCGCCCGGCAAGCGGAACAGCAGCATCCACTTGCTGTCGGGCGGCGAGAAGGCGCTCACGGCAGTGGCGCTGGTGTTCTCCATCTTCGAGCTGAACCCGGCGCCGTTCTGCATGCTGGACGAAGTGGACGCACCGCTGGACGAGGCCAACATCGGCCGCTTCTGCGACATGGTGCGCAGCATGTCGGACCGGGTGCAGTTCATCTTCATCAGCCATAACAAGGCGACCATGGAGATGTCCAACCAGTTGATGGGCGTCACCATGCATGAGCCGGGCGTGTCGCGCCTGGTGGCTGTGGACGTGGAAGAAGCCGTGCGCATCGCCGCTATGTGACGCCGATGGAACTGCGCTTCATCCTGATCCTCATCGGCGCGGTCATCATCGCAGCGATCTGGCTGTTCTCCCGCCAGCGTGGTCCTTCGGCAGGTCCTGTGGGGCATGAAGAACCCATCCTGCACGACGAGTCCTTCCCGGAAGACCACTTCCCATCCGAGACCATCCCGGGCAGTTCCGCCAAGAACGCGCCGGTGCGGGAGCAGGGCGAGCAGCTGATCCTGGCCCTGCATGTGATGCCGCGTACTGGCATGCCCTTCGCCGGGGCCGCGGTGCAGGATGCCTTCGAGGCCTGCAACCTGCGCTTCGGCCGCTACCAGGTCTATCACCGTCTGGATGCGCCGGGCGGCAACTCGGTGTTCAGCGTGGCTAACGTAGTGGAACCGGGCTCGCTGGATCCGGAGACCCTGGATACCCTCGAACTCTCCGGACTCACCCTATTCATGGTGTTGCCGGGCCCGCGCGGCGGCGTGGCTTCCTACGCCGACATGCTCGCCACCTCCCGGCAGCTGGCGCAGGCCCTGGACGGCGAGGTGCTGGACCAGGACCGCAGCACGCTCACCCGCCAGACAGCCCGACATATCCGCGAACGCATCATCACCTTCGAGACCCAGCTCAAGATGCGGCGTCCTTCCTGAGAACCGTGTTCGTGGGTAGACTTTCCCCATGACCAGCCGACGCGACGCAGACAAACGCATCCAGACCCTGCGCACGGAGCTGCGGCACCATAACCATCGCTATTACGTGCTCGACGATCCGGAAGTGCCGGATGCGGAGTACGACAAGCTGATGCGTGAGCTGCAGGCCCTGGAAGCGGAACATCCTGAGCTCATCACTGCCGATTCCCCGACCCAGCGCGTGGGCGCAGCGCCCCTGGACGCCTTCGACGAAGTGCGCCACACGGTACCCATGCTGTCCCTGGTGAACGCCTTCGAGGGGCAGGATGTGCAGGAGTTCGACCAGCGCATCCGCGAACGGCTGGAGGTGAAGGAAGTCGACTATACGGCCGAGCCCAAGCTCGACGGCCTTGCCATCAGCCTGCGTTATGAAGATGGCAAGTTGGTGCGCGGCGCGACCCGAGGCGACGGCAGCACCGGCGAAGACGTGACCTCGAATGTGCGTACCTTGAAGTCCATCCCGTTGCAGCTCTTGGGAAAGGGCTGGCCCGAGGTGCTGGAAGTGCGGGGCGAAGTGTTCATGCCCAAGCAGGGCTTCGAGGACCTGAACAAGCGCCTGGCCAAGCTGGGTGAGAAGACTTACGTGAACCCGCGCAATACCGCTGCCGGCAGTCTGCGCCAGCTGGACCCGCGCATCACTGCGGAGCGGCCACTGGAGTTCTACGGTTACGGCCTGGGCGAAGTGCGCCCAGACAACCTGCCCAAGCGCCACAGCGCAGTGCTGGAGCAGTTGCGGGAGTGGGGTCTGCGGGTGAACCGCGAAATCAAAAAGGTGAAGGGCGCCGAGGGCTGTCTCGAGTACTACGGTGCCATCGGCAAGAAGCGGGCCTCGTTGCCCTACGAGATCGATGGCGTGGTCTACAAGGTGGATCGCTTGGACTGGCAGCGGGAACTAGGCTTCGTGGCCCGGGCACCGCGCTGGGCCGTGGCCCACAAGTTTCCGGCTGAAGAGCAGATGACGCGCCTTAAATCCGTGGACTTCCAAGTAGGGCGCACCGGCGCGCTCACTCCGACGGCGCGCCTCGAGCCCGTGTTCGTGGGCGGCACCACGGTCAGCAACGCCACCCTGCACAACATGGATGAGATCGAGCGCAAGGACATCCGCATCGGCGACATGGTGATCGTGCGCCGCGCCGGCGACGTGATACCGGAAGTGGCGGGCGTGGTGCTGGCAAAGCGGCCCAAAGACGCGAAGAAAGTGAAGCTACCCAAGGCCTGTCCCGTCTGCGGTTCCGAAGTGGTGCGGCCCGAAGGCGAGGCAGTGGCCCGCTGCAGCGGCGGTCTCTTCTGTGCGGCACAGCGCAAGGAATTGATCAGGCATTTCGCGGCGCGCCGCGCCATGGATATCGAAGGCCTGGGAGACAAACTCATCGACCAGCTCATCGAGAAAGTGCTGGTGGAGAACCCAGCAGACATCTACAAGCTGGATATGAAGACCTTCTCAGAGCTCGAGCGTATGGGCGATAAATCCGCCCAGAACATCATCGACGCCATCGAGAAGAGCAAGGCCACTACGCTCGCGCGCTTCCTGTATGCCCTCGGCATCCCGGACGTGGGTGAGACCACTGCCGCAGACCTGGCCCGGCATTTCCGGAGCTTGGAACCTCTGCAAGAAGCGGCGATAGCTTATGAGAAGCAACGCCTGAAACATGCCGAGCTTCTGCCCAAAGATGCAGAGAAGCTCTTGAAGGAGCTGGGGCTGCGCAAAGTCGAAGGCATCGGTCCCGTGGTGGCGGAGCAGATTGGCGCCTTCTTCAACCAGCCGGGCAACCGCAAGGTTATAGAACGGTTAGTGAAGGCGGGTGTGCATTGGCCGGCAGCGGCCAAGGCTGCGGCGGGGTCCCAGAACCTGGCAGGCAAGACCCTGGTCTTGACCGGGACCCTGCCGACCATGACCCGTGACCAGGCCAAGGACCTGATCCTGTCCCATGGTGGCAAGGTGGCGGGAAGCGTGTCCAAGAAGACCGATTACGTGGTGGCCGGCAGTGAAGCGGGCTCCAAGCTCAGCGATGCGCAGAAATTGGGCATCGTCATATTGGACGAGGCGGGGCTGAAGAAGCTCCTGCAATCCTAGTGCCGGTATTGCTAGAATGAACGCCGCCTTCCATTTTCCGCGAGCTTCAGGGATGCCCGCAACTTTGAGACATGGCCTGGCAGGATTGCTGGCAGCGTCGACTTTGGCGCTGGCCGGATGCAATGGCACCCTGTCGCCGGATTACGGCGTGCGCCAGGGCAAGTTCCCAGCCTGCCCCGTGAACCAGGATTGTGTCTCCAGCCAGGAACAGGATCCCAAGCTCTTCATCGAACCCTTGCGCTATCAGCCCAGCCACGATGGCAGCCAGGCGGACCGCGACCAGGCTCACGCGGACCTAGTGGCCGCCATCAACGCCGCCGGCACGGCGCGCATCGTTTCCAACCATCGCAACTACATCCGGGTCGAGTATCCGGCTGCCACCCACGACCAACGCAAGACCGACTACTACTATCAGCCGGAGCAGGCAGTGGACGAGGTGCAGTTCTACCTCTCGCCCACGGATTACAGCGTGCAGATGTACTCGGTGGGCAAGCTGGGCTTGCTGGAGAGCGGCGACAGCCGCGAGCGTCTGGAAAAAGTGCGGAGCTACTTCGACAAGCTGCAGCAGTCACGCACCCATAACTGACGGCGTGACACAGGCATAAGAAAGACGGCCGGTCATGAGACCGGCCGTCTACGTCTTGGCACTTTGAAGGTCTAGATCAGGGCTGGCCGGTCATGGCATTGGCCACGGTGCCAGCGGCCGGCGCGACAACCACCTTGCCTGCGTCCGTGAGCTGCTTGATGTAGGCCTGGAAGGCCTTGCCCTGCAGCTCGTTGGCGATCTGGTCGTGCATCTGTTCCATGGTCGGGGCCGGGCGGTCGCGCACGTCCTCAAGTTGGATCACGTGGTAGCCGTACTGGGTCTTCACCGGGGTCTGGGTGATCTCGCCCTTCTTGAGCTTCATCACCGCCGCGGAGAACTCTGGCACCATGCCGTCCGCCGGGAACCAGTCGCCCAGCTCGCCGCCGTCAGCGCCGCTCTTAGTGTCGATGGAGTCCTGCTTGGCGAGGGTGGCGAAGTTCGTGCCCTTGTGCAGCTGATTGATGATGTCCTGGGCCTGGGCCTGATCCTTCACCAGGATGTGGCGGGCCTTGTACTCGTGCGGGTCGAAGCCCTTCATGCGCTCGTCGAAGGCGGCCTTGATGTCCGCTTCGCTGGGCGTGTGCTTGGTCATGTAGTCCTGGGCATCCTTCTCGGCCAGCAAGTCGTTGGCGCTCAACTGCAGCTGGGTCTGCACGTCAGCCTGCTTGTCGATGCCGGTCTTGCGGGCGTCCTGGGCTAGGAGTTCCATGTTCACCAGGGTCTTAATCAGGCTGGCGCGTTGCACCGGGTTCAGTTCCGGCAGCTGGCCGTGGGCCTGGATGCGCACAAACTCGTTGAGGGTGCTCTGGGTGATGGCGGTGCCGTTTACGGTGGCGAGCACCGCGTCGTCGCCGGCCTTGCTGCTGCCGGTCTGCTTGTTGCAGGCCACGAGCGCCAGGGCCAGCAGGGCCAGTGTCATGCTTCTATAGAGAGTACGCATACGGATTCCTTGGGGTTTGGATTGGTCAGGTCTCAATCGATCTCTTCCGGGGTGAAGGCGGCGATGCTGAGGGCATGCACCTCATCCTGCATCAGGTCGCCCAGGGCCGCGTACACCATGCGGTGACGCTCGACGCGACCCAGCGAGTTGAATTGGGCCGAGACGATGCGCACCGCGAAATGGCCGCGGCCGTCACGGGCGCCGGCATGGCCCTTGTGCATGGCGCTGTCGTCACGCACTTCCAGTTGCAGCGGCGAGAAACGTTGCTGCAGGCGGTTCCTGATCTCGGCGTTGCGGTCCATCAGGGCAGGGTCTTGCGGAACGGTTTGACGGTCACGCGGGCGAACACGCCGGCACCGGTGTAGGGGTCGGCAGCTGTCCAGTCCTGGGCTTCCTTCAGGGAGGCGAACTGCGCCACGATCAGGCTACCGCTGAAACCCGCGGCACCCGGATCCTCGGCATCGATCGCCGGCAGCGGCCCGGCCAGGAGCAGCCGGCCTTCGTGCTTCAGGGCCTCGAGGCGCGCCACATGCGCCGGGCGCACGCTCTGGCGTTTCTGCAGGGAATCCGCCACATCTTCACACATGATTGCGTACCACATCATGACTTTTCCTCTTTCGGCATATGGCGGGCCAGGTAGATCGATTGCGCGATGGAGAACGCGATGATGAGGCCCGTCGAACCATAGAACTTGAATCTCACCCAGCCATCGGTGCTGAATGCATAGATGACGTAGACGTTGAGCGTGCCGAGGCCCAGGAAGAACAGGCCCCACAGGAGGTTGAGCCGCGTCCACACCGGTTCCGGCAGCTTGATGCCTTCTTCCATGGCCAGGCGGATGAAGGACTTCTTGCCCATGAGCTGGCTGACCAGGATCCAGGTTCCCAGGAACCACTCCACGATGGAGAACTTCCATTTCAGGAACACCGGGTCGCGGAAGAACAGGGTGAGGCCGCCGAGAAGCAGCGCCAGCACCATGGTGATGAGCAGCACTGGCTTCACCTTGCGGGTCATGAGCCAGGAGCCCGCCACCGCCGCGACGCTGCCCACCATCAACACTGCCGTGGCGACGTATATGCCTTCCAAGCGGTAGCTCAGGAAGAACGCGGCGAGCAGCAGTAATTCGAGCAGGGAGGACATATTTCCATGCGGAGGGCGGCGGGGGCCGGGTATCATAGCCCATACGCCTGAGCCGGCGCGAGCCGCACCCTCCGATGAGCCAGTATTTCAGCGTCCATCCTCTCAATCCGCAGAAGCGCCTCATCCATCAAGCGGCGGAACTGCTCCGGGCAGGCGCGGTGGTCGTCTACCCCACGGACTCCTGTTACGCCCTGGGTTGCCACCTGGGGGACAAGGACGCCATGGAGCGCATCCGTCGCATCCGCCACGCGGACAAGGACCACAACTTCACGCTGGTGTGTCGCGACCTCTCAGAGATCTCCACCTACGCCAAGGTGGATAACCCGACATTCCGCTTGCTCAAGGCTTACACGCCCGGGCCCTATACCTTCATCATGGGAGCGACCCGCGAGGTGCCGCGCCGGCTGCAGCATCCCAAGCGCAAGACCATCGGCATCCGCATCCCGGACCATCCGGTGCCACAGGCCATGTTGGCGGAGCTGGGTGAACCCATCATGAGTTCCACGCTGATCCTGCCGGGCGACGATGCACCGCTCACGGACCCGGAGGAGATGCGCGCGCGACTGGAGCATCAGGTGGACTTGGTCATGGACGGCGGTCCCTGCGGCTTCGAAGCCACCACGGTGGTGGACCTGTCCGGCGATGCGCCGCGGCTGCTCCGGGCCGGAAGAGGGGACCCGAAGCCCTTCGGCGGCTAGCCGCACCTGTATAATGCGCGCATGCCGGAATTCAGCATCGTCCAAAAAATCGCTATCTGGGTACTTCCGGTCCTGTGCGCCATCATCCTCCATGAGGTCGCTCACGGTTGGGTGGCCGAAAAGCTCGGCGACCCCACGGCACGCATGCTCGGTCGCCTGACCCTTAACCCCATCAAACACATAGATCCGGTGGGTACCATCCTGATGCCTGCTGTGTTGCTGTTGTTGACCCGTGGCAGCTTCATGTTTGGTTATGCGAAGCCGGTGCCCATCGGTGTACGCAACTTCAAGAACATGCGTCGGGACATGGCCATCGTCGGCGCTGCCGGGCCCGCCGCCAACCTATGTATGGCCTTCACCTGGTGTTTGGCGGTGCGTGCCGGCCCCTTGCTGCAGGGTGTGACGCCGAACTTGGCGCTGCCGGTGATGCTCATCGGGGTGGCTGGCATCTATATCAATGTCATGCTGATGATCCTGAACCTGATTCCGATCCCACCGCTGGATGGCGGTCGGGTACTGAGCGGTCTTCTGCCCAAGCGTTGGGCTTTGACCTATGACCGCCTCGAACCCTGGGGTTTCCTAATCGTCGGCCTCCTGCTCATCACACGCGTGCTGGCGCCGATCATCGTCTTCCCCTTGAGTATCATCATCTATTACCTGGCCCACTTGGCAGGCTTGAGCTTCGACGGATTCCAGATGCTACTGAGTGTGCTTACGTGAACGCAGTCCTTCCAGGCAACCATCGTGTGTTATCAGGCATGCGCCCCACGGGCCGCATGCATCTGGGCCATTACCACGGCGTGCTCAAGAACTGGCTCAAGCTCCAGCACGAGTATGAGTGCTTCTTCTTCGTGGCGGACTGGCACGCGCTGACTACCGGCTACGAGGACGTGAGCGGCATCGAGGACGCGGTCTGGGACATGCTGGTGGATTGGTTCGCCGTGGGCGTGGACCCGGGCAAGGCCAACCTCTTCATCCAGTCGCGCATCGTGGAGCACGCGGAGCTACACCTTTTGCTCTCCATGATCACGCCCCTCGGCTGGCTGGAGCGGGTGCCTACATATAAAGATCAGCAGGAGAAGCTCTCCGACAAGGATCTTTCCACCTACGGCTTCCTGGGCTACCCGGTGCTGCAGAGCGCCGACATCCTGATGTACAAGGCCGGCTTCGTCCCGGTGGGCGAGGATCAGGTGCCCCACGTGGAGTTGACCCGGGAGATCGCGCGGCGCTTCAACTACATCTTTGGCCGTGAGCGGGACTTCGAAGCCAAGGCGGAAGCTGCGGTGAAGAAGCTCGGCAAGAAGAACGGCAATCTCTATTCCGACCTGCGCAAGCTCTATCAGGAGCAGGGCGACGCGGATGCATTGAAGACCGCGGCCATGCTGGTCACCGGTAATCAGAACCTGACGCTTGGCGATCGCGATCGCCTGCTTGGCCATCTGGAAGGTGGCGGCCGTCCCATCCTCGCGGAACCACAGCCGCTGCTCACCGATTCTGCGCGCATGCCGGGACTGGACGGACAGAAGATGTCCAAGTCCTACGGCAATACCATCAGCCTGCGGGAAGACCCGAAGGAAGTGGAGCGCAAGCTCAAGACCATGCCCACGGATCCGGCGCGGGTGCGCCGCAACGATCCGGGCAATCCCGAGAAGTGTCCGGTGTGGGAGTTCCACAAGGTCTACTCGGATCAGTCCACCCGTGACTGGGCCTGGAAGGGCTGCACCACCGCCGGCATCGGCTGCCTGGAGTGCAAGAAACCGGTGATCGATTCCGTGTTGAAGGAGCTGGCGCCCATCCGCGAGCGGGCCCTGGAGATCGAGGCCAACCCGGAGATCGTACGGGCTGCCGTGGCCGACGGCTGCGAAGCCGCGCGGGTCGTGGCCCGGGATACCATGGACGAAGTGCGCCAGGCCGTGGGCCTGCCCCAACGTTGATATAGAGAGCACATGCAGAACGAAGAACCGAAGATCCTAGGCACCGAGGCCGCTCCCGAGCAGACGGAGATGCCTTTTGCCATCGTGCAGGGCGCCCCCTACATGACCCTGCCGCGGGACCTTTACATCCCGCCCCAGGCGCTGGAAGTGTTCCTGGAGGCCTTCGAAGGCCCCCTGGACCTCCTGCTGTACCTCATCCGCCGGCAAAACCTGGACATCCTCGACATCCCCATCGCCGAGATCACGCGCCAGTACATGGAATACATCGAGCTCATGAAGGAAGTGCAGCTCGAGCTCGCCGGCGAATACCTGGTGATGGCCGCCATGCTGGCAGAGATCAAATCCCGCATGCTCTTGCCGCGTCCGCCCATCGAAGAGGGCGAGGAAGTGGATCCGCGCGCCGAACTGGTGCGCCGCTTGCAGGAGTACGAACGCTACAAGCAGGCGGGCGAGGATCTCGACGCCATGCCCTGGGTCAACCGCGACGTATTCCCGGCCCAGGCGGAGGTTCCGGACCATCGCGCCGAGCAGGCTCTGCCGGACCTGACCATGAAGGAATTGCTGATCGCCTTCAAGGAAGTGCTGCAACGCGCCGACATGTTCACCCATCACCACGTGGGCCGTGAGCAGCTCTCGGTGCGTCAGCGCATGTCCGACGTGCTGGCCGGATTGAAGGGCGAGGATTTCCGTGAGTTCACCAGCTTTTTCACGCCGGAGGAGGGACGCTTGGGCGTGGTGGTCACGTTCCTGGCATTCCTGGAACTCATCAAGCAGCACCTCATCGAGTTGGTACAAGCCGAGGCCTTCGCCCAGATCCATGTGAAGGCGGCGGTGGGCGTGCATGACGTGGACCTGGGTAAGATCGAGATCGACGTGGACGGAGAGGAGTCGGCCCATGAATCCTGAGAAGAAGATCGAATTACGCAACATCGTCGAAGGCGCCTTGCTGGCGGCCGGACGTCCGCTGAACGCGGAAGAGTTGCTGGCGTTGTTCCCGGAAGAGGAACGCCCGGACCGTGCTGAGCTGCGCAAGGCGCTGGAGCTACTGAAGGCCGAGTTCGAAGGCCGCGGCATCGAATTGAAGGAAGTCGCGAGCGGCTACCGCATCCAGGTGCGGCAGAACCTCGCGCCTTACATGGGCCGCCTGTGGGAAGAGCGCCCGGCACGTTATTCGCGTGCGTTGCTGGAGACGCTGGCGCTGGTGGCCTACCGCCAGCCCATTACCCGCGGCGAAATCGAGGAAGTACGCGGGGTCACTGTCAGCACCCACATTATTCGCACCCTGCAGGAGCGCGGTTGGATCCGCATCGTGGGCCACCGGGACGTGCCCGGTCACCCGGAGATGTTCGGCACCACCAAGGAGTTCCTGGATTACTTCAGCCTGAAGAGCCTGGACGAACTCCCGACCCTGGCGCAGTTACGGGACATCGAGAGCATCAATGCGGAACTAGATTTCGGCACCGATGCCGATCCGGACGCCATCCCGGCCCAGGCGGCTGCACCGGCTCCCGCACCGCGTCTGGTGGAGGATGGGTCGGCCGCCGAGAACGACGGCGAGACCGGCGTCACGACCCACTGATGAATACCGAAGGCGACGTACCGGGCGGAGAACGGCTACAGAAAGTATTGGCTGCTGCTGGCCTCGGTTCGCGCCGTGAGATCGAAGGCTGGATCAGCGAAGGCCGCGTCACCATCAATGGCCGCACCGCCAAGCTCGGTGATCGCATCGGACCCCATGACCGGGTGAGCGTGGACGGCCGGGCCGTGAAAGCCCTGGAGCACAGCAGCGACGTGCGTCGCCGCGTGATTCTCTATCACAAGCCGGAAGGCGAACTCACCACCCGCAAGGACCCGGAAGGCCGTCCCACGGTCTTCGAATCCCTGCCGCGCCTGCGAGGCAGCCGCTGGGTTTCGGTGGGCCGCCTCGATACCAATACATCGGGTCTGCTGATCTTCACCAACGACGGCGCCCTCGCCAACAAGCTCATGCATCCCTCCACGGAGATGGAACGTGAGTACGCGGTGCGTGTATTGGGCAAGGTGACGGAAGAGCAGATAGCCGCCTTGAAGAAAGGCGTGCGCCTGGAAGACGGCATGGGTAAGTTCGATGAGATCACGGAAGCGGGCGGCGAAGGAGCCAACCACTGGTACCACGTGATCCTGCGTGAAGGCCGTAACCGCGAAGTGCGCCGCCTCTGGGATGCCGTCGGCATCACCGTTAGCCGCCTGATACGCGTGCGCTACGGAAGCCTGAGCTTACCGCGTAACCTGCCGCGTGGTGCCTGGCGTGACGCGACCCAAGAAGAGATGGATGCCTTGGTGTCCGGCGCCGGGATGCCGGTGGATACGAAGAAGAAACCTACCCGCTCGGGGCCGCGTAAGAAGCTGACTCTATCCAAACCGAAGCGCACGCCACGTCACAGCTAAACCTGACTAGGCGTCGAACTGCTGTCCTGTGACGCCCTTGCTCTCTGGTCCCAATAGATACAGATAAGTCCCCACGATGCTCTCGGGCGTCGCGAGTTTCTCGCGGTCTTCTGCCGGGAAGGCCAGGCGGCGCATCTCTGTCTTCACGGGCCCCGGATTGATGCTGTTTACCCGCAGAGTCTTCCGGAACTCGGTCTCGTCCGCGAGAATCGTGGACAGGGCTTCGAGGCCTGCCTTGGACACAGCGTAGGCGCCCCAGTAGGCCCGCGCTTTGCGGCCGACGCCGGAGGAAGTGAACAGCACTGACGCATCCGGCGATTTGTAAAGCAACTCCAGGCAAGCCTTGCTCAGCATGAAGGGCGCCGTCAGGTTCACCTGCAGCACCTGCTGCCAGACATGTACCTCGTGGTGCTCGATGGGTGCCCGCTCACCCAGGATGCCGGCATTGTGCAGCAAGCCATCGAGCCGGCCGTATTCCTTGTCCATGGCGCCGACCAGGTCTTCGTAGTCCTTGTACTTGGCGCCCATGATATCCATGGGGAATATCGCGGGCTTGGGCGCACCGGCAGCCACCAGTGCGTCATAGGTGGCTTCGAGTTTCTTCACGGTCTTGCCCAGGAGCACCACGGTGGCGCCGTGGGTGCCCAAGGCGATGGATACGGCACGGCCGATTCCGTCACCGGCGCCGGTGACCAGGATCACCCTATCCTTGAGCAAGTCTTTCACAGGGGAGTAATCGCGCTTGGATTCAGCCACAGTCTCGACCTCAACCGGATTGGCGCGCCGCTCGCCATGCGATGAGCAGCGCGGAAAGGGGATGCAATTCTACGGGCTCTGCCGCGTGGGCGATACCGGCGTGCTCCTGCTTCAGCGCCCGCTTCAATGCCAGGGCGGCGCGCACCTGCCAGACTTTCAATGCACTGCGCTCGCTCACGGGCACGCCCATGAGAGCGGAAGCACGCATGGCCCGGGCCCGGTCTCCGTAGTCCTGTACCAGTAGGTGTACCTGCTCGGTACCGTGGCTCTGGCCATTGATATGCCGATCCACGCCGTGGAGCTTCAGGTCTTCGGCGGCGAAGCAGAGGCGCCCTTGCAAGGCCTGAGCCACACCCCGGGATGCGATGTCCGCGAGGCAGGTGGCATTGCCCAGGAGCCGAGCGGCGAGGCGAGTCTCTTCAGAATAGGCGCCACCCTGGGCCGCGGAGAGTTCCGCCAAGGCGCCGTAATGGCGGAAGCAGTAACGCTTCACTTCCTCGAAGGTATTGAAGCCAGCGCCGGCGATGTCCATGCGCGCACCCAGTACCAGGTCCCGGAACAGGGAGTCCAAGCCCTTGAGAGCTGACATGTAGGGCTGTAGGGCTTGAGTAAGAGGATGACGGGCTCTGCCGGCATAGAGATAACCGATCTCTTCATCCCACCAGCGCAGCTTTACATCCGCCACGCCCGGATCTCGCACTTCCCGGGGTACGTCCCGCAACTCGAGATAGACCGCGTGCAACGCAATCTGGGCCGTGCGCTGTTCAGCGGGTATGAAGGTCAGGGAGAGGCGCAGGTCCAGAGAAGCGGCTGCGACCTTCTCGGCCGCAAGAGTCATGCCTTGTCGTCCGGCTTCGAGGCGCTCAGGCGCGCTGTGGTCTCGATGGGCTCCAGGTCCGGCATGTCCTTCTTGGATTGCACACCCAGTTCCGTGAAACGTCGCGCCGCCGGCAACACCTGCCGCTCCAGGGAACCCACGGCACTGTTGAAGTGCTGCACGCTGTTCTCGAGCGCATTGCCCATCTTCTGCATATGCTCCGCGAAGGTGGCGATGCGCTGATGCAGGGTCTCAGCATGCTCGCGGATGTGTTCGGCATTCTCGGCGAGGGCCACCTGGCGCCAACCGTAGGCCACGGCCTTCAACAGCGCCACGAAGCTCGTGGGGGTGGCCAGCATCACCTTCTGGCGCAGTGCTTCCTCGATGAGGTTCGGCTCACGGTCGAGCGCCGCCGACAGGAACTGGTCGCCCGGTATGAACAGGATCACGAAGTCGGGGCTCTGTTTGAACTGATCCCAGTAATGCTTGCCCGCCAATTCCTTGATGCGTTCCCGCACCTTGCGGGCATGGGAAGCCAGGTGTGCGTCGCGGCTCTGGGCATCGGGTGCTTCGATGGCGGCGATATAGCTGTCCAGGGAAGTCTTGGCGTCCACCACCAGTTCACGGTTGTCCGGTAGGCGCACGATCATGTCCGGGCGTAGGGCACCGTCCTCGGTGTTAGTGTGCACCTGTTCCTGGAAGTCGCAGCGGTCCACCATGCCGGCGAGTTCCGCCAGACGCTTCAGGGTCATCTCACCCCAACGTCCACGCACTTCCGGGCGGCGCAGGGCGTTCACCAGGTTGCGGGTCTCGCTCTCCAGTTGCTGCTGGCCCTGGGCCATGAGCTTCAGGTGGCTCGCGATGCTGCCAAAGGATTCCTTGCGCTCCTTCTCGATCTCTCGAATCTGGTCTTCGGTCTTCTTCAGGGCTTCGTTGATGGGCTTGATGAGTTCGGCGAAGGCCTGCTGCTTCTTGTCCAGATCACCCCGGGCTTCCGACTGGAAGCGGCCCAGGTTCTGGGTGGCGAGTTCCAGGAAGGCCTGGTTGTTGCCCTTGAGGGCATCGCCAGCCAAGGCCTTGAAGGTGTTCTCGAAATCCGTGCCGGCTTCGGCCTTGGCCTTGTAGGTGGCGTAACGGGTGGCGGCGACGGCGTAGCCGATCGCGAGACCGGTCGCGAGCGCGATGACTATGATGAGTACCGTCACGCGCCCGCTCCTGCCGCGGTACGCGGCTCAGGTCGCGTGGCGATCCAGGTGAGGAGTTCGCTGGGATGCATGATCATGTGGTCCGGCTTCCAATTGTCGGGGCGATCTTCCTCGCCCAGGTAACCGTACATGGCCACCACCGCCAACATGCCGGCGGCATGGGCAGACTGCACATCCCGCTGGGCGTCACCCACGTAGATAGCCTTGTCTACAGCCTTGTCGCAGAGGCCCGCAGCATGGAGCAGGGGATCCGGATGGGGCTTGCGGCGCGCCACTGTGTCACCGCTCACTACGCAGGCGGCGCGGGTCTTGAGGCCACGAGCTTCCAGCAGGGGGTCCGTGAGCCAGCCGGGCTTGTTGGTGACGATGCCCCAGGTGATGCACTGTTGCTCGAGACCATCCAACACCTTGTCCACACCGTGGAACACCTGGGTCTCATCCGCCAGATGTTTCTCATAGATATCGAGGTAGCGGCTGCGCATCTCTGAGAAGCGCGCGTCCTGGGGTTCGATGCCGAAGCCCAGTTTCAGGAGGCCCATGGCGCCATGGGACACCTGGGGCCGGATGCGGTCCGCCGACAGCGGCGGCAGGTTGTGCTCGGCTCGCAGCAAGTTCAGGGCCGCGCCCATGTCCGGCGCCGTGTCCATGAGCGTACCGTCCAGGTCGAAGAGGACCAGTTCCACGCTCATGCGGCGGGCTTGCTGAAGTGCATGAAGTAATTCACATCCAGGCCGGGACCCATGCGGAATTCGCGGGTCAGGGGATTGTAGTGCAGCCCGATGCTGTGGCGGTGCTCGAGGCCCGCGTCCCGGGCCCAGGCATCCAGCTCAGAAGGGCGGATGAACTTGGCGTACTCATGGGTGCCGGCAGGCACGAGCCTCATCAGGTATTCGGCGCCGAGGATGCCGAGCACGAAACCCTTGGGCGTGCGGTTCAGGGTGGAGAACACCACTTGGCCGCCGGGCTTGAGCATGGTCGTGACTGATCGGGTCACGGAGCCCGGATCCGGTACGTGTTCCAGCATCTCAAGGCAGGTGATCACGTCGAAGTGCCCGGGCAGTTCTGTTGCGAGTGCTTCGGCACTGATATTCCTGTAATCCACCTGCATGCCACTTTCTTTCAGGTGCAGCCGTGCCACCTTCAGGGCGCCTTCGGAAAGGTCGATGCCCGTGACCTTGGCGCCGTGTGCCGCCATGGCTTCCGTCATGAGGCCGCCGCCACAGCCGATGTCCAGCACCGTGCGGCCCGAGAGAGGCGCACGCTTGTCCACGTAATCCAGGCGCAGCGGGTTGATGGCATGCAGGGGCTTGAACTCGCCACTGGGATCCCACCACCGGGAAGCGATGGCATCGAACTTGGCGATCTCGTCAGCGTCGATATTGGCTTGCATGCTCATGCGCCTTTGGCGGCGATACGCTCGCCCCAATTCGTGGCGCGCCTCAATAGTTCAGGCAGGTCGGTGCGCAGCAGACGGCGTTCCTGCAGCAGGCGCCGGCCGGCCACCCACACGTCGCTGACTTGTTCACGGTTGGCGGCATACACCAGGGTCGAGATCACGTCGTGCACGGGTTGGGTCTCTGGCGCGTCCATATCGATGGCACAGATGTCCGCCCACTTACCCTCAGTGAGTGAGCCTAAGTCCTTATCTAATCCAAATGCCTTGGCACCGTTCAGAGTCGCCATGCGCAAGGCAGTAGCCGCGGGTACGACCGTCGGGTCGCCGGCCACGCCTTTCGCGAGCAGCGCCGCCTGTTTCATCTCCGCCAGCATATCGAGGGTGTTGTTGCTGGCGGCGCCATCAGTACCGAGAGCCACGTTCACACCGGCTTTGATGAGCTTCGCTACCGGGCAGAAACCGGAAGCGAGTTTCAGGTTGGAAGAAGGGCAGTGCACCACGCTGATGCCGTTCTCGGCGGTATCAGCAATCTCTTCATCCGTAAGCTGGGTCATGTGTGCTGCTATCAGAGCAGGCGTCACGAGGCCGAGCCCCGAGAGCCTCGCCAGAGGGCGCTTGCCGTGCTTCTTCAGGCTGTCTTCCACTTCGCTGGTAGTCTCATGCACGTGGGTGTGCACCGGCAGGTCCAGCTCATCGGCAAGGGCCCGCAGCTTGGCGAGCCAGGGATCCGAGACAGTGTAGGGCGCATGAGGCGCGAAGACGAAGCCCAGCAGCGGATCGTTCTTGTGCTGGTCCCGCAGGTCCAGACCTTTCTGGATGTATTCCTCAGGTCCCGAACCCCAGGGGCTCGGGAAATCGAACACGATCATGCCCAACATGGCGCGGATGCCGGCCCGGCGCGCTACTTGTGCCGTGACCTCGGGGAAGAAGTACATATCCGCGAAGCAGGTGGTGCCGCCGCGCAGCATCTCAGCCACCGCAAGCTCAGCGCCATCACGCACGAAGTCCGGGCTCACCCAACGCTGTTCGGTGGGCCAGATGTGATCCTGCAGCCAGCTCATGAGCGGCAGATCGTCCGCGAGACCGCGCAGCAAGCTCATGGCCGCGTGGGTATGGGCGTTAACGAGACCGGGGATCAGCGCATGGCGGGGGAGATGGATCTCTTCCACCGTAGCGAATCGTTCGCGAGCTTCGGCGGAGGGCAGCAGGGCCACGATGCGGCCATGGGCGATGGCCAGGGCGTGGTGCTCCAGCACGCGGTCTGCCGGGTCCACCGGCACTATCCAGCGGGCATGGACCAGCGTCTCGACCGTCTGCATCGCTTATGAATCCGGAAGTGAAGACGTGAAACGCTAGTGTATAGAAATGCCCCGATGGCGTCCGCCGCGAGGCTGTATGCACTCGAGGCGCTCACATAGTTGCCGGTGAAGCGTTCGATCCTTCCTCATCGCTGGCTCCAATCAGCACGTGTCGCAGCTTCAAATCCGCATTCAGAAGTGCGCTCAAAAATTCGCCGGATTTCCCGGCAAATACCTGCACGGAAGTGTTTGAAAGTGCTCGATAAATAGGCCTTTTGTGGTAACATATTCGTTCGTATTTTCCCGCCCCCGGCGGCTCAAAAAACCCTTATAAATCCAGCTGTTGCATGGCCGACTTTGCCCGCGAGCTCCAGCTCGTAAACCTCGAAGAGGAAATGAAGCAGTCTTACCTGGATTACGCCATGAGCGTGATCGTGGGTCGGGCGCTTCCGGACGTGCGCGACGGTCTGAAACCGGTCCATAGGCGTGTCCTCTACGCCATGAAAGAGCTGGGCAACGACTACAACAAGCCCTATAAGAAGTCCGCCCGCGTGGTGGGCGACGTAATCGGTAAGTACCACCCCCATGGCGACGTGGCGGTCTACGACACCATCGTGCGCATGGCCCAGCCCTTCTCGATGCGCTACGTGCTCATCGACGGCCAGGGCAACTTCGGTTCCGTGGACGGCGACGCTCCGGCCGCCATGCGTTACACCGAAGTGCGCATGGCCAAGATCGCCCACGAGATGCTGGCGGACATCGACAAGGAGACGGTGGATTTCCACCCGAACTACGACGAGTCCGAGACCGAGCCTTCGGTGCTGCCGGCCAAGCTGCCGAACCTGCTCATCAACGGTTCCTCGGGCATCGCGGTGGGCATGGCCACCAACATCCCACCCCACAACATCAAAGAGACCATCGGCGCTTGCATCGCGCTGATCGATGATCCCGCGCTCACCATCCACGACCTGATGAAGCACATGCCGGGCCCGGATTTCCCGACCGGCGGCATCATCAACGGTGCCCGCGGCATCCACGAAGCTTACTTCACCGGCCGCGGCCGCATCTTCGTGCGCGCCCGTTGCCACGTGGAGGGCAAGGAAGGCGCCAAGCAGTCCATCATCGTCACGGAACTGCCGTACATGGTGAACAAGGCACGCCTGCTGGAGCGCATCGCCGAGCTGGTCCGCGAGAAGAAGCTCGACGGCATCACCGAGCTGCGCGACGAGTCCGACAAGGACGGCATGCGCATGGTGATCGAGCTGCGTCGCGGCGAGAACACCGACGTGCTGATCAACAACCTCTACCAGCACACCGCCATGCAGACGGTGTTCGGCATCAACACCGTGGCCCTGGTGGATAACCAGCCCAGGCTCTTGAACCTCAAGGACCTGCTGGACGCCTTCCTGCGCCACCGCCGCGAGGTGGTGACCCGCCGCACCGTCTTCGACCTGCGCAAGGCCCGCGAACGTGCCCACGTCTTGGAAGGCCTGGCCATCGCGCTCGCCAACATCGACGAGATGATCGAGCTCATCAAGCGTTCGCCGAACCCGGCGGAAGCCAAAGTGGGCCTGATGGCGAAGGACTGGGCGCCCGGCCTGGTCAATGAGATGCTGAAGCGCAGTGGCGCCGAAGCCTCGCGCCCCGATGGCCTCGCCGACGAGTTCGGCCTGGTCAAGAACAAGTACAAGCTCTCCGATGCCCAGGCCCAGGCCATCCTGGACCTGCGCCTGCACCGCCTCACGGGCCTGGAGCAGGAGAAGATCGTCAGCGAGTACAAGGAGCTGCTGGAGCTGATCGCCGAGCTGCGCGCGATCCTGGCGGACCCGGACAAGCTGCTG
>DASYCJ010000050.1:0-11677 GCA_036500225.1 Gammaproteobacteria bacterium
ACGGTCTCGCTGGACGCCCTCGGCGTGGAGCGCACCTGGTCGGTGTTCTACGGCGGCCTCTCCTGGCGCCGTGACAACTACGACTACTACGACCACGCCAACAAGCTCTCGCCGGACTACAGCGACGCGGACCGCAAAGCCATCAACGAAGGCTCCATGCTTTCCTTGAGCCAGCTCCTGGCCCCGCTGATGCAGGTGGACTTCACCAAGCTCACGGACTTCAAGTGCCCCATCGTCATCTTCGACGGACGGCATGACACCACCACCAACGCCGCCGTGGCGGCGGACTGGTTCAAGACCGTGCATGCCCCGGTGAAGAAGCTGGTCTGGTTCGAGGATTCGGCGCACATGATGCAGATCGAGCAGCCCGGTGCCGTGCTCCTGCACCTGGTACAGGACGTCCGGCTCCTATCGGGCGTCCCGACCTACGACAGCGACCTGGAGTGACAGGCGGATCGCCGCCTCATTCACTTACCTGGAACCACATCACCTTCTTGTCGTCCGGATCGCCGTTGTAGTTGGTGCGGATCTCCTCGCCGGCGGCGATGTCCCGCAGGGCGATGAAGTCGATGCTGCGCCGGTCGAAATGCTTCACATAGCGGGCATTGGGCGTGAAAGAGTGGTTATAGATGGAGCCATAGCCCAAGGCCAGGGCCCCCTCCCGTCCGTCTGCGCCCCAGCGGAAGTAATAGTCCGCCACGATGCAGCGCTCGATGAGCTCCAACTCATCCTGCGGGATGGGGATGACGTCGGCGGTCTCTATCAGGCTGCCGGCGGGGATGGCCGCCAGCGCGAACACGCCGCGTCCCCGCGACTCAGTCTCCCGCACTTCCACTGGCACATGCAGGCTCATGGCGGCACTCGATTTAGGGTGGCTAGAAGTAAATAATGATAGTGGAAGATCACTTGTATAACTGGCTGTCCGGAGAGAACTTCGAATGACCAATCGCACCGCCTCATGCAGCTGCGGCCAGCTCACCGCCCAAGTCACCGGCGAACCGGTGCGCATCTCCATCTGCCATTGCCTGGCCTGTCAGCGTCGTACCGGCAGCGTGTTCGCCGAGCAGGCGAGATACCCTCGCGAGAACGTGACGGTCTCGGGAAACTCCACGGAATTCATCCGGGTCGGAGACGAGGGCCCGGGCGCCAGGTTCCACTTCTGCCCGAAGTGCGGCGCCACCGTCTATTACGAGTTGCTGGGCGCGGGGATGTCCGGATTCCTAGCGATCCCCGTAGGGGCCTTCGCCGATCCTGATTTTCCGACGCCCCGCGTCTCGGTCTACGAAGGCCGCAAACACAGCTGGGTCATCCCGCCGCCGGACGCGGAACACTTCCCCTGAGGAGCGACGCCATGGATCACCTCAAAGGCCTCTTGATATCGATCATGGGTATCGGACTCGTGCTGGTGGCATTGCAGGGCGCGGTGCGGGGCTGGTTGCCCAACGGTCCGAAGGGATTCGAGCAGGGTGAGGGCGTGAGCCGGGAGACCAACCCGCTGGGGTTCTGGTTCTTCTTCCTGCTCTACGCCGGTGGCGGCATAGCCGTGACGGTCTATGCGTTGCGCCATTTCTAGGGACGCCGAGACAGGGTTCAGGTCAGTACGCGGTAGCTGACATGGGTCACCAGCTTCGCCGGCCGTGACTTCACCTGTTCAAGCTTGAGCGGCGGCACACCTTCGAATAGCCGCGTACCGGCGCCCAGCGTGCAGGGTACGATATGCAGCCGCAGCTCTTCGATCCGGCCGGCGGCGAGATACTGGTTGACGGTGGTGGCCCCGCCCATGACCGAGACGTCGCCGGCACCGGCCGCCGCGCGTGCTTGCGCCAGCGCCGAGTCGATCCCGTCGGTGACGAAGTGGTACGTGGTGCCACCCTGCATCGGCTGTGGCTTGCGTGCGTGATGGGTGAGCACGAATACCGGGGCGTGGAAGGGCGGATTATCGCCCCACCAGCCGTTCCACGGGCGATCCCAGTCGCCGCGCACGGGGCCGAACATGTTGCGCCCCATGATGAATGCCTTGGCGGCGGTGATCGCATCGATCTCGGCGCGGTTCTCATCGCGGGTCTCGAACATCCAGGCATGCAGCTTGGCGCCGGAGCCATCGCCGCCGTCATCGCCGAAGGGGCGTTTCTCGGTCTGGTTGAGTCCGGCCGAATATCCATCGGCTGAGACCGTGAGATCGCAGACTGTCCTGCCCATACTGCCTCCTGATTTCCTCGAGGATAGAGCCCCGCAGCGATCCCGCGTAATTTGACCTTTGGGTCAGACCCGCTTATAGGTCAGCTGCAGATCCGGTTCCCAATCCCCGCCGTCCTTGGACATCTCGCCTTTGCTGATGAGCGTGCGCCCGCCGTCGGTGAGGGTGCCGGTGAAGCGCTGGGAGAATTTCGGATCGTCCCGCCACCAGGTCCAGATATTGCCTTTCAGCGTCGTCTGCATCTTCCTCGACACGCCCCGTTCATCGAAATAGAGCATGAAGAATTCTCCGGCCACGTCGTTTCTGCCGATGATGGTGATCCCGCTGGGGATCTCCGGTTCGTCGATCTCGGAGCGGATCATCAGGAAGGCACCACCCTCGATCCACTCGAAGGAACTCCGCCCATGGAAGGTCTTCCCCGGAAGGTAAGGGTGGGTGCCCTCGGTCTTCCATTCACCCAGGAATATCTCGAAGGCTTTGAGTGCCGGATTGGGTTTGATGGCTTCCCGGCCGATGGTCTTGCTCATGCATGCCTCCGCTTTCCTTCGAGGATAGAGCCCTCGGGCGATGCGGCGTAATTTGACCTTTGGGCCGCAGTCCAAGGCGCATAATCCCGCGATGCCCCGCAGCACCGAATCCAAGCACGTCCGCACCTGGGTGCTGATCACCGCGATCCTGGGATCGAGCCTGGTATTCCTGGAAGGCTCGGTGGTGAGCCTGGCGCTGCCTTCCTTGCAGAGCGATATGCACGCAGCCTCCCTGGACCTGCAATGGGTGGTGAACGCCTACATGCTGATGCTGGGCGCCTTCATGCTCATCAGCGGTTCCTTAGGCGACCGCTTCGGCATGCGCCGTGTCTTCATGTTGGGGTCTTTGATCTTCTGCCTCGGTGCCGGCGCCTGCGGCTTCGCGCCGGATTTCAAGCTTCTGATCATCGCGCGGGTGGTGCAGGGCGCTGGTGGCGCTCTGCTGGTGCCCGCCTGTCTCGCGCTCATCAGCCTGCATTACGCAGGCGCCGCACGGGGCCGCGCCATCGGCATCTGGGCCGGGGCGTCTGCGCTCACCACTTCCGCGGGCCCACTCCTGGGCGGTTGGCTGGTGGATACCTTCGGCTGGCATTCCGTGTTCCTGCTCTTGGGACCCTGGGCTCTGGTGGGGGTGGCGCTGGCCTGGGGGCGGGTGCCGAAGGATGAGGCGCCCAAGAGCGCCATCGGTCTCGACTACGCCGGTGCCGCACTCCTCGCCGCAGCTTTAAGTCTCGGCATCTATTCCTTCAGTGGCAGCGGTGGCACCCGCTGGGTGTTAGTGGCGGCCGCGCTGATCTGCGGCGCCGGCTTCATCTGGCGTGAGGCCAAGGCCAAGGCACCGATGCTGCCTCTGGGGCTGTTCCGCTCATGGCCCTTCAGCGGCGCGAACCTTATGACCTTCCTGCTCTATGGCGCCATGAGCGGCGGCCTGTATTTCCTGCCCTTCGACTTCATGCAGGTGCTGGGCTTCTCGGCCCTGCAGGCGGGCATGGCCTTCCTGCCCTTCGCCGTCATCCTGGGCTTCGGCTCCGTGTTCGCAGCCTCCCTCATCCGCCGCTTCGATCCCCGCTGGGTCTTGAGCATCGGCCCCTGCGTCACGGCCTTGGGATTTCTCTTGCTCACCATGCCGGGCCCGGAGGCGAACTATTTCACCGGATTTTTCCCAGGCATCGTGGTCATGGGCATCGGTATGACCGTGAGCGTGACGCCCCTCACCACTGTGGTCATGCAATCCCTGGATGCGCACCACGCCGGCATCGCCTCCGGCGTGAATAACACAGCCTCCCGCCTCGCGGGCGTGCTCTCAGTGGCGGGGATGACGGCGCTGGCCGTGGGACTCTTCGCTCCGGCCTTGGCGCACGAGTTGCAGAGCGCCGGCATCCCAGGTGTGCTCGCAGCGCATCTGCAAGCGGGAGCAGGGCAGCTGGCGGAACTCACGGCGCCTTCGGGCACGTCACCGGTACTCAGACAGGCGATCCACAACGCCATCGGCCTCGCCTATGTGCGCACCTTCCGCTGGGTCATGGTTAGTTGCGCGCTCCTGGCGGCAGCGGGTGGCGTAGTGGCTTGGTTCAGTCTGGCCAAGTACCCGGCGCGAGGGTCTCGGCGTCACACGGCCTAGATAGCGGAGGGCTGTCTAGCGCAGTCTTTGCGAGGTGATGTGAAGGTCGCTTGGCATACACTAGTGTCTGCACGGGGATCGGCTCATGGCGGCACCTGAAAATACATCGGTAGACGGCGTCTACGCAGTAGTGGCCATGGTGATCCTGCTGGTCTGCATGGTGGTGGGCATGGTCATGGGTGCGGACCTGTCTACGTATGTCGAGCGCCTGCTCGATACCGATACACAGCAACCCCTGGGTAAGACTCTCGACTTCGTCGGGGTGTTCGGTAGCATGTTGGCGGGCGATGTCATCGCCATCGCGTTCATGGCCTTCCTGTCACGGCGCTACTTGAGCTCGCAGACTTTCGACCGTTGGCAGCAGCAACTCGACCGGGCTGGGACGCGGCTGCCCTATCCACATCGGGTGCTGATGGGGTTCCTCCTGCGAGTCATGCGGCCGCGCACGGGCAAGCAGACCTTCACCGGCAATATCGGCGCTTAGAGAGTCCACGCCATGGAGCATCTTAAAGGTCTGCTCATCCTCATAATGGGAATCGGACTGGTACTGGTGGCGTTGCAAGGCGCCGCGCGAGGCTCGCTGCCTAACGGGCCTAAGGGATTCGAGCAGGGCGAGGGCGTGAGCCGCGAGGATAATCCCCTCGGCTTCTGGTTCTTCTTCCTGCTCTATGCAGGCGGCGGCGTGGCGGCAGCGATATACGCTATCCGGCATTTCTAGCCCGCGCCGGTTCAAAGGGCGGGATCATCGCTGAAGTCAGGTGACGCATGAGTGGCAACAAGCGGTCCAGGCCCCTGTACATCCAGATTAAGGACCAACGCGATTCTGGTGCGCGACATCGAGCGCAAGACCGCGCGTCGGGTGATGGCTGAGGAGCCGTTCTCCACGCAACGGCTCCTCATAGGCGAATTCGCGGAAGCGGAAGCCATCTTGAAGCGTGTCTGCAAAGCTCCTGGCGCGAGCGTTGGCTTCGGGTCTCACCCGTGATGCTCATGCATCCCGTGGACAAGCTCGACGGTGGTTTGTCCGGCATAGAGCGCCGGGCCCGCATCGAGCTTGCCCTGGGCCAAGGCGCGCGCCAGGCCGCCATCATCCGGCCGGGTCCCGTGCTGGACGATGCCGCGGCCCTCAGCGTCGCAAAGGATATGCGCCTGTCGAGGAAGAGCCGCTAGCCTCTAGATCTTGCCCATCAGCAACAAGATGATGAGGATGATCAACACCAGGCCCACGCCACCGCTCGGGTAGTAACCCCAGGAACGGGAATGCGGCCAGGTGGGCAGCACGCCGATCAAGATCAGGATCAGGATGATCAGCAATATCAGTCCGATGCTCATGCTCTATCTCCTTGTTTGTTATCCGCGCCCACGGGCGCGCGTTGAGTTCAGGATAATGGCGGCGTGACGATATAGTCTGTGCGCCAGCACACGCAGACGACCTAAATCTCACTCGAGAGATGACATATACCGACTAGGTAGCACGACATTCATCTTCTGGAAACAAAGTTTGCCTGCGGCGCCGTGAGCGAGTATCAAACCTGTGGATGGACATCCAACACGATAACTCGCGCAACGGCGCAGACATCCTCGTCGACACCATCCTCGCCTTCGGCGTGGATACCATCTATGGCCTGCCGGGCGATGGCATCAACGGCATCATGGAGGCCATCCGCAAGCGCCGCGACCAGGTACGCTTCATCCAGGTCCGTCACGAGGAATCGGCGGCCTTCGCCGCAGCCGCCCACGCCAAGTTCACCGGCAAGTTGGGATGCTGCCTCGCCACTACCGGGCCCGGCGGCACCCATCTCCTGACGGGTCTCTACGACGCAAAATTGGACCGGGTGCCGGTACTCGCCATCACCGGCGCGCCCTACCATGATCTCGTGGATAGCTTCACTCAGCAGGACATCGACCATTCCAAGGTGTTCATGGACGTGGCCGCCTATACCGGTCGCGTGATGGGCGCCAAACACGTGGAGAACATCGTCAGCCTCGCCTGCCGGCACGCTCTGGGCTACCGGGGCGTGGGCCACGTGGCCATGCCCGTAGACGTGCAGGAGGAGAAGGAGCAGGCGGACAAGCCCTCCGATCGCAACAAGCCTCATCACGCATCGTTGGTGCCGGAGAGCGGCGAGCGCCGCGCGCCGGCGAGCGAGATTGAGCGGGCCGCCGCAGTGCTGAACTCGGCGCAGCGCGTGGTGATCCTCGCGGGGCAGGGTGCCTTGGGCTCGGCAGCGGAGGTCACCCGCACCGCGGAGCTCCTGGGCGCGCCCATCGTCAAAGCCCTGCGCGGCAAGGGTCTGGTGGCGGACGATCATCCTTTCACCACCGGCGGCCTCGGCCTCCTGGGCACGCGCCCCAGCCAGGAAGCCCTGGAGGATTGCGATGCGCTGCTGATCGTCGGTTCCACCTTCCCCTATATCGAGTACTACCCCAAGCCCGGCCAGGCCCGCGGCGTGCAGATCGACCGGGACCCGACGCGCATCGGGCTGCGCTTCCCAGCGGAAGTGGGTTTGGTGGGCGATGCTCGCGCCACGCTGGCCGCGCTCAACGAGCGCCTGGAGCGCAAGGAGGACCGGGCCTTCCTGGAACATGCGCAGGAATCGGCGCGCCATTGGCGCGGACTCCTGCACGACACGGCAGCGCGGGACACGATGCCCATGCCTCCCGGGCGCATCGTCAGCGAAGTGGGAGACCGCCTGGCGGACGATGCCATCGTGGTCTGGGACTCAGGCCACAATACCGGGCTCATGGCCCGCTACGTCACCGCCAAATCGCATCAGATGTACGGTGGCTCCGGCCTCTCGGCATCCATGGCCTGCGCCATCCCCTATGCGATCGCCGCGGCCGTGGCCCATCCGGGCCGCCAGGTGGTGGCCTTCGTCGGTGACGGGGGCTTGAGCATGCTCATGGGCGAGCTCGCCACCATCTCCCGCTACCGGCTGCCCATCAAGATCGTGTTGATCAAGAACGGCATGCTGGGCCAGATCAAGTGGGAACAGATGATGTTCCTGGGTAACCCCGAGTACGAATGCGCACTCGAGCCCATAGACTTCGTGAAGGTCGCAGAGGCTTGCGGCATCAAGGCCTGGCACGTGGAGCAGGGAGCGGATTGCCCGCGCATCGCCGAGGAGGCCCTGGGCTTCGAGGGCGCGGCACTCATCGAGGCGGTGGTGGATCCAAATGAACCGCTGCTGCCGCCCAAGCGCAACGAAAAGTACATGCAGAACATGGACAAGGCCCTGCCGGATACGCCGGGGGCCGCTGAGATCCGCCGCAACCTGACTGAGGAGCCCGCCCGCACCATGCTGCGGCCCTAAGTCCTTCCCGTCCGGATGCATGAAGACCGTCAGCCCTGGCCGCGGCCTTTATGCGTCGCTACGGCGGCGGCAGTGGCGGTGTGCCACTCTTCGATCATCGCCCGATAGCTGTCCGGTCTCAGGAACTCATCCACGAAGCGGATACCCTCCGGACTGGTGCCCGTGACGGTGTAGCGAACGCTCACATCGGTGCCACCGCCCGCAGGCGTGGAGCAGACCACATCCACCAGGCCCATGTTCGAACCTTCCTTCAGCCGAGCATAGCTGGCGCGGCCCTGCGAGGGGCTAAATTCCGTGACGATCCAGGTGGTCTCGATGCCATCGTGGCCGCGGGTGCGGAACACACTGCCGCGCTCACCTTGGCCGCTGAGGATCTCCGGGTCCCAACCGGGCGCCCAGACACGTTCTCCTTCCGCCGTGAACAGAGGCAAGACCTGGGCCAGCGGGGCATCCAAGTGGAAACTCGCTATCTGGGAGGCGGGGGCTGCGGACATGGCACTGCTGCTCCATAGGGCGGCCGACAGCAGAGTCAGACCCGGGAGAGACGGAGGGACGCGCATATCGGGCCGCAGGATGGGTAACGAGGTACCAAGGTACCAGAGTACTATCGTCGCCACAAGACCGGAAAGAAGGAGGCCGGGTGACTCTCGCTACCCGGCCTCTTCATCTACTCAACTTGCTGATCTTCTCAGATCAACGGCTGCCCTGGTCGCTGCCCTGGCTGCCGGACTCGTCTGACTGGTTGGACGAAGCGCTCTTGCTGCTGCCGCTATGGCTGTGCTCACCGCCCTTGCGCTGGGCTTCCTTGTCACTGGCGGCACCGGTGGCTTTGGAACCGCTGTGGGCGCTGCTGCGGTCTTCGGTCGAATCATCCGAGCCGTAGTTCGAGCCCGGGGCGTTCTTGTTGCTGCCGCTGTGGCTCTGGTCGCCACCGCTGCGCTGGGCATTCTTGTCCTGGGAGGAACCTGCGGCTTCGACGCTGTTGTCGCCTTGCTCCTGGCTGCCGGGGCTCTCGACGCTCGGGTTGCTGTGCTCATTTTCCTGATTCATGGGTCGACTCCTGTTACGGGCTACCGTCCTTATGGACGCCTCCGCGTTGGCTGCCCTGCATCGCGGAGACGGTCGTCCCACCACGGCCCTTGAGGCCATGTCACTGTAATAGCGTGGGATGTTCGCCATTGTGGCCGCACCGTATGCGGATGGTGTGACGCGCTGCTCATCCAGATGAAACGTGATGTGCCTCAGGTAGCGACCTGAAGCTACTTCGCTCTTGCGACAGACACTCCCGATGGCACATCACTGGTTGCGTGGAATTGAGCAGCGGTGCACAGCCGCTGCCGCGCGAAGACTCTATCTTGCTTAGCCTCATCATCTCTGTCCCACCCGCAACGCGAGGGCACCATGCATACCCAGAACAATCTCCGTTCCCAGGTCACCGCCAAGATGTTCGAAGCCGCCAAGTCCGAGGATAAGCCGAAGGACGCAGTGGCCCTGCTCAAAGCGGATCATCAGGAAGCCACCAAGCTCTACAAGAAGTTCTTCAAGGCCAAGGCTGCCGCCAAGAAGAAGGAGATCGTCGGCCAGCTCTGCCTGGCCTTGAGCGTGCACATGCGCATCGAGGAAGACCTCTTCTACCCGGCAGTGAAGAAGGCCCTCAAGGCCAAGGACAAGGAGCTGGTGCCGGAAGCGCGGGTGGAGCATGCCAGCCTGAAGCGTTTGATCACCGAGGTGGAATCGGCACCCGAAGGCGAGGAGTTCGACGCCCGTGTGCAGGTGATGTGCGAGTACACCACGCACCACGTGAAGGAAGAGGAGACCAAGATGTTCCCCAAGGCCCGAGCCTCCGGCGTGGACATGCAAGACCTGGGAACCAAGCTGTTGCGCCGCAAGCTAGAACTGCTGGACCAGATGGCGAGCAAGGCCTCGCACCGGAGCAAGGCGCCCAAGCCCAGTTCGCTGTTCAAGCAGCGCGCCAGCCGTACGGTCCGCGGCAACGGCAGCCGGCATCACGCGGCGCGGGGCTGATCGGAGTCTTTAAGCCGGCGACGCGTAGGCGCCGCCGCAGTCAGGGCGAGTACCGGGTATCAGCTTATATCCGGTCTATCTCGGGGCTGTCGCCACAAGCCGGAATGTGGCGGCAGCCGCCCCTTGGTCACTTCTTCTTTTTCTTGCGCGGGACTTTCTTCCCCTTCTTGCGGGCCTTGGACAGACCGATGGCGATGGCCTGCTTGCGGCTCTTCACCTTGCCGTGGCGGCCCTTGCCGCTCTTGGCGTTGCCGCGTTTGGCGCGGTGCAGTTCGCGGCCGACTTCGCTGCTGGCGCTCTTCGAATACTTGCGTTTACGTTTCTTCTTGCCTGCCATGGGAGCGTTCCTTCTATAGGGTGGATGCTTCGATTATGTGAGTGCAAGGGACAGATTCTGCGAAGCAGCCGACAAAACTGCGAGGCTGTCTCGACCACGAAAAAGCCCGGCGCTTCCGCGCCGGGCTGCGTCGCCTTCGACGCGGATCAGCCGCCGGAATAGCCGCCGATCACCGGCAGGATCTCGCCGGTGATGTAGCTGGAGCAGCTGGGCGCCGCCAGGAAAACATAGGCCGGCGCCAGTTCCTCCGGTTGGGCCGCACGTTTCATGGGCGTGGCCTGGCCGAACTTCTCTACGTCCTCGCCGCCGCTGTCCGAGGGGTTGAGGGGCGTCCACACCGGCCCCGGCGCCACGGCGTTCACCCGGATGCCCCGGTCCAGAAGGTTCTCCGACAGGGAGCGGGCGAACATATGCAGCCCCCCCTTGGTGGCGGCGTAGATGGGCAGGTCGCCGTTGCCCACCAGGCCGGTCACTGAGCCGGTGACGATGATGGAGCTGCCGTTCTTGAGATGCGGCACCGCCGCCTGGGTCATGAAGAAAGTGCCGTACAGGTTGGTCTTCATGTGCATGTCGAGAGCTTCAGCGGTCGCATCCTCGAACTTGGTGCTGTGGATCTGGAAACCGGCGTTGTTCACCAGGATGTCCAGCTTGCCGAACTCCTTCAGGGTCTTGTCCACGGCGCGCTTGCAGAAGCCTTGGTCGCGGATATCGCCGCTGATGACGATGGCCTTGCGCCCTTCCTTCTCCACGGCGCGTTTGGTCTCTTCCGCATCTTCATGTTCGTTCAGGTACACGATCGCCACGTCCGCACCTTCCCGCGCATATAGCACCGCCACGGCGCGACCGATGCCGGAATCGGCGCCGGTGACGATGGCCACCATGTCCTGGAGCTTCTCCGAGCCCTTGTAGCCGGGGGCCTCGTACATGGGCTGCGGATCAATCTTGGCCTCGTGACCGGGTTTCTTATGGTGTTGCTTGGGGAAGGAGCTCGGATACTCGCGTACGCCCGCCTGCATGGCGTGCTTCTTGTGCTTCTCGCCTTTATGCTCTTCGTCCTTGCGATCCACGTCTGCCTGGATGTGGCGGTGCTGCTTGGCGACTTCGTCCGGATTATGTGTGCTGCTGTGTTCGGCCATCGAAGGATCTCCTCGGGATGGATGATGACGGTCTGGCCCGCAGTGTCCGACGTCCATTTGCGATTTGCTGAGAATCAATCCGCAAGACGCGCGATCCATATGGGTCGGATTAGCGACGGTTACGGGGTTAGAGTCCCAAGCTGGATTGAGCGGAGGATTTGCAGCTAGTATCGGTCTCGGCAGAAGCAGAGGGGCGACACGTGAACGATGCACAGACGTTGAGAGCGATTCGCATCCTGCACGCCGCCATCTACGTGGTGCTGATGATATGTACCTGCATCCTGCTCTATGCCGGCATCACCGGGGCGTACAGCCTCTGGCTCTGGATCGCTCTGGCCTTGTTGGCCGTGGAAGTCTGCGTCTATGTCGGTTTCGGCATGCGGTGCCCGGTGACGGATTGGGCCGTCAAGTACGGCGCGCCACAAGGCCACGCTTTCGATACCCACCTGTCCAAGCGTCACTCCGACTGGCTGTTCAATACCATCACGGCGCTGATGGCGCTCGGTCTGCTGCTCCTGGC
>DASYCJ010000051.1:0-31007 GCA_036500225.1 Gammaproteobacteria bacterium
CCTCGAAGTTGCGCTTGAGTTGGGCGGCATTGGCGGCTTCCCGCACCAGATCCAGCTCATCCAGCACGGTCTTCTCGTATTCCTGCACCACTTCCAGAGGCCGCAGGCGCCGGCCGTCGCGCCAGTAGGCTTCTGCCAGGCCCGCCACGATATACAGCACGTCGAGATCAGCGCGGATGCGCTGCTCCACGCCGGGCCTCAGTACCTTCACCACCACCTCACGTCCGTCTTTGAGCTTGGCCGCATGCACCTGGGCGATAGATGCGGAGGCGAGCGGGGTCTCATCGAAACTGAGGAAGAGCTCCGTGACCGGCTTGCCTAAAGATTCTTCCACCATGGCGCGGGCTTGCGCGCCCGGGAAAGGCGGTACCCGGTCCTGGAGCCTGGCCAGCTCGTCGGCGATATCGAGGGGCAGGAGGTCTCGGCGGGTGGAGAGCACCTGGCCGAATTTCACGAACACGGGGCCGAGTTCCTCCAGCGACAGGCGGATACGCTCCCCGCGGCTGATGGACTTGTCGCGGGTCCAATAGAAAGGGTTGAAGTAGACGATGAAACGAATAGGCCGGAATAGGTGCGTGGCTAGCACTATCTCGCCCAGACCATGGCGCATCAACACCCAGTTCACGCGCCACAGGCGCCAGGCCTGACGCGGGCGAATCATGGTTTGATCCTGGATTCCACGCGCTTGAGCCGTGCCGTGAAACGTTCTGCATCGTCTCGCAGGCGGTCCACGTCGCTCAGGAAGCCCTGCACTTCGTGGCGCGGCGGCAGATCATGGCTTTCATAATGGAGATAGTCAGCTACATCCTGGCCTAGGCGTGAAGCTGCATCGCGGCTCCAGCCCACGAGACCACGCACCGCGTTGCCGATATGCCGGGCCGCCACGTCACCGACGCGCCGCGCAAGCAACTCTTCCCAATCCAGGTCCGCATTCTTGAGCAGTCGCGAGAACACCTGGGCGGTCTCCGCGTCGCCGCTCACCTGCATGCCACGGGGCACTGCTTCGCTATCGCGTTTCAGGGCTGAGGCCATGAGCGAAGCGGCCGGCGCCCGCACCGTGATATCCGGGGTGCCGTGATAGTCCGCTGCCACCGTGAGGCGGCCGTCTTCCGCCAGGAAGTGCAGCACCAGGGGCAGGCCGATGAGTTCCAGGCGGATCACCTTGCCATCGAGCTTCTTGAGATCGGCGCGGGCTGCACTCGAACCTTTCAGGGAAGCATCGAGCGCAGTCTGTACAGCCGCGGCGATGAGGCTGGCGAAGGGCAGCGCGCTCACAGCTTGTAACCTCGGTGCAGGGCCACGATGCCGCCCGAGAGGTTGAAGTAGTCGCAGCGGCCGAAGCCCGCGCTCTGCATCATGCCCTTGAGGGTCTCCTGATCGGGGTGCATGCGGATGGACTCCGCCAGGTAGCGATAGCTCGCCTCGTCCTTCGCCACCACTTTGCCGAGCCAGGGCAGGACTTTGAAGGAGTAACTGTCGTACAGAGGCTTCAGGCCGGGTACCGTGGGATGGGAGAACTCCAGCACCAAGAGGCGGCCGCCGGGCTTCAGTACCCGGAACATGCTCTCCAGAGCTTTCTGCTTGTGGGTGACGTTGCGCAGGCCGAAGCCGATGGTGACGCACTGGAAGCTCGCGGACTCGAAGGGCAGGTCTTCCGCATCAGCGAGGGCGTATTGCACATTGGCGGACAGGCCAGCATCGATGAGCTTGGCGCGGCCCTGCTCCAACATCGCCGGGTTGATGTCCGTGAGCCAGACTTTGCCGGTCTCGCCTACTTGATCTGCCATGCCGCGAGCCAGGTCGCCACTGCCGCCCGCCACGTCCAGCGCCTGTTGGCCGGGCCTGAGTCCCGTCTGTCCCAGGGTGAAACGCTTCCACAGACGATGCACACCCAGGGACATCAGGTCGTTCATCAGGTCGTAGTTGCCCGCTACGGACTCGAATACCTGGCGTACGCGCCCGGCCTTCTCGTCGATGCCGACGCGCTGGTAACCGAAGTCGGTGTTGTTCTCGTCGGCGGGCTTTTGCATAGGCCAGATGAGGGTCCAGAGGCGACCCATTCTAGCAGTAAGCCCCGCCGCAGCTTAGGGCGTCAGGGGCTGGTGCTGCCAGCCTATGCGGGGCTGAGGTTCACGTCTATGGCCTGGGGATCCAAGAGATACATGCCGCGGTTGAAGGGGTCTATCGCGAAGTAGCCGAGGGGTCCGGCCGGGAATATGTTGCCGAACTCGCACCAGTTGCTGAGACGGTGGGTGATCTCGACGGTCTGGGTGGCGAAACCCGGCTTGGCGATGCTCACGGTATAGGATTTGCCGCCGAAGTAGTGGTCGGTGGTCTTGGGCAGGGTCACATCGGTGGGAGTCTGGCCCTGGAACTTGGTGATGTCGGCCTCGTCCACGATCGTGACGTCCGCTCCCGGCGGCACGCTGGTCACGGCGACATGCTGGGTCTCGCTGCCCATGATGGTGGCGCAGCCTTGCAGCAGGAGCAGGGCGAGACAGAGTATGAGCTTGTTCGTGGGCGTCTCTTGCGTGATGGTCTCAAGACCAACGTTTGAAGATGAGTGCGGTATTGATGCCGCCGAAGGCGAAGTTGTTGCTGATGACGTGCTCGGTCTGGAGTGCGCGCACGCTGCCGGTGATGTAATCGAGTTCGGCGCAGGCCGGGTCTAACTCATCCAGATTGAGGGTAGGGGCGAACCAGCCGTCACGCATCATCTCGATGCTGAGCCAGGCCTCCAGGGAGCCGCAGGCGCCGAGGGTGTGGCCGAAGTGACCCTTCAGGGAACTGATGGGCATCTTGCTGCCGAACACCTTGTGGGTGCCGATGGATTCCGCAATGTCACCCCGATCCGTGGCGGTGCCGTGGGCATTCACATAACCGATGGCGGATGCCGGCAGGCCGGCGTCTTCCAATGCCAATTCCATCACCCGCGCCATGGTTTCCATCTGCGGTTGGGTGATGTGCGCGCCGTCGCTGTTGGTGCCGAAGCCTTTCACCTCGGCGTAGATGCGCGCGCCGCGGGCTCTGGCATGCTCCAAGTCCTCGAGGATCAGAGTCGCAGCGCCTTCACCGATCACCAGGCCATCGCGGTGCTTATCGAAGGGTCGCGGCGCGGTATGGGGCGCATCGTTGCGGCGGCTGGCGGCGAACAGGGTGTCGAATACCGCGGTCGGGCCCATGCTGAGCTCTTCCGCGCCGCCGGCGATCATCACCGTCTGCTGCCCGTGTTTGATGGTCTCGTAGGCGAAGCCGATGCCCTGGCTGCCGGAGGTACAGGCACTGGTGGACGGGATCACCCGGCCGGTGATGCCGAAGAACAGACCGATGTTCACGGCACCGGTGTGGCTCATCATCTGCACGTAGGTGTTGGAAGTGAGTCCACGCAGGCTCCGATGCTCGCCCATGCGGCCGAAGGCCATGGTGGCCTCGGCGCCGCCGGCACAGGCGCCGTAGGCGATGCCGGTCATGCCGGACTTGAGGACAGGGTCGCCGATGAGGCCGGCGTCTTCCAGTGCCATCTCGCTGGCACGGGTGGACATGATCGCCACCGGCGCCATGCTGCGACGCACCTTGCGGTCATAGTGGGGGGGCAACTCATAGGGCGCCACTGGCGCCGCCAGCTTGCTGCCGAGCTCGTCGAGTTTGTCCCACTCCTGCATGCGCACCACGCCGGAACGGTTGCTGCGCAGGCCGGCGGCGATACTCCGCCAGTCATGACCGAGGGCGGTGATGCCGCCGAAGCCGGTGACAACGACGCGTCGGTTCACGGACGCATACCTATAGAAGGGGTGGCGGAGGCCATGGGAGGTGACTGGACGGTATGGGGCGGATGGGCGGGCTCAAGACGCCGGGGTCGCCAAGAGCTTCTCGATCACCTGCTGCACGTCACCGACGGTGCGCACGCTCTTGAAGTCCTCGGGGCTGACCTTGCGGCCGGTCATCTCCTGGAGCTTGATGATCATGTCGACGGCGTCGATGCTGTCCAGGTCCAGGTCCTCAGCGAGACGCGCCTCCGGCGTGATCTTGGCCGGATCGATGTCGAACTGCTCGACCAGTGTGTCTTTGAGGGATTTGAATACGTCTTGTGGGAGCATATGCGCTCTCTATCTTATATGTGTGCCGTGCCGGAACCCGGCGTCCCCGTAGTCCGTCCCGAAAATAGCTCATTTCGGCGACTGTTACGCTATGTTACTGCTTCCAGCCGGGCTGGCAAGGGTTAGGGCCCGTATCTTAAGGGTTCGGACCCAGAAGTTCCGTCAGCGTGACGCAGTCCAGGCCCTTCTCGCGCAGCCCGATGAGGATCAACCGTAGCGCCTCCGGGCAAGTCCTGCGCCGTCCAGGTACACGATCGCCGTCGTGCAACAGGATGATGTCGCCGCCCCGTACCTTCCGCAGTACGCGGCGGGCGATGGCCGTAGGGTCCGGCGCCACTGTGTCGCGGCTGTGTACCGACCAGGCCACCACTTTCAAGCCCAGGTCCCTGGCAGCGCGGGCTTGATCGGCAGTCTTCATACCCACTGGTGGGCGGTACAGCCGCAGGGAAGGGCGCCCGGTAATCGCCTCGATGCTGCTCTCGCAACGCTTGAGTTCCTCGTTCTGCCAGCGGCGCAGGTGGAAGTTCTGCATGTAAGAGTGCTGCCAGGAATGGTTGGCGATCACATGGCCCTCCGCCACGATGCGCCGTCCCAGTTCTGGATGCTGAGTCAGGGCCTGGCCGATGACGAAGAAACTGGCGCGGGCGCTGTGGCGCTTGAGTTCATCCAGCACCAGCGGGGTGATGATGGCATCAGGACCGTCGTCGAAACTGAGGGCGACCTGCCGCTTGCCGCGTAGGCCATGACTGATAGTGGTGATGAACCAATTGGAGCTGGGCCGTATAACGCTGTCCACGGCGATGGCCATCAGTATCAGCGCCACCAACCCAGGCCACAAGAGCGACCAGTCGAAAGCTAGCCAACCCGCCAGTGTGATCAGGGCCCAGAGTACCGCGATGCGTGGCTCATACCAGCGGAGGTGATCGAGTATCTTGCGCAGCATGGGCATGATGATAATGCGTAGTCTCAATGGTCCGCTACGAAGCTCAGAGCTTCGAGAGCATGCATTTCCCAAGTCCCACCATGTCGGCGCCAGCAACTGATTTTGGGCGTGCCACTCATGCCCTGCAGGGCCAGGGCGATGCGCCAGCCAGGCTCAAAAGCCCCGTGCATGAAACGCCACGGGCCGCCCGGGAACGGCGGCGAGAGGCTGCAGCGGCCGCGCTCCAGGTCGAAGCACACCCGTTGCAAGGCATCCCAGACCGTGAGCCCCACCGCCTTGCAGGCGGCTTCCTTAAGGGTCCATAGACGATAGAAAGCGGTAAGGGGATCGGCTTCGCGGGCGAGGCTCGCTGCTTCGTTGGCGCAGAATACCCGTTCTGCCTGGGCAGTCACGGCGCGGAGTCGGACTCGCTCGATGTCCACACCCACCGGGATCGGCGCTACTGCCGCGGCAAACCAGTCTCCGCTATGGCTGAGGTTGAGATGCACACCGCCTGACGCATAACGCACACCACCGCTGTCTTCGGTCAGCAGCGCCGCTGCATCCACCGTGCCGAGAGCCCGTTCCACCGCCACGCGCAGAAGTTCCCGCCCTGCGAGCCAGGAGTGCCGGCGCGCTTCGGCGCTGAAACTCCGGTAACGGGCCTGCTCCTGTGGCGCGAGTCGGGGCAGCAGTGAGCGTTCCCGCGCCGCATGGGAGCCGGGGTCGAATTCGCTGAGCAGGATCTGCGTATCGAAGTCCAAGGCGTGCATCCGGCTGGGGTCCCCGAACCATAACACGCCGATAGTCATGCTAAATTGGCCGGGGGTCGAGGGTCCACAGAGGTCCGGGTGCACATGACGGGGAAGCGCGCGTGATCGAGGTGCAAAGCCTCAGCTTCCGCTATCCAGGCGCGGAGCGCGATGCCTTGCAGGGACTCTCGCTGCAGGTCAAAGCCGGGAGCCTGTTCGGCCTCCTGGGACCCAACGGTTCCGGCAAGACCACCCTCATCTCTATCCTCACCGGGCTATTGCAACCTGGCGCCGGCGCTATCAGCATCGGCGGCGAAGCCTTGCCGACTGGCATGCGCATGGTCCAGGGCTTCAGCGCCCTGGTGCCCCAGGATTACGCTTTCTATCCGCGCCTGACGGTCGGCGAGAACCTGCGCTTCTTCGGTGGCGCCTTGTCTCTGGGCGGTGCCGAACTCGACGCGAGATTGCAGGAAGTCTCGGCAGTCGCCGACCTCGAGTCCTTCGCTTCCACCCGCGCCGAACATCTCTCCGGCGGTCTGAAGCGGCGTCTCAACCTCGCCATCGGTCTGCTCAACCGACCGCGACTGCTGTTCCTGGACGAGCCCACTGTAGGCATCGATCCCCAGTCCCGGCAGTTCATCTTGGACGCGATCAAGCGCTTGAATGCTGAGGGCGCCACGGTGGTCTACACCTCCCACTATATGGATGAGGTGCAGCAACTCTGTGACAGCATCGGGGTACTGGATGGAGGCAAGCTCTTGGCCCGCGGTACGCTCGACGAGTTGCTCAAAGCCCACCCGGGCCAGCGCAACCTGGAAGAAGTGTTCCTGCATCTCACCGGCCGACGCCTGAGGGACTGAGATGGTCATCGTCGCCCTCATCCGCAAGGAACTGATGTTATTGATACGGGACTGGCATGCTCTCGCGCTGCTATTCCTGATGCCGGCGGCTTTCATCCTGGTGATGTCGCTGGCCCTGCAAGGCCGCTTCGCTGCAGACCAGGCCGTGAGCTTGAGTTATTACCTGGTGGACCAGGACCAGAGTCCTGCGAGCCAGGGCTTGGTGCAGCAGCTCGCCGTTGCGCCGGAACTGAAGCGGGAACAGAGTGTCGAACCGGTAGACACGCTGCGGGACGCGGTGCACGCAGACAAGGCGCAGTTCCTGGTGCTGATCCCCAAGGGCTTCGGTGCAGCGCTAGATGGCATCGCACCCCTGGCCATACAGCTGCAATCGGGTCCCAGCGTGGAGCCCGCAGTGTCGGAGCTCTTCACCGCGCGGCTGCAAGGTCTCCTGGCAGAACTCTATCTCAGCAAGCGCCTGGGTATCTTGGGCGTATCCCTGCCCGATCCCGCGGGGGCGCAGAAGCTCTTGCATGCTGATTCCTTATATGCCGCGGGTGCGCGGCCCTCCTCGGTACAGCAGAACGTACCGGCCTGGCTCCTGTTCGCCATGTTCTTCATCGCCATCCCCCTGTCCACCACCTGGGTGCAGGAGCGCCAGCAGGGCACCTATGCGCGGCTGCGCAGCATGGGCATGAGTCCAGTGCGGCTGCTCCTGGGCAAGCTCGTGCCTTATCTCGGCATCACCCTGCTGCAAGCGGTGTTGATGCTGGCGGTGGGCGTCTGGCTGGTGCCATTGTTGGGCGGCGGACGCCTGGAACTTGGCCACGCGCCAGCAGCGCTGTGCATGATGGCGCTCGCCGCCAGTTTCGCTGCCGTCTCCTACGCGCTGCTGGTGGCGAACCTGGTCTCCACCGCCGAGCAGGCCACCATCTTCACCGGTGTCGCTAACCTCTTGATGGCTGCCGTCGGCGGCATCATGGTGCCGCGCTTCGTGATGCCGGTGGCCATGCAGGCTGTCAGCCTGTACTCACCCATGTCCTGGGGCCTGGAAGGTTTCCTGGATGTGTTCCTGCGCCAGGGGGATCTGCGCATGGCAGCACCCTGGGCTCTGCGGCTCCTGGTATTCGGTCTCGTCTGTCTCGGGCTTGCGGCCGCGAGACTCAACCTGCGTCGCCGGAGCTGAACCGTATGGACCGCGACGCCCTCAAACTGGAACTGAAGCAGCTCATCATCGATGAGTGCCAGAAGAACCACGTCGATCCCAGCCAGATCGGTGACGACGACATCCTCATCGGCAGCTCCGGCCGCCTGGATCTGGACTCCCTGGATGCGCTGCAGATAGCGCTGGCGGTGAAGCAAAAGTACGGCAAGCGCATCGACGGCGGCAAGGAGACCCGCGCGGCCCTCAAGTCCGTGAACAGCCTCGCCGATTTCATCCTCGCCGGCTGATGCGTCCCGTCGGCATCCGCGGAGTCGGCCTGCAGTGCGCCTTAGGCGCCGATGCCGAGACCTGTGTGTCTTCGCTGCTCACGGGCGGCAAGCCCGCCATCCAAGTCACGCTCGAGGATCTCACTGAGCCTGCGACTCTCACCTATCGCCGCATCGAAGACGGTGCAGTGCTCTTCGACCCACAGCGTTTCGAACGCCTGCTCCCGGAGGTAGTGCGGGCAGCGCTGGCGGAAGCGGGGCTCACGGCCACAGAATGCCGTGATCTGCCGGTATTCCTGGGCTCTTCCTGCTTCTCCATCGCGCTCTCGGAAGCCGGCTACGCCATGGCTCTGGCGCAGGACCCGGCGGCCGCCATCTCCATGCCCAGTGCCGGCTACGGCTATCTCGCAGACTTGGTCCGTAGCGCCGCCGGTTCCGAGGCTGCGAGCTTCACTTATAACACCGCCTGTACTGCATCCGCCAACGCGCTCCTGGGGGCGGTCAGAGCCATGCATATCGGTCGCTACCGGCACGCGTTGGTGGTGGGAGCGGAACTCGCCAACCGCACTACCATGAGCGGCTTCTCCGGGCTGCAACTCCTGGCGGACCGGGTGCGCCCCTTCGACGCGGCCCGCAGCGGCATCGTATTGGGAGAAGGCATCAGTGCGGTGTTGCTCTCGGCCGAGCCTCGCGAAGGCGAACTCCTGTTGCGAGGCGGAGCCAGCAACTGCGATACCTTCAGCGTCACCACCGCTAACCCGGACGGCGCTTCCGTAGCCGCGGCGCTGCGCCAAGCTCTCGCGGTTGCCGGTATCGAGGCCAAAGATGTCTGCGGCATCCGCGCCCACGGCACGGCCACTCCCAGCGGCGATACCGCGGAAGCCCTAGGACTGCGGCGTGTGTTCGACGCGGTACCGGCGCTCTCGGTATTGAAACCCTACCTCGGCCATACCCTCGGCGCCTGCGGAGTGAATGAACTGGTGCTCTATGCCGGAGCGCTACGTCGCGGCGTGTTGCCGGCAGCAGTGGAGCCTTTCACTCCCGATCCAGAGTTGGGTGTCGGACCCCTGGCGCGCACTGCGACTGCGCCCGCAGGCCACTATCTGCTGAACCACTTCGGTTTCGGCGGCAACAACACCGTGCTGATCCTGGAGCGGCCATGATCCGTATAGCCGCTGTCAGTCACTATCTGCATGCATTGCAGGACGGCGAAACCCTGCCATCCTTGGACGAAGCGCTGCAGCCCCTGTGCCGCGAACACTTCCGGCGTGTGGATCGTTTCATCCAGTTGGCTCTCCTCGGTACCGGCCGCTGTGTCGCTGGCAAGACTTTGGCGTCGGATTGCGGTCTGTATCTGGGCTCGTGTTTCGGGCCCATGAGCAACAACATCGCGACTCAGGAACAGCTGGTCCGCGACCGGCTCACCCCCAAGCCTTTCAACTTCATCAACACTCTAGGTAACAGTGCAGGATATTACGTCGCCAAGAACCTGGGGCTCAGGGGTCAGAACCTGTTCATCTCCCGCCAGGGCGCGAGTTTCCAGGCGGTCTTGGCGGCAGCAGTCACGGACCTTGAGGCAGGCGTGCTGAGCGAGGCCCTGGTGGGTGTGGTGGAAGAAGTGACCTTGCCTGTCACTGCCTATCGCCGCCGCCAAGGCCTGGCGGCAGATGCACCCGTAGCGGAAGGCAGCCACTGGTTGTTATTGCAGTCCAGTGCCGACGCAGGGATGCGCCTGGAACGACAGGGCGTGAAGAGTCTCAATAACGCAGCTGCTGGGCTGCTGCCTGAGACCAGCGGACCTTCCCACGACAGCGTGGCTGGTGCCGATATCACGGCGAGGCTGATGGTTGGGAAGGAGTGCGTGCTGGCGGATGGCGATGCGGACCGAGGCTGGGAGTTATTTCACTTCCGCCCGTAGTTCCCGGTAGATCGCTTCTTCCTGGTCGGCGATCGCCGCCAGCTGGTTCGCCAAGAGCCCATAGTCCATGGGCATCCGGTCCTTACACATCTTGGCGGCATTCAGCGCAAAGTGCCGCCATTCGTCGCCCGTGTCCGTGAGGCGCGTCGCCAGCTCCTTGAGCTTCGGCTTATCCAGCACCTCCGCCGCTTCCTGCAGGAAGTAGGCATAGATGAAGCGGAAGCCCGCGCCGCCGGTGCCGATCTCTTCTTGCATGCGCACGATGTGGCCCAACAGCAGCTTGTTGTGGGCGAGTGCACGCGGGTCGAGATTGCGGATCTTGTGTGATACCAGGCGGATACCACGGGTGCCGATGATGGGCAGTGGCACGTACAACATCATGCCGGTGGTGAAGAGGATGCCCTTGCGGATGGCGCCGGGGATGTCCATCTGCTTGGGGATGTACTCGGGATAGTAGAGCAGGCCCTTGGGGGCCAAGACGCCGCGGGTGAAACGTGCCTTCTCCAGGGCACTCGCTTCGCATTCCACCAGGATGTCGATGACGGGATCGCTGATCAGATACTGATCGTCGCGCTTACCGTAGACCACTAGGTTGTGGGCGTTGAAGTGGAAGCGCATATCCGGCGGGAAATACGAGAGCCAATAGGCCGAAGTCTGGATGCCCACGGCGCGGCCCTGCGTCAGATGCATGTCCAGGGCGCGGGTACCGGCGGCGGGCTCCCGGAACTTCTTCATGTACATCTTGATGCCGAGACGCCGGGTGAGGCCGCGGATGATAAAGCCGGGCGGCATGCGATAGGCGAACAGGGGCAGCCCGCCGAACTTCATGAATGGCAGATAGGCGTAGCCCAGTCCCGCGGAGATGCCGAAGGCCATCGGCTCAGACATGGGCACGCCGTGGTGGCGCAACAGGGAGGAGATGACGCCGCTCTCGCAATGGGCGCTCTGCCGGTGCTCGAAGGGCACCACCGTCGCGGCAGCGGCGTTCAAGCCTGATCCGGCAGCGTGCCGAGCTGGGCGGGTGTCAGTCCCAGGGCATCGCTATAGCGCTCACGTCGCGCGATAGAGAGTCTCTGGAAGGCGCCGGGCCGCAAGTCGCGGCGTACCCGCCATTTGAAGAAGCCGGTGCTTTGGGCCAGGAGCACCACGTCCATGCGCTGCTTGAACATGTGGTATTCGAGACTCGAGGCGGTGCCAGCCTTGGCGCGGCTCCAGGCGTCGGCAGCGAGCCGTACGTATTCTGCGATGGCCTGATCCAGCACAATCTCTTCCGCTTCCCAGCCGTTGCAGGGCGCCGGCGCGTACTGGCCCTGCTCGTCCACTGCGTACAGGAGTTTGCTGTGGCCCATGAAGGCCTTGGCGTTCTGCTGTGGGACCTCGGCCTTCTTCATGCGCCGTCAGGACCCACCGCAGTCAGATGGATCCAGGCGGTGCTGAAACGGCCGCTTTCCGGCACATAACAAAGGATACGGTCGCCGGCCCTGAGCTTCCCGGAGTGGAACAACTCTTCCAGGATGATGTAGACGGAGGCGGCGCCGGTGTTGCCTTTCTGATAGAGGTTGGTGAACCAGCGCTCCTGCGGGATATCGAAGCCCGCCTTCAGCATGTGTTCGTACACTTTGTCGCGGAAGTAGTGCGAGGAATAGTGGGGCACGAACCAGGTGATGCTCTTGGGATCCAGGGCCTTCAGCTCCGGGATCTCCTGCAGCGGACGCTGCACGGTATAGGGCATCACGTGTTCGTTGAGCTGCTTCACGTCCTGCTTGAGGGTGAACACCGAGCGTTCCGCCCACTGCTTCGGTTCGTAGCTGGGCCAGCCCTTGAGCCGGCCGTCTTCCATCTTCTCGGAACCGCCGTACATGCAGGCCGGTTGTTCACTGGCATAGGTGCGGCCCACGATCCAGTCGATGCGCAGCGACAAGCCGTGATCGGAGGGCGTGGGTTGCACCAGCGCCGCGCCGGCGCCGTCCGAGAGCATCCAGCGGATGAAATCCTTCTGGAAAGCCACGATGCCGTCGCCTGCCAAGGCCGCGATCTGGGCATCGGTCTCCGGTTCGAAGTTGCGCGCGTGCATCACCGAGGAGGGGGTCTCGGAGCCGGCGCTCACCGCGTTCCTGAACTCGCCGCTCTTCACGCCCATCATGGCGTACTTGAGCGCCGCGGTGCTGCTGATGCACACGCCGGAGGTGGAGACGTTCTCGCAGGGTGGGATGCCGAGCTCGCCGTGCACCATGTTGGTATGACTCGGCACCAGCTGGTCGGCGAAAGTGGTGCCGCAGGCCAAGAGGTCGATGTGATGCAGCTTGAAGCGGCCGTTGGCCAGCTTGCGGATGGCTTCGGCGGTGAGCTCTGCGTTGGTATGGGTGATGCGGCCGGTGTCCGGCTCCATGGCGTAGTGCCGGGTCTTGATGCCATTGGAGCGCAGGATGATTCGACGCGCTCGCGAGGGCTTGCCGTTGATCAGGCCCAGCACCTGCTCCATGCGTTCGTTCTCTACCGGCGCGTTGGGCAGGAAGGCTGCGAGTTCGGTGATGTAGGCCTTGCCGGTCATGGTCGCCTTCTGATCATTCGCCCGAAGGGGCGCTGAAATATGCCTGCTGTGCGGCGATACGCTTGCGCAGCAGTGGAGCGGTCAGGGTCTTGAGCAGCATGCTCAAGGGCAGCACGGTGAGGAGCAGCGCCATCAGGAAGAAGATATAGATGAGCACCACCGGCTTGCGAGCCAGGGCACCCTGCTTGCCGAGCAGGCGCAGCAGCGCGCCCCAGGCGAGGAAGCTCCTGCGGGCCGCCTTCTCGGTGGTGATGAGTCGGGTGTTCACGTGCGCCGCGCCCAGGTCTTTCAGGAGACCGGCATCGAGACCGCCCTGGCGCAGGCCTTGCAGCATGCGCTCACCGAAGCGCCGGCTGGCTTCGATCTGTTCCGGCTTCACGCCGGCCCGGGGGATCAAGCCGCCGAGCATGGGCCCGCGGTTGCCGGTCATCATCCATAGAGGTGTAGCGAGCAGGCTACCGATGCTGCCGCCTTCGTCGATCAGGACCACGTTGCCCACCAGCTTGGCCTTGGCGGCGGCCAGGTACTCCTTGACCCGTTCCTGGGCCATGAGCCACATGTCGCGGCAGGCGATCACCGTCACAACCGGCTTGTCCTTGAAGAGTGCTTTGGCCTCGGGGCTCTTCAGGAAGCCCGTGGTGGGCCCGGAAGGCGAGAGGAACCACACTTGATAGCCTAGGATCACTAGGTCATAGCGGACGGCCGCATCGAGCCCGAAGGGCTGCATCTCCGGCGGATCGAGATAGATGGTCTCCGGGAAGGTATCGAAGAAGCGCAGGATTGGCCACGGGAAGGGATAGGGCGAGCGCGGGCGCAGTACCAGTTCATACAGCTCAACATCCTCGGCTTCCGCCAAGGGTGCGCAGAGTTTGCGCATCACGTCGCTCAGTTGTCCGCTGGGCGAAGCATAGTGGATGGCCAATACTCGATAGGTGCTCACGATTATGCAAAACCCGCAGAAATCCCCTGTTTCATAGGATACCCCAAATGTTGAAGTGCATATCCGTGCCACGGATTTGCTTGCAAGCGCCCAATCCCTGCTTTAGCCTCGTGGCGGGGTAGACATCAGCCAGACCATACACGGATGGGGCCGCAGAGCACCCGCGAGTCGGAGCGACCATGCAGATCGAGCAATGCGACGTATTGGTGATCGGCGGCGGACCCGGCGGCAGCACAGCCGCGGCGCTGTTGGCTCGCCAGGGCCACAAGGTCATCCAGCTGGAGAAGGAACACCATCCCCGCTTCCACATCGGCGAATCGCTCCTGCCCATGAACCTACCCATCTATGAGCGCCTCGGCGTGATGGACAAGCTCAAGGCTATGGGCGTGTACAAGCCCGGTGCGGACTTCGAGGCGCGCAATGAGCGCGGCTACAACACCTACCTGTTCGCCCGCGCGCTGGGCGGTAGCCCGTCCCACGCCTACCAGGTGTGGCGCCAGGACTTCGACAAGATGCTGTTCGACCACGCCCGTGAATGCGGCGCGGACGGCCGCGAAGGCAACGAGGTGACGGCGGTGGAGCAGCGCGGCCCGCGCGACACTCTGGCCGATGTGAAGACCGACACCGGCAAAACCTATCAGATCCAGGCACGTTATCTCCTCGACGCCAGCGGCCGCGACGCCTTCATGGCCACCAAACTGCACATCCGCAAGAAGAATCCCAAGCACCAGAGCGCGGCCATCTTCGGTCACTTCCGCAACGCCGAGTTCCGCCCTGGCGCCGACAAGGGCAACATCAGCATCTACAACTTCGAGCACGGCTGGATGTGGATGATCCCGCTGCCTAACGACGTCATGAGCGTGGGCGCGGTATGCCGTCCGGATTATCTGAAGCAGCGCCGCGGCCGCACCAAGGAGTTCCTGTTGGAGACCCTACAGGGCAACCGCGCGCTATGGAAGCGCATGGAGAAGGCCGAACTCATCGACGACGAGGTGCGGGTCACCGGCAACTACTCCTACGATGCCAAGACCATCGGCGGCCCCGGCTGGATGCTGGTGGGGGACGCCTTCGTGTTCCTGGACCCGGTGTTTTCGTCAGGCGTGTATCTCGCCACCAGTGGTGCCGAGCAGACCGTCGCCCTGGTGCATGAGGCCCTGGCGCACCCGGAACGGGAGCGCGGCCTGCAGCGCAAACTGGAGAAACGCTTGCGCCGCGGCATGAGCCGCTTTGCCTTCTTCATCTACCGTTTCAACTCGCCGGTGATGCAGCATCTGTTCCAGAATCCGCGCAACGATTGGCAGATCGAACAGGGCGTGATCTCCATGCTGGCGGGAGACCTGTTCGACTCCTGGCCGGTGAAGCTGCGCCTATATATATTCCGGGTGATCTATGCGCTGAACGCCATGGGCCGGTGGCGCGCGTTCTATGCTGAGCATCGTTTCCGTCTGGCCCAGGCCAAGGCACAGTTCACCGGTGGCAATACGCCGGTCGATAAGATGTGAGGTCTACAGCATCCCGCCGTTGATCGAGAGCACCTGACGGGTGACGTAGGCGGCAGGTTCCGAGAACAGGTAAGCCACCATCGCGGCTACTTCTTCCGGCGTGCCGGCCCTGCCTAAGGGGATCTGTTTCAGGATCTCTTCAAGCGGCAGGTGTTCATCCAGCATCTCGGTCTCGATCAAGCCCGGCGCCACGCAGTTCACCGTGATACGTCGTGAAGCCAGTTCCACTGCCAGCGCCTTGCAGGCGCCGATGAGCCCCGCCTTGGCGGCGCTGTAGTTGGTCTGGCCACGGTTACCCATCAGACCCGAGACGGAGGCGATGGCCACGATTCGGCCGCCGTCCTTCAAACGCACCAGCGGCATCACCAGGGGGTTCAAGAGGTTGTAGAAACCGCCCAGGTTCGTGTCCAACACCCGATCCCAGTCCGCCCCCGAAAGGGCGGCGAAGGTGTTATCGGCGGTGACGCCGGCGTTGCAGACCACACCCCAGAATGCGCCGTGGTCTTCGATGTCCTTCTCCAGCACCTTGCGTGCACCGTCTCGGTCCGTGAGGTCGAAGCCCAGGGTACGTGCGCCGCCCAACGCGTTGGCGAGGCTCTCGGCCTTGGCCGCATTCCGATGGTAGTGCAGGCACAGGGGAAAACCGGCCTGATGCAGGGTTCGGGCGATGGCGGCACCGATGTCGCCGCTGGCTCCCGTCACCAGTACGCGTCGGGTGTCTTTCACGGCAGCTTATCCTCAGGTATCTCGACGATGATGATGGTGGCAGTGGCCAGGGTCTCGCCGCCGGAGCTGATGCGGCAGGCGCAGGCAGCGATCTCGCTGTCGCCGCCGAACTCTCGCCGGGCCTCGACCACGAGTTCGGTGCCTTCCGCGAAATAAGACGTGGTCGCTTCGAAGCGTCGCGTGCCCAAGAGCATGCCTTTCCTGGGCGGCGTCTTGGAGCGGCGACCACTCAGGCCCGCGTGGGCCGCGATGGCCTGGGCCATGAGTTCGATGCCCACCCACACCGGCACGCCCCGACCCGCTTCGAAGTATGGATGCTGCGGGCCGATGCGCACCTGTGCGCGGATGTAATCGGCGTTGTCCTCCAACACCGCATCCAGCAGCACGGCGCCGCCGCGGTGCGGCAGGAGTTCGGCAATGGGCGGGAATTCATGCATTCAGTTACCCAACACCAGACATGCGTTGTTGCCGCCGAAGGCGAAGGAATTGCTGGCCACCACTCTACAGGGCTTCGGGGCATAACCCACGGTACAGAGGTTGAGACGCGGCAGGGCCGGGTCGGCGATGCCGTCCCAGACGTGGGGCGGCAGCACTGCGCTGCGCGGATCCGTGAGCAGCATCCAGCAGAAGGCCGCTTCGGTGGCACCGGCGGCACCCAGCGTGTGGCCCACCAGCGGTTTGGTGGAGCTGCAGGGCACCTCGCCCAAGACCCGTGCCACCACCGTATTTTCCATCTGATCGTTCTGTACCGTGGCGGTGCCGTGCAGGTTGAGGTAATCCACCTGCGATACTCCAGCCTCGGTGAGCGCCTGGCGCATGGCCAGTTCAGCGCCGCGCCCTTCCGGATCGGGACCGGAGATGTGGTATGCGTCCGAGGATTCACCGATCCCGAGCAGGGCCACCGGTCCCGGCTCGCGGCTCATGAGGAACAAGGCCGCGCCCTCACCGATGTTGATGCCGTCGCGGTTCTTGCTGGAAGGGTTGCATAAGCCCTGTGATAGCGACTCCAGGGCACCGAAGCCGTTGAGGGTGAGGCGGCACAGAGAATCCACGCCGCCGACGATCACTGCGTCGCAGAGACCGTGGCGCAAGAGCCGACGTGCCGAGGAGAAGGCCTTGGCGCTGGAAGTGCAGGCTGTGGAGACCGTGAAGCTGGGCCCCCGCAGCTTGAGGCGACGCTGCAGGTATTCGCTCGGGCTGCTGATCTCCTGCTGGCGGTAGTCATATCCTGCATGGAAGCGTCCACTGCGATCTATCTCTGCCAATGCCCGCTCCCCTTCGGCGATACCGGAGGTGCTGGTGCCGATCACCACGCCGACCTGGGCCGCACCGTGGCGTGCGATGGCCGCATCCACCATCGGCCGTATCTGGTCGAGAGCCGCTTCCAAGATGCGGTTGTTGCGCGAGTCGTAGGCGGATAGCGCGGAGTCGACGGCCGGCAGTTCCGGGATCACGGTACCGGCCCGCACCGCTCGGCCCGTGATCAGGTCCTCGCGCCGGCGCATGCCGGCCGTAGACCCGGTCATCAGGCCTTCCCGCACTGCAGTTGCACCGCTACCCAGCGCGTTGATGATGCCCAAGTGATCCAGGTAGACGCGGCTCACGGCGTAGCGCCGTCCTGGGACATGGGTTTCATGTCCACCGAGATCTTGAGGGGTGGGATGTCTATCTTGAGTCTGGCCTGAGTCAGGGGCCCCGCGCTCCTCTCTATATGTACGATCAGATGGCCGCGCTCGCTGATGTCCCGCGTCTCGCCCTCGGCATCGCTGCTCACCTTCATGTCCAGGTCATGCAACTGCGGTTTGATCTGCGCCGGATCCGCCAAGGCCAGCTCCAGCATCACCACCAGGGTGTCCGCATGCAACTCTGGGTTCTGCGGCTCGCTCGTGATCGCATGACCGTCGTAGCTCAGGGTGAAGAGCCCGGTGCCGAACAGGCTCGAGCCCGCGAGCCTAAGGATGTTCGCATCGATATGCAGTTGTCCCAGGAAAGTGTCGGGCCGGCCATCGCGGGTCACAGTCACGAGATGGGTGGCATCCAGCGTCGGCAGGGATGCCGGCGGCAGCAAGCACACCTGCCCATCTCGGCCGAAGCGGGTGCAGTCCGGCAAGAGCGGCGTGGCGCAACCTGTGAGCAGCAACACGCCGAGCAGGACCAAGTTCTTCATGCACTTCTCCCGGAAGGCGGCAGCGACAAGGGCGCGCTGAGATAGCTTGCCAGGATACCCGTGAGGGTGGCGATGCCGAACACATGTAGGGCCGGGATGCTGCTCACCGCCAGGAGCCCGAAGGAGAACAGCATGGTGAGGGCCGAGAGGCTAACGGCCAACGCCGGCGAGCGGCGCTCGGCGCCGCCTTCCCGCAGGAATACGGCATAGTCGCGGCCTAGCCCCAAGATCAGGATGAGCGCCACCACCACGAAGATATTGACGGGCTCACCCAGCCAACCCAGCACGCCCAAGGTGAGTCCCAAAGCCAGCAGCGGCGGATACAGCATGCGCAGGGCTTCGCGCCGCCCGTAGCGCCAGACCAGCAGTGCAGAGATCAATGCGTAGCCCAGTATCACGAGCCAGGTGGCCCGTTCACGCACGCGTTTGAAGGTGGCGGCGATACGGCCTAAGGGATCCACGAAGCTCATGCCCGGTGTAGCGGCGGCATAAGCCGCGAGAGCGCTGGAAGGCACGTCACTCCGCCCTGTGACGGTGGAGAGCAGCGTCGCGCCCTTGTCACCGGTGATTACGAAAGTCTTCAGCTCCGGCACCGCGGTGAAGAGCTCCCCAGCACTGATGGGCGTATGGTCTGCTGCCTGCCATTCTGCGAGGCTGTGATCCGCCAGTTCTTTCGGCAGACCCAGGCGCACGAAGGCTGTCTGCAAGGCGTTCGGATCGGCGAAGACGTTCTGCCAGGCCGCGAGGCTCTGCTGTTGCAGTGCAGTGGAAGGCAGGAAGCGCGAGAGCCCGAGGCTCGCGTAACTGCGCGCGCCTACGGCGATGCGCGCGAACAGGGCCTCTTCCTGGCGCAGGGCCTGTTGCTGGTCCGGCGCTTCCGAGAGGAAGAAGCCCGGCGGCGGCACCTGTCCCAGGGTCTCGCGGATATGACCGTCGGTGTCCAGCATGGAGGGCGGCAGGTTCTGCAGGCCGCGCACATCGTCGCTGGTATGCAGCATGAACCAACCAGGGACGGAGATGAGCAGGGCTGCGAGCGGCAGCAGCATGCGCCAGCGGGAACGGCGGCAGGCTGCTTGTATGAAGCGTTGGGGCCAGAGCACGGCCGGATGCAGTGGCACCTGCGGGAATGCCTTGAGGCTCACCGGGAAGATCAGGACCACCATCAGTCCCGCTTCGATCAAGCCCGCCACGGAGAACACTGCGAACTGGGTGAGAGCCGGGAAACCCGCCAGCAACAGGAAGGCGAAGGCCACCACGCCGGTGGCGAGACCCATGTAGAGGCCAGGTTTGATGGCACGCATCACTGTCGCAGGCTGCCCCTCGCCGAACCAGTATTCAGCGAAGTATAGGAAGGCGTAATCGATGGCGATGCCGATGAGGGTGGTGCCGAACACCAGGGTGATCACCTGGATGGAGCCGAAGATGAGGATCACCGCAGCGCTCGCCGCCAGCACGCTGGCCACGAGCTGGGTACCGGCCAGTACGTGGGGCGCGAAGCTGCGGAAGATATAGGCGATGAGCACCATGATGAGCAGGGTCGAGGCCAGACTCAACCAGACGCTCTCGGTCTGGGCTGCATGGCGCGCGGCGTCGGCGAACAGCGGTGCGCCGGTGGCTTCGAAGCCGCAGCTGGGACAGGCCTTGAGTGCTGCATCACGCGCCGCTTGCACCGCACGGTTAGCCTGGGCGCCGCCTTCGGCGAAAGCAGCGGCACCCACTTGATCCCGTATCAGGTACCAGCGCTTACCGTCTTTCAGGGCCGAGAAGAACGGACCCTCCGGCAGGAAGTCCGGATAGGGACGCGGCAGGTCGCCCAGGAAATGCGAGAGATGGCCGCCGGGATCGCTGCCGAAGGCATCCACCATCCCGGCAGGACTGGCGAGGGAGGTGGCCACGTCGGTGGCGAAGGCGGTCGCACCACCGTCGCTCAGACGTTTCGCCCCGGTTTCATCCAGGAGTGCGTAGCGGTGCTTCTGATATATGGATAACAAGCGATCCAGGGATTGGCCGCTATCATCCGCCTTCAGGCCATCGGCCGAAGCGGCATCGGCAGCGGCTTGGACGGCTGCACGGGTAGCAGGCACATCGTCGCCGCTCACCAGGATCAGCACTTCATCCACGAAAGCCTGACGGCTCTGGTCCGTGGCGGCAGCCACGGCCGCGGAATCCTGCTCCGGCGGCAGGATGGACAGGATGTCTGTATCCACGATGTGATGGATGTCGATGCGGGTGCCGGCAGCGATGCAGAGCAGCGCCAGCGAGACGAGCCAGATGCTCCATCTGGCAGCGGTAGACAGCTCCCGGTTCACGGGGTGGACGACGCGGCGCGGGGCGTGAAGCGTATGTCCATGTGGCCGCCGGAAGCCTCGAAGATCTCCAGGTGCTGGGGCCGACCCGGCGCGGACTCCGTGACTTCGATGCGTTTGATGGCGTTGCCGATGGGGCCGGGTTTGGGCGTGAGGGTCATCTCGTCACCCGCGCCGACCACCTTAGCATCCACGCTGAAGTAGCTCTGCAGCTGGCTGCGGTCGCCGGAGAGCGCGCTGATGAAGATGTGTTCCACCGCCGCGAGCCAGGGAGTCTGGTCAGGATCGAGGTCGCGCTTGGTGCCATCCGGCAGTTCCTCGTGGGCCTGCTTGCCGTCCATCTCGAAGAGATAGTGATAAGGCTGGGTGATCTCCCAGTGGAAGCCCTTGGATTTTTCGTAGCTCATGTCGCCGTGGCTGATGAGGGGCGCGCTGAAACCCGGCAGAGTGCGGGTCTGGACGAAGTCCGCGCTGAAGCTCGAGGGCGGTGCAGGCTCTGCGGCCCAAGCCGCGCTGGAGATGGACAGGAGAGCGATGAGGCAGGCGTGGGATTTCATGGCAGGTGATCCTTGAGTCTCTCCAACAAGGCCGGCGGGCACACCAATTGCAACTCGCCGCTCTTGGCATCGATGGCGCACTGGATGGTGTAACCGGTGGTGAGGCGCTTGCTGCTGGCCGCAACTTCCACCAGGTAATCAACTTTGAGTCGGTTCTCCCATTCCGTGAGGCCCGCCAGCACGCGGATCATCTGGCCGTAGCGCAGTGGCTGCACGAAGCGCACGTGGGCTTCGATCAAGGGCCAGGAATAACCGGAAGCCAGCATGGCCGGATAGTCATAGCCGATGCGGCGCAGGAGTTTTACCCGCGCCGCCTCGAAGTAGCGGAAGTAGTTGCCGTGCCAGGCGATCTGCATCGGGTCGAGGTCCTGGAACGGGACCTCGATCTCGGCTTCGGCAGTCAGGATGGCGCCGCGCATCGGCGCCTATCCGTAGATCGTCCAGCGGCGCTCGCCGATGGCGGCACACAGCCGGCGCAGTTCATGCTCCAGCGGCCGGTCCTCTTCCACGAAGGGGCAGAGGCCGAACACGTCATCGTGCATGGCGCTGATGTCGGTCTGCATGTGACTAGGCGCACGCGCGCCTTTGCGACGGCGGATCTCCAGTGCCTGGGAAGCTGCAGCCAGACAACCGGCGGCCACTTGCTCCGTCAGTTCCAGCACCCGGATGCAATCCCGCGCCGCGATGGTGCCCATGCTCACCTTGTCCTGGTTGTGGCACTCGGTGGAACGGGAGAACACGCTGGCCGGCATGGTGAGCTTGAGGGCTTCCGCGGTCCAGGCGGACACCGCGATCTGCACCGCCTTGAAACCATGATTGAGCGGCGCCCGCGCGCCCTCGGCACCCGAGAGGTTGCTGGGCAGGCCGTTGTTGAAGCGGGTGTCCACCAAGAGCGCCAGCTGCCGGTCCAAGAGGTCCGCGATGTTGGCCACCGCGTTCTTCAGGCTGTCCGCCACGAAGGCCACGTGACCACCGTAGAAATGACCGCCGTGATAGATGTCGCCCGTGTCCGGGTCGATGATGGGGTTGTCGTTGGCGCTGTTGAGCTCATTCTCGAGATCCCGGCGCATCCAGGTCAAGGCATCCGCCAGCACGCCTATCACGTGGGGCGAACAACGGATGGAGTAGCGGTCCTGGATGCGGATCGGGCTCTCACGGCCCGAACCGCCCATGTCGGCGAAGATCCAGGCTGCTACCTGCTGCTGGCCGGCATGGGGTTTCACCGCGAACAATCCCGGCGCGAAGTGCTTGGGGTTGCTGCCGAGGGCGATGCTCACCATGGCGGTGATGCGGGTGGCGAGACGTGTCAGGTATTCGGCCCGCTCCCAGGCGAGGCACGACAGCGCCGTCATGACGGAGGTGCCGTTCATGAGCGCCAGACCTTCCTTGGGGGCGAGGGTGATGGGGGACATGCCGTTGAGCTTCAGGGCTTCAGCGGCGGACATCTCACGGCCCTTATGCATCACCTGGCGATCGCCTACCAAGGCGGCGGCGACATAGGAGAGCGGTGTCAGGTCGCCGCTGGCGCCCACCGAGCCTTCCTCGGGGATCAGCGGCGCGATGCGGTGACGGATGAGCCCCTCCAGTTGCTGCAACACTTCCCAGCGCACACCGGAGAAGCCGGCCGCCAGGGAGTTCAGGCGCGTCACCAGGATCGCGGCAGTGGCTGGCTCATCGAAGTAGTCGCCGAGCCCGCAGCCGTGGTAACGCACCAGGTGTGCGGGCAGCTGCTCCACCACCTCGGCGGGGATCTCCACGGTGCAGGAATCGCCGTAGCCGGTGTTCACGCCGTAGACCATGCGGCCCGAGGCCAGCGCCTCTGCTAGCACCTTGGCGCCGCGCTGGATGCGCTCGCGGTAAGCCTTGTCACCGGAGAGACTTAAAGTCGCGCCGCGGCTCACGGCGCAGACATCCTCGATGCTGAGCTTGCGCCCACCCACCATCACGGTACCGTCTTGTGTCTCTGCTGCAGAGTTGCGCATCAGCCATCTGTCCCTGTGACGGGCTTCGGGGCGGGAGCCTCGGCCCAGAAATCATAGAAGTTGTACCACTGTAGCGGAAAACGGGTGGCGTAATCCGCCAGCCGGGCCGCGTAACGACCGGCCCAGGAGCGGGCCGCCTCATCGCGACTCTGGCGCGGCAGCACGATGCGCTCGGCGAAGGGTTCCAGGTGCACCTTGTAGCCCGCGCCTTCGCGCAGGCAGAAGAACAGCAACACAGGACATTCCAGCACGTGGGCCAAGACATAAGGGCCCATGGCGAAAGGCGCCGGCCGGCCCAGGAACTCCGCCTGCACCGTCGTGCCTTGGGTACGGCCCATGGGCCTGCCCGGCATCACCGGTACCCGGTCGCCGACGATCACCACCACCTCGCCTGCGTCTATCTTGCTGCGCAAGAGCACCGCTGTGTCCGGACCGATCTCTTCCACATATATGAGCTTGAGTGCGTAGTCATCGCTGGTCTCTTCCAGCACGGCGTTGAGCTTCTTGGAGTTCTGGGTATAGACCAGGGCATTGATGGTGACGCCGGGGATGAGGGTAGCGATAGCGCGGGCCAGTTCCAGGTTGCCGAGATGCGCGCTCAACAGCAGCAGGCCCCGGCCTTGGTTCAAGGTGCCCAGGAATAGAGCACGGGATTCTTCCGACAGGTCCATGGGGATGCGCTCCGGCGCATACCAGGCCGCTACCTTGTCCAGGATGGAGATGGAGAAAGAGAAGAAATGGCGGAAGCTCATGCCGAGAGTGGCGTGGGCACCGGCTGCCGTGAGGAAGCGACGTGAAGCCTGCCGCGCCTGCGGATGACTGAGGAAGAAGTACAACGTGACCGGGTAGAGCACCAGATGGCCGATCCAACGCGGGAACAGCCGGTCCATGGCGCCGATGAGGCGCAGGCCCGTGAGGGTGCCGCGCTCGCCGATGTGCGCCCAGTGCTGTTGGCGGTGACGACGCAGGTTTCGGGCGATGAGCATGGGGATGCGTGGCAGCATCTGCAGTTCCAGGCGCAAATGCAGCGACAGCATGCGCAGGTTGTCCCGCAACATGCGGTAGTGGGACACGCCATCCTCCGGATAGTGCACCCGGGTGGGGAGGAACAGGCTCTCGGTGCCAGCCCAGTACAGCCGCACCATGGCGTCGGTATCGAAGTCCATGCGCGGGCCGATCTTCGAGCGCAGCTTGAGCATGGGCTCGATGGGGTATATCCGGAAACCGCACATGCTGTCCTTGAGCGTGAACGACAGCGTCACGAGCCAGACCAGGATATGGGTGAGGTAGCGTCCGTAGAAGCGGACCTTCGGCACCGACTCGTCGTACTTGGGTGTGCCGGAGATGAGATGGTGCGGATGCTCCGCGGCGAGCTTCAGCATGGCCGGCACGTCGCCCAAGTCATGCTGGCCGTCTGCGTCCACCTGCAGCGCATGGGTGTGACCTTGCACCGCCGCATGCGCCAGCCCTGCTAGCATCGCGGCCCCCTTGCCGCCGTTCCGGGGCCGGGTGAGCACCTCGACTCCAGGTCCGGTCAACGCCGTGAGAGTGGACTTGGTGACCGCATCGCTGCCATCGTCCACTAGAATCACCGGCAGACCTTCAGCTCTGAGGGCGGCGACGATACGAGCGAGAGAAGTATGGTGGTTGTAGACCGGCACCACGGCGCAGGGTCTGAAGTTCATGCGCCCACTCCATAGTGCAGCACACCGATGGAACAAGCCTGATCGCCGTCCAGGTATTCGTAACGCAGCTTCCCGGCCGCCGCATCCAGCTTCAAGGTCAACACCAGGCGTGCGCCCGGCAGGATGGGCCGCTTGAACTTGATGTGTTCCATGCCGATGACACCAGGCCCGAGCTTGAAGAGGCTGTGACCGAAGTGCGCGGCCCATCCGATCTGCACCACACCCGGCAGGATGGCGAACTCCGGGAAGTGGCCTTCGAACCAGCGACACTCTGCCGGCACTTCGATGTCGAGCTCGATGCGCCCGTCTTGTCCCCGTTGTGCCGATACTTTCGGTAAGCCGTTCATGCCTGTACCTCGAACAGGGCCAGCAAGCTCGCCTGCTCGGTCTTGCCCATGGCGTTATCCGGCAGTGCCTCCGGGAAGCGCCACTTACGTGGGATCAGCAGCGCTTCATAGCGTTCACGCAGAGCATCGCGCAACTGATCTTGCAGCGCACGCTTGCCTTGCGCATCCAGGCTTGCACGGCCTTCAGCCGTGAGTATCACCACGGCACCCAACTGTTGGCGCGTACCGGGCAACAGCAGTAGCTTCGCTTCCGTCACCCAGGGATGATGCAGCAATTCGGCGCGCATCTCGCTCAAGGAGATGCGCTTGTCCTCGAACTTGAGTACGTCGTCGGCCCGGCCCTGCAGGGCGAAGCGCCCGTCCGTGCCGTAACGCGCCAAGTCGCCGCTGGGCATCCAGTCATTTCCCCAGGTACAGCCGGAACGGACCCAAAGGCGCGGGCCTGAATCCTCAGGGCGGATCTCGGTATCCACGCCGATGATGGGCCGCCACCAGGGCCGGTCTTCGACATTTTCCCAGGCACGCCAGGCGATACCGCCGGTCTCGGTGCTGCCGTAGACCTCGATGGCGGAGCGTCCCCAGCCTTGTTTCAGGCCTTGGGCGGATTCGTCCGGCAAGGGTGCGCCCGAGCTGAACAAGGCGCTCACTGAAGCTGCGGGCGGCATCTCGGCATAGTCCTGCAGGCGGCTCAAGAAAGCCGGGCTGCTCACGATCACGCAATGTTCGCCCGCTGCGGCGCGTAGCTCGAAGGGCTGCAGGCACATGCTGGCATGGAAGGGCCGGCCCGCGTTCAGGGGCCAGAGCACGCGGAACAAGAGGCCATAGAGGTGGTAGTGCGGTACCGTCCCCGTCACCTGTGCATCGCCGAGTCCGGCGCCCCATTGGCGCTCCAGCGCTTCTACTTCGAGGCGTAATTGGGCGAAGGCTTTGGGTACGCACTTGGGAGCACCGGAGGAACCGGAGGTGTAGAACTCGACCTGGGTGGCCTCATCCAGCAGCACATCGGTGGGCGTGAATTCTGCGCCGGGCTCGGTCGCCGTCACCACCTCGAAGCCGGCGAAGGCTTGGGGCCGGTCCGTCAGCACCGCGTCGATATGCAGATCCTTGAGGGCACCCGCTTGTGGAGCCTGGGGCAACACCACGCTGCGGCCGTGAGCCGCGAGTGCCAGGAGGCCGACGCCGAACCAGCCGCTGTCTTCGCAGATGAGCGCCCAGCGTTTCGCCGGGTGCATATCCAGGATCGCGCGCAGGGTCTGTACGCGACGGCGGAAGTCTCCACGGCTGACGGCGCTGCTGCCGCCCAACACCTGCGGCAAGCCGTCGCCGTCGGCGCGCAGCATAGACGTGCCCATCCCCGCGTCCGGCTCAGGCCGGCCGTTGTGAGCTGATGAACTTCGCCAGGTTCTCCACCGACTGGAAATGCTGACGGGTGTCGGCGGAGTTGGCGTCCAGTTTCACTTGGTAGCGCTTCTGCACCGCGACTCCGAGTTCCAGGGCGTCGATGGAATCGAGACCCAGGCCGCCGCTGCCGAACAGCGGTGCCTTGGCGTCGATGTCCGCCGGTTTCACATCCTCAAGATCGAGCGAGTCGATGATGAGCTGCTTCAGTTCTTCGATCAGTGGGTTCATGGTGGTTGCTGAGCTGTTGGGTGAAGAAATCTTGCATGGCCTGGGTCACGCGCCGGGCGGACACTCCGTGGGGCATGCCCTCGCGGTAGCCGAAGGCGGACAGGTCCTGGGGCGGATAGAAGCGGATCAGGAGCTGCCAGGGACGCTCCGGCGCCTGCCACCAGGCGCGGCTCTTGGTGAGCGCTGGCGGCGTGCAGGCGATCATGACCGGCAGGACCTGGCAGCCGGCGCGCAGCGCCACCTGCGCTGCACCGCGCCGGAACTTCGGCGGTTGGCCAGTGGTGGTGCGGGTACCTTCTGGGAACAGCACCAGGCTGCGGCCCCGCTTCAGGGACGCCACGCAGGCGTCCAAGGCCTGCGCCGAATCGCCATTGCTGATGTAACCGGCGGCGCGCACGAAGCGCCGGTAGTAAGGATTCTTGAGCATGGCGCTCTTCACCACGCAGTCGGCGAAGGGCATCAACATCAGGAGCGCCACCACGTCGAGATACATGGGGTGGGTGGCCACCACCAGCTTGCCCCGGGCCTCGGCCAGGTATTCGCGACCCTCGACCCTCACGCGGCCAAGGCCCAGCAAGGCGACGCCGCCCAAGAGAGTGCTGAAGGACCAACTCACCAGGATGCGGATGCGCCGTTCCCGTGCCGCCGCGTCGCCGGGCCACAGGATCAGTATCGGTAGCACGCTCAAGGAGAACAGAAGGCTGAAAAGTCCATACACCAGGAAGCAGAAGCCAGTGCCGATGGCGCGCCACAAGCGGTCGAGCTTAGCCAGCATGGGTACGCTCCAGACGCCAGTGTTGATCCACTCCCAGCACCGCCTGCTTCGAGTCATCCAGGAGGAAACGCATCAAAGCCGGTTCTGGCGCTTCACCTGCGTACGTCTCGTTGTGGCTGAGCCGGAACTTCGGTGCTTCGTCCCGCGGTCGAGTGAGCAAGAGCGAGATGGAGAAGGGATGGTGCTCCACGTCTTCGATCATGCTGCTGTAGGGGGGCGGCAGCTTGTCATCGGCGTAGCAGACCAGCACCCGCTCTGCGCCATCGGCGATCTGCATGGCGCCTTCCAGGAGTGCGAGGCCCAGACTGTCGGCACCGGCCGCGATGGCCGTGGCGCCAGCGCGATCGCTGCGGGCGATGGAGAAGAGTCCAACGGTGCTGTTGTGAACCGAGAGACTGAAGCTCGTGGGCGAGAGGGGTTCCACCCGGGCGAGGTTGGTGAGCAGTTCCACGGTGCGTTCCAGGGCGCCATGACGGGAGGCGAACACCGAGGACACCGAATCTAGCCCCGCTGCGCATGGCCATGCCGTGGTCATGGCCATGCGTCCGGAGTGGTCCAGGCGGCGGCGCAGAAGGCTCGGCAGGTAGCTCACGTCCGGCTGGGCCGTTGGATCCGCACAGAAGCCCGCCGGCAGCCAGGCGCGCCAGGCTTCAGGGCCGGTTACACCCGGGGCCCACGCTTGCCAGCGTGCTATGCCAAAATATCCTTTATTATCATATGCTTGAAGCATATCGACGCATCCGCCCCCAGAGCGGCCTTACCGGCTCACCCTCCATCATAACGGCTTGGGGCAAGGCTTGTTACAGACTACATCTCAAGACCGCTCGACCGACAAGACGGGCCTCGGCGGCAGGCAGGCTAAGAACAGCCCCAGGGGTGCGCCGGCATAGACGTCCCAAGCCACGTGCTGCTTTGTGGCGAGGGTGGAATAGACGATGCCCACGCACCAGGCCAGGTTGAGGAGTTGGGCCCAGAGGGGTGCGCCGACGTGGTCGAGCAGCCGGTAGAGCCATACCGCGGTCAGCACCGCGAAGGCCACATGCATGGAAGGGCAGGCATTGCCGGTGGCGTCCACGGCCTTGAGGAATGCCACGGAAGGATGAGCCGACCAGTCTATATCCGCCACCGGCACCGCCGTGGGCCAGAACAGGAAGATGGTGAAACCGATGAGGCTCAACAGGGTGACTTGGATCAGGTAGATCCGCATCTCAGACCAGGCATGGAACAAGCTCGGCACCAACGAGATGTAGAACCAGAGGCTGGCGTAGAGGATGAGACTCCAGGGCGCGAAACCGATGGCATGGTCCAGGTCCGTAAGCGGCAGGGTGCGCACCGGGAACAGCGGATGTCGTAACAGCACGAAATACAGCGTCATGAACGCGGTGAGGTAGGTGGTGTAGCCCAGGTTCTTCAGCCACCAGCGGTCGCGGAACCGCAACCAGATAAGGTGCAGGGCAGCGGAAGGGGCGGAGTCCATGGGGCCGATTGTATGGCATCGGCCTTGGCCTGCGATGCTCGGTTAGAATGGCCCGTCGCACCCAAGGGGAACTGCCGTGATCGTCAAACCCCGCATCTGGGGCTTCATCTGCACCACTGCCCACCCCAAGGGTTGCGAGCTCAACGTGCGGGAGCAGATCGCAGTGGTACGCGGCACCGGTATCGATCGGACCTCCGGTCCGAGAAGAGTCCTGATCATCGGCGCCTCCACGGGTTATGGCCTAGCCGCCCGCATCACCGCTGCCTTCGGCTATGGCGCGGCCACCCTCGGCGTCTTCTATGAGAAGCCTGGCAAGGACGCGAAACCTGGCACTGCCGGCTGGTATAACTCAGCCGCCTTCGACCGCGCTGCCCGGGATGCAGGGCTCACCAGCCTGTCCCTGAACGGCGATGCCTTCTCCGAAACTGCCCGCAGCAAAGCCATCCAGATGATCCGTGATGGCTTAGGCGGCCCAGTGGATCTCGTCATCTATTCACTGGCTTCACCGGCACGGCGCAAGCCCGATGGCACTGCCGCCCACACCGCCCTGAAACCCATCGGTGCGCCTTTCACCGGCCGCACCATCGATACGGATAAGGACCAACTCGCGGATGTGCATATCGAGCCCGCGAACTCGCAGGAGATAGACGAGACCGTGCAGGTCATGGGCGGTGAGGATTGGGCCCTGTGGCTGGATACTCTCTATGGTGCCGACGTGATGGCGCCTCAGGCCCGCACCCTCGCCTTCAGTTATATCGGCCCGGAAGTGACCTGGCCCATCTATTGGCACGGCACCATCGGCCGCGCCAAACAGCATCTCGAAGAGACGGCCCGCGCCCTGCGCAGACGCCATGCGGCTCTGGATGCCCGGGTCGCCATCCTGAAGTCCATCGTCACCCAGGCGAGTGCCGCCATCCCGGTGATCCCGTTGTACGTGTCCATCGTCTTCAAGATCATGAAGCAGCAAGGCCTGCATGAGGGCGCCATCGAGCAGATGCGCCGCCTCTTCCAGGAACGTCTGTACCGCGAGGACGGCGCTGCCACGCCTCTGGATGAAGAAGGTAGGTTGCGCCTGGACGAGCGGGAGATGCAGGCGAGCGTGCAAGAAGCCTGCAAGGCGCTCTGGTCGCAAGTAAGAGAGACCAACTTCATGCAGCTCACGGACTATGCCGGTTATAAGCACGACTTCCTGAAGCTGTTCGGTTTCACGCGCGATGATGTGGACTACGAAGCCGACATCGCCACCAAGGTGGATTTCGACTGCGAGAGTCCGTGAAGCGCATCGCCGCGTTGTTCTGCGCCTGCCTCGGTAACGCCGCCTTCGCCGATGCGCCGGCACCGCCGCCGCCCCAGGACACGCGCCTCGAGCTCGGCATCGGTGTGGCCGGCGCGGAGTTCCCCGCCTACGACGGCGCAGCAGAAAAACGCGCCTTGGTACTGCCCTTCCCTTACTTCACCATACGCAGTCGCTTCCTGGACGCGGACCGGGACGAGGTGCGCGGCAAGCTGTTGAAGAGCGATAGATGGTCCCTGGACGTGGACTTCGGCGGCAACGTCGATGTGACGTCATCAGACACCAAGGAACGGCAGGGCATGCCAGACCTGGATTGGTTGGGAGAAGCGGGGCCCGCACTGCGCTACCACGTGTGGCACAGCGGACCCGGTAATGGCGTCGACTTCGTGCTGCCTGCACGGATAGCGGACAGCCTGCATTCAGTCACGTTCCATCACCGCGGTTTCGATAGCGATCCACGCCTCGAGTGGCATGCCACCTGGTTCCAGGTCGGTGGCGATCGCCTGCTGCTGGACGCGACCCTTGCGGGGCGCTTCGTGGACCGCGGCTATGCGGACTACTACTACAGTGTGGCACCCCAGTTCGCCACGCCCACACGCCCGGCTTACGATGCACCCGGCGGCTACTCCGGCTGGAGCACTCAGGCAGGTGTGAGTTGGCACCGGGGCGACTTGGTGTACGGAGCTTTCATCGAGCACACCAGCCTGCATGGCGCCCGATTCCAGTCGAGCCCGCTGGTAGGCGATGCAGGAGGCTGGTCCTTCGGTCTGGCCATAGCCTGGGTGATACAGCGCAGGGACGACTAGCGTCAGATTTTGCGCTGGTAGCCCGCGTCCTTGAGGCGTTGCAGATAGCGAGTCCAGTTGGTCTTATGGTTCTGGCCCAAATCGCGAAGTACCGGCCAGGAATAGAGGCCCGTATCGTGGCCATCGTCGAAGCGCAGACGCACCGCGTAGTTGCCCACCGGTTCCACGCCGATCACCTTCACCTGTTCCTTGCCGATCTGCAGGATCTCTGTGCCGTGACCGCGCACTTCCGCGGAGGGAGAGAATACCCGCAGGTACTCGAAAGGCAGTTCGTAATGCGCACCGTCGTCGAAGCTCACGGCGA
>DASYCJ010000052.1:0-5191 GCA_036500225.1 Gammaproteobacteria bacterium
TGGAGGACGGCCTCGAGTCCAGCGCCGGCCTCGAGGCAGTGTCACGCTGCATCGTGGAGATGGGCACCGCGAGCTACTACACCGCCATCCGGGACCTGAGCCCCGATCCCGTGCTATCGCAGTTGGCCGACCTCATCCGCCAGGACGAAGTCCGGCACTACAAATACTTCTTCCGCAGTTTCAACGAGTACCGCGAGCGCGAGGCATTGGGACGCCTGCCCATCCTGCGCGCCATCCTGCGCCGCTTGCGCATGCTCGATGAGGGCGATAGCAGCATCGCCCTGAAGCACAGCTATGCCCTGCTCCACCCCCTCGACATCTTCGACCCGCCACGCTACCGGCAGGTATTGAAACATATGCGGCGCACGGTGGGCACGCGCTTGCCTGTGCGTATGAGCGCCAAGATGACGCTCAAGCCGCTGCGGCTGAACTACTGGGTGAACGACCTCCTGGTGAGACTCACGGCCTTCGCCGCCGAAAAATCCGCAGGCCTCGCTGACCGCTAGCGATGGTGGCTTACGAATAGGAGCTGTGAGCCTGCCCATGCCTCCATCCATCCAAAGGACGAGATGCACCGCAGCCGGGATCCAGAAAAATGGCCGCCCCTGTCAAATAGGGATCACGGCGCGCGGGTGAGGGTCACGCCGTGTGAAGCCAGCAGCGCGGTGAATTCAGGCGTGTTATAGAGAGGGCGCCACACCGGATCGATGGCCACCAGCGCCGCATGTGCGCCGTAGGTCGCGTCCAATGACTTGGACAGGAGTTGCACGGCCTCTTGCTTCTTGTCGCTCCAGGCCAGGACCACTGCTATGCCCAGGGAATACATGCCGTCATGCCGATCCCATCGGGTGACGGGCTTGTCGAGTTTCTTGAGCAAGGGGTCCACGGTGCTGAGCGCCGCCGGGATGCTGCCGAAAGCCTGGAGCAACGCGAGGTTCATGAGATCGGTGTTATTGCCCTGATCTTCATTTAGACGGCGGTTCCATTCCGGGACGCGCAGCTTGGCGAAGTCCGCCGCTTCCCGATTCTTGCCGGCGAGGCGCAGTGACTCTGCCGTGAAGGGGTCAGTACAGAGCTCGGGTATACTGAGTTCCGGGAACTCGTATTCATCGGGACAGCCCTTGGGCAAAGCCACCGTCTTCAGTCCACGCATCACATCCATATGCTTGCCCTGGAAGTGCGCCACTTCGAGCCGAATGAGTGCCAGCCATGGCCTATCCGGGGAGATGCCGAAGCTACTGGGGTCGCCACCTACGGCCTTGGCGAACCGGTCCAAGTCTCCGTCACCGCTGAAGCGCACCTGGGCCTGACCGAAGTACAGCAATGCCGACAGGGGCCAGCGCCGACGCACGGTGTCGAGATAGGTGTCCATCTCATCGTAGCGGCGCAAAGCCAGACCCGACTGCGCGATGTGGTTGGCAGCCTGAGTGCTATAAGGATCGATGCTCGCGGCCGCCTGGAACTCACGCAGGGAGCCCTCCCAGTCAGCCTGATCGAGCAGGATGAAGCCCTGCAACATGTGCACGTTGTAGGTGTTGGCCAGGGCCTGGGCCACCGGCTGGATCAGCTTACGTGCCGCAGCGGCGTCGTCATCGAGGGAGAGCTCGCGGGAGGCGCGAGCCATGACGGCTTCCGGCAAGCCCGGCACCCGCTCGGCCAGCGCCAGCTCCTGGTCTACCAGGGCCTTGGGATCAGAGAGGCCGGGGTCTGGATTAGCCGCCTCGAAGTAGGCGATGTAGGCATGGGCCTGGGCGAAGTTCGGATCCAGCTTCACGGCGGCGCGCAGCATTTGGATGCCGTGCAGGAAATCTCCATTCATATAATTCAGCAGGCCGCGGCGGAAGAACTGCAGCGCGCCCGCGTCCTTGGTGCTGGGATAACCCGGCGCGAAGTAATGGTCCAGGATGCCGAGCAGGTGCGCACGGGTAGCGATGATGGTGGACAAGGTCCTTTGCACGTCGCCCGGATCGGCCGACGCCGACAAGAATACCTTGCGCGAATCGAGAGTCGTGCCGTCCGCGGCGGAGACGAGTTCGAAATAAGTCTCGTAGCCGGATTTGGCATCGGGCCGCTGCACGGACCCCCTGATGAGGAGGGTCGCGCCCGTGGCCTTGGCGATATCGGCGATGGGCGCCTTCGGGTCGGTGAGCGCAGGCGACGTGTCCGCGATGAGACGCACACCGGCGACGGAGAGTTCGTTATCGATCGAGTCCCTGAGCCCCGCCATGAACGCATCATCCACTGCGCCTGAATGCTCGAAAGGCAGCACCGCGACCACTTGGGCGGCGCTGGCCTCTGCTACTTCCCCGTCGGCCATACGGCCATTGAGATGCCAGAGGTAGATGCCCGAGAGGGTCACCAGCGCCACCGCGGGGCCAGCCACGAGGGGCGCGATGCGCCAGCGCAGGCGCTGCCAGCTGGAGTGCCATTCGGCGTCCGCCGCCACGGGCTTGATGAACAGCCAGCCGAACACTAGGGCCAAGGGGAAGCCCAAGGCCAGGACCGCGATGACGTAGCGGACTTCGCCGCGGCTGAGACCGATGTCGGGGAAGACTGCGTTCGCGACCAGGATGAGGAAGTACGCCACGGTGGCGTATCCGGCCGCGATCTGGAACATGTGGTGGCGCTTCAAGCGCTCCACGAAAGTCTGCGATTCCGCCATCTGCGTCCCCAACGCCTACGGTGGGCGTTAACTATACCGGGTATACCGGGCGAAACAATCGATATCGGTACGGGCGAAGACTGAGCTTATACTTTATGCAGCGAATTAAGGGGCAGCAAAGAGATATATGAAGTACCCGGTCGTCTGTCTACTGTTGGCGGTGGCACTCCCTGCACATGCGTATACCGGGAAGAGGTGCGATACCAATGCCAATAAGCGCACCGTGATAGGGAAGCAGCCGACTGCGAATACCCTCTATGCCCATATACAGAATGTGGATATGGGCTCATGGGTGGGCGGTTTCGACAACGAGACGTTCGTCTATGTGGGCGACGTGCATATCAAGTCCGGCAAACCCAAGGAGCCGGACAAGATATACAAGATCGGGCACCTGAAGACGACCGCGGGGAAGTCCTGCATCGCATTCCAGAGGCTGTTCATCTTCGATACCAATGATAACTATCTAGGGCAATACGCCCCGATCGAAGTGGATGCGAAGAAGATCAAGATCCGGGGAACCACCCTGCTTTTTCCATTCGCAGCTAAAGACGGGAACAAGCTCGACCTGAGCAAAGGTCCGCCCGCTGAAGCCAAGCTGGATGGAGACAGCGAGGAATGGAGCGCGGCTCCGCATTAAGAAAACGTGGGCAATCCCCTATCATTCGCTTTTTCTCTCAGCCCCCCCTTTCCATCAATTGATATCCGCCAGTGCATTCCTGATCTGATTGAAAAGATGATCGGCGAGAGCCCGTGTCCGGCCACGGAGGTGCCGCCCACCGGCCATGACGATATGCACGGGGATACCACGTGGTTCGTAACGCCGTAGGATGCGTACCAGAGTGCCCGCACTCAAGTCGGTGGCGGCCTGATAGGACAGGAATCGCGCGATACCCCGCCCCCTCCGTGCGGAGTCGAGCTGTACGTCGATATCGTTGGCTACGAGACGCGGCGCGTGCAGGACCGGCTGATCCTTGCCATCGATGTGATAGAGCCAGCGCGGTGGTCCGCTTATCGAGGTCTCTGCGATCGTTGACCGCCCCGACAGTTCGGCCGGATAACGGGGCTCCCCCTCCGCCTTGAGATAGGCGGGGCTGGCGACGGTATACCAGTGGATCGTGCCGAGCCGCCGGGCACGCAGTCCCGAATCGGCCAGCTCTCCGATGCGCACCGCCACATCCAGCTGATGCTCGATGAAGTCGAGATAGCGATCATCGAGCAAGACTTCTGCCGAGGCCTCGGGCCATCTCTGCAGGAACGAATCCACCGCCGGCGCCACGAACAAGCGCCCGAAGACGGTGGGCGCCGTCACCCGGACCAACCCGCGCACGGCGCTGGAATCGCCGCGAGCCAGCAGGCCATAGCGTTCGAGGATGTCCCGGGCCTCATCGGCCATCTTCAGGCCCGCTTCGGTTGGAACCACGCGCCGGGTGGTGCGTTCGACCAATGTCATCCCCAGCCGGCTTTCCAGGCTAGCCAGAGCCCGTGTCACCGAGGCGGGAGACCGCCTGAGACGGGTCGCCGCCTGCCGCAGACTGCCGGTGCTGATCACTGCGACAAGATTCTCGAGCTCGTCCAGGCGATCCATTATTGCTGTTCCTGCAATTATGTATTGGCAATTATGCGCCTTGTGCCTAAAAACTGAAATTCTATAATCCTCGCGTACGGCACTGAAACCAAGGAGACGACCATGCCTGGCCGCATCATCGCAACCCAATACGTATCGCTGGACGGCGTCATAGAGGACCCGGTCGGGATGGAGGATTCCGGTCTGGGCAATTGGACCGGCCCCTTCACACGCGGCCCGGAAGGGGACAAGTTCAAGGAAGACGAACTGCGCGATGCCGCAGCCATCATCATCGGTCGACGCACCTACGATGGTTTCGCTCCCGTCTGGCCCGAGGTGAAAGGCGGATATGCAGACCGCATGAACGCCCTCCCCAAATACCTGGCGTCACGCACCATCACCCAGCCGGGATGGAACAACACTTCGCTGCTCGGCGGGGATCTGGCTGCTTCGGTGCATGCCCTCAAAAGGAAGATCGACGGAAATATCCTGATCTACGGCAGTGCCTCGGTCTGCCATGCACTGATCGCCGCCGGCTTGATCGATGAGTTCGCCTTGATGGTCTACCCGGTGGTGCTCGGCAGGGGGATCCGGATGTTCCCGGACGGCACCAAGATCGACCTCGAACTGATCGAAAATGTACCTTTTGGAGATGGAATCACGCTGTTACGGTATGAAGTCACGGATCGAACGGAGAGATGAAAGATCGGTGAGTCAGATACCGATGCCCGCCGCAGCCCCTCTCGCCCCAGATCCCGGCATCGCACCGCCGCCGTAAATATATCGAGTTAAGACCTGCTCCCTTTTTCTACTAAAGAATATCGCCGGTTATGCAGTTGTTGCAGTAATCGATCTGCTACTCGGTCAGCTTTGGGTACTTTTTTATGAAGTCCTTAATCACCCGCTCGGTGTCGGGGTGGCCCAAATGATTCATGCCATGCAAAGCAGTGAGCTGGCATATCTCA
>DASYCJ010000053.1:0-8323 GCA_036500225.1 Gammaproteobacteria bacterium
CATCAACCTGGCCGAATCCTTAAATTACATGTTCGAGAAGGAAGGGCTCACCATCTCGGTGTGCAACCCCGGTTTCGTGGAGACCCCGCTGACCGAGGGCAACAAGTTCAGCATGCCGTTCCTCATGAAAGTGGACGATGCAGCGGTAGCTCTGCAACGCGGCATCTATAAGCGTAAGTTCGAGATCGCCTTTCCCACCCGCTTCGTGCTGATACTCAAGTGCTTCCGCTGTATGCCTTACTGGCTTTATTTCCCGCTCATCCGACGCATGACGGGCCGGTGAATCTGGTCTAGAGAGAATTTGTGGACTGGTAGTTCAGGAGATGGTGTGCGAGGCGGAAGATGCCTTGCCCGAACAGGAGCACCCCTATGTCCGAGCACAAAGAACACCGCTATCAAGCTCTCTGCCGCTGGAGCGGCAGCACCGCTGTCGGATACGACCACTACGTCCGAGCTCATGAGATCAGCGCCGCCCCCGCGCAAACCACGCTCCAGCTCTCCGGCGATCCCGCCTTCCGCGGCGATGCCAGCCGGCTGAATCCGGAGCAACTGCTGGTGATGGCGGCTTCGTCCTGCCAACTCCTCTCTTTCTTGGCCATCGCCGCGCGTAAGCGCCTCGACGTAGTCGAGTACGAGGACCATGCGGAGGGTTTCATGCCCGAAGACGACAAGCCGATACGTATCACGCGTATCCTCCTGAAGCCCCGTATCGTGGTGAAGAGTGGTGACGAGGCGGCAGTGAGGAAGGCCGTGGAACTCGGCCATCACGAGTGCTATATCGCGAACAGCCTAAAAGCTGATATCCGCGTGGAACCTGAGATAGTTATCCAGTCTTAAGCGGCGCCTTCCAACCAGTCAATGAGCATGGCCCTGCCCTGGGCTTCGAGGGTCGCGGCATGAGCCTGGGTGCTGCGCCGCAGCTCGCCGACTTCGAGACCTGTCTCGCGGATATCGCCCACGTTACCCACGTACCACTGTTCCAGGCCCCGGGCCGTGACCTCGGGATGGAACTGCATGGCCAGTGCGCGGCCCCAGGTGAAGCCCTGGTGAGGGGTGAGATCGGTATTGCAGAGGCTCAAAGCACCTGCCGGCAGGTCGAACATCTCGCCGTGCCAGTGGAGCACCGGCCCTGTGAGATGCCTGACCGGCGAACGCTTGCCCGCCTCCGTGAGAGTGAGAGCTTTCCAACCCAGCTCGACCTTGGTATTGCGACGCACATCGGCACCCAAGGCTTTGGCGATGAACTGGCTGCCGAGACAGATGCCTAAGATGGGAGCTGCGGCCTTGAGGCGCGCTTCCACGAACTTGAGTTCAGGGGCGATGAAGGGATAGTCGGCGCCGTCGTTCACACCAATGGGTCCGCCCAAGACCACCAAGAGATCCCACTCTTTCTTCGCCAAGGCGGCGAAGTCCGCGGTGGGCGCATCTACGTAGCGGATGGAATAACCCGCCTCGGCCAGGGGCATGGCCAGGGAACCCAAGTCTTCGAAAGGAAGGTGCCGGATGGCGAGCAGCGTCTTCATGCCCGCATTCTACTCAAAGCGGCTTTGCACAGGTGCCTGGAATCAACTTTAAGTCCTTGAAAAAGATGAAATTTTCTATAGAAAGGTCGATACATGCCCCTGACACACACCCCGGATACGCTCAACTGCCTAAAATGGAGGCATAGGTGCCTCGGATACCGCCTGCGGGCCGTATCCCCCATAACCCAATCCGGTGAGACCCGATGCTGTATCCAGAACTGTTCCGATCCCTCGAGAAGCTGCGCTGGAGCATGGAGAAGGATATCCCCTGGGATAGTTTCGATCCCAAGCTTCTCTCCGACGAGCAGGCCCAGACCATCAAGATGAACGCCATCACCGAGTGGTCCGCGCTGCCCGCCACCGAGATGTTCCTGCGCGACAACCGCCATGACTCGGACTTCTCCGCCTTCATGTCCATCTGGTTCTACGAGGAGCAGAAGCACTCGTTGGTGCTGCAGGAATACCTGCGCCGCTTCCGCCCGGACATGCTGCCGACGGAAGAAGAATTGCATGCGGTGCGCTTCGAGTTCGATCCGGCGCCGCCCCTCGAGACCCTGATGATGCATTTCTGCGGCGAGATCCGTCTCACTCACTGGTACCAGTGCGCTTCCGAGTGGCACACCGAACCCGTGATTAAGTTCATCTACAACACCATCTCCCAGGATGAGGCGCGCCACGGCGGCTGCTACCGCCGTTTCATGGAACGCGCGGTGGAGACCCAGGGCGATGTCGCACGCCTGGCTTTTGCCAAGATGGGCGTCTTGATGGCGAGCATCCGCACTTCGAATGCGCTGCATCCCACCAACCTGCATGTGAACAAGCTGCTCTATCCCAAGGACCGGGTGCAGGACCACGTGCCGGATCCCGGCTGGATGGAGCATTGGCTCAACGAGCAGATTCGCTTCGACCGCAGCTGGCAGGAGAAGGTGATCGCCCGCATCCTGCAGAATCTGTCGCTGATCCTGAAGGTGGACCTGGAGTCGGTGCGGGACCTGTCGCAGTACCGCAAGCAGTTGGCGACCGACGCCGCCTGAGGGCGGCGCTATCCCCATGGATGACGTCCCCAACAGGCGCTTGTCGGCCGGCGTGGTGGTACTCCGCGATACCGCGGACGGCCCCCGCTACCTCTTGCTGCGCGCCTATAAACACTGGGATTTCCCCAAGGGCATGGTGGAGGCGGACGAGACGCCCTTCGCCGCGGCGCGCCGTGAAGTGGCGGAAGAGACCGGCATCGACAGCCTGCAGTTCGTCTGGGGTGAGGTGTACCGCGAGACCGCGCCTTACGCCCGGGGCAAGGTGGCGCGCTACTACATAGCTCGCACTGAACGGGAAGACGTGGAACTCACCGCCAATCCCCAGACCGGCATCCATGAGCACATGGAGTACCGTTGGGTGGCGCTGGATGAGGCTCTGTCCTTGGTGACGCCGCGGGTAAAACATATAATCGATTGGGCTGCCGGGGTCACCGGCACGTAAGACTCAAGGGGGGACGCATGACGAAGGGGATACTGGCCGGATCGGCCCTGGCGCTCTGCCTCGTCTCACCAGCGTTGCTGGCGGACGATGACTGGCTGCCGGGCACCACACATTTCACCCTGGATGCGGGCCTGGTGTTCGGCGGCGATAAGCTCGCCGAGCGCACCTACGTATTGGGCGGGACGGACAGCGTCTATGCCGGCAAGGGCGTGATCGCCGACTTGGGGCTGCTGCACGACTTCTCGGATTCGGCTTGGGCGCTCAAGGGCACGATCGGCATCCAGAGCGGCTTCAGCGCCGGCTTCGGCTCGGACATCAGCTTCACCCGCTATCCCGTGGAACTGGTGGCGTTATACAGCGTCGGCAACCAGCATTTCGGTGGGGGCTTCAGCTACCACGCCAACCCCAAGTTCAATGGCAACGGGCATACGCCGGACGTGGTGTTCAAGGATCCAGTGGGCCTGGTGCTGGAATACCAGTATCGGATCTTCGGCTTCCGCTATACCAACATCCGTTATCAGGTGGAAGGCGCCTGCATGGGGCGCTGCAGTTATGACGGCAGCACACTCGGTTTCTTCTTCAACTTCATCTTTTAAAGCTGCTGCGCTCAGCCCGCGCGGCGCATGCGCTGCACCCTTCGCTCGCGACGCCTTAATTAGTCAGCCGAACTTAAAGACGGCGAGCAATGCTGCACAGCTGATGAACAGCCATAGGCATATACCCTGCACCATGGGCTTGTAGCCCACTTGTCTGATAGCCGCCCGGGACAGGCTCGCACCGATGCAGAAGAGAGTGGCGGCGAAGCCGGCCTTGGCGATGCGCGCAAGCCAGGGCACCGCGGGATGCAACACCGGCAGAAAACTCCCCAGTGCCGAAGCCACCAGGAATCCCAGGATGAACCAGGGCACGCTTACCTTGCCCCGCGCCTTGCCGGGCCGGGGGAAGAATGCGACTGCGGCGAAGGTCACCGGCAAGATCCACAACACCCGCGATAGTTTGACGATGGTAGCCACCTGCAAGGCCTGGTCACCGTAAGCGGATGCCGCGCCGGTCACGGACGAGACGTCATGGATGGCGATACCGGCCCAGGTGCCGAACTGATCCTGACTCAAGCCCAACTGGTGCCCGAGAAAGGGGAACAGGAACAAGGCCACGGCGTTCAACAGGAACACCGTACCCATGGCGACGGACATCTCACTCTTGTCCGCTTCCACCGCGCTGCCCACGGCGGCGATGGCAGAGCCACCGCAGATGGCGGTGCCGGCGGAGATCAAGAGCGAAGTCTTGCGATTGATGTGCATGAGCTTCGCCAGGCCATAGCCGAGGGCGAAGGTGACGGAGATGGTGACCGCAGCGAACAGCAGGCCGTGGGCGCCGACGCGCAGCACGGCGCCCAAGTCCACGCCGAAACCCAGCAACACCACGCTGACCTGCAGCAGCCATTTCACGTAGCGGCTGCCGCTTTCCCGATAGGGGTTGTCCAGGATGAGCGCGAAGGCCAGGCCCAGTGCCAGGGCGACACCCGGCGAAGCCCAGGGCGTGAAGCAGAACAGGATACCGGCGGCATAGATACCGAGAGCCAGGGGACGGGATATCACAGTGGTGGCACCTTATAACGCAGGAAACCCAGGCCCCGTATACGCACCACGCGGCGCAGCCAGCCGTGCTGTTCCATCCACAGGGCATATTGGATGTACACGGGATCGGAAGAGAGATGCCGTTCTTCAGTGCGGGCACGCAGCCAATAGAGGACGTTCACGCCGAACAACATGAGGCAGCGCATCAAGCCATCCCAGAAACCGCCCTGTGAGAGGAAAGGTACCGAGATCAGCCACCAGGACAGGTTCTTGGCGATGTAAGCCGGGTGCTTGCTGAGGCGATACGGCCCGTTGGTGATGATGCCGCGATGGGTAAGGTTGGAGAAACGTCCCGCGAAAGACAGGGTCGCCCACAGGTACACCGCTGTGAGCAGCAGGATCGCCCCACCCCACGCTGCATATACCGTCGGCACGGATGCGAGCCACTGCTGCCAGTCATAGTCGGTGTGATACGCAAGGTACTGGCCCGAGACCATGCTCCAGAAGGGTTGATAGCAGGCGAGCGCCACCACCCAGCCGAGCATGGTGGGTTCAACGCTGCGGATATGGGTATCGGTGACACGCAGGGTGGCGAGATAACCCGCCGAGACCAGGGTCACATCCACGAAGTACATGGAGGCATAAGCGGTATCGAACACGGGCTTAGGGCCAGATGCGGGATCAAAACCCAACAGGCTCGCCATGTCCTGACACATGTAGCCGAACATGAGCGGCAGGAAGAAACCTTTCACCAGCCACCCCAAGAGATGCTGGCCGAGCACGCGCCGGTCGACTCCGCGCCAACGCAGCAGAAGGAGTTCACCGAGCTGCCAGTAGCCATCCTGAGGCACCAGCATGCGCCGGTCCACGAGATAGAAGTACGGCACGGCCGCCACCAGCCACAGCGGTATGAGCACAGGCAGCATGGAGAAGAACGGCAGGTACAGCGGGTCGCTGTATACCGGGAAGATGAGGTAGCCCACCGCCACGAGACCCATGCTGCCCATGAGCCCCAGGAACTTGATGGCGCTGCGTCCGAGAGAAGGATCGTGATGCTTGTGGTCTAGGCCGGTGCTGGCACGCAGGTGCACGCCGTTCCAGATGAGATCCGCGCCCAGGATCAGGATACCGACCCAGAACAGGAGCAAGAGACAGGGCTGCCAGGCGCCGGACCAAGGCCGCTCGGCCCTGATGAGCCAGGCACCGGCGCCGAAGGCCAGGAGGCCAACCACGGCCATGCTGCCGTGCACCGCCGATCGGGGAAGGGTCTGGGTCTTGGATTTGGCCATGGCTGCGTCAGTCTAACGGCTGGCGCGGCTCATTTCATTTACCAGACTTATGCAGCAGGGGCTTCAGACTTGGCCAGATGTTAGCCAAGACTTGCGGCTCGGCGACCGCCAACGGATGCAGACCGTCCGCTTGCAGCAGTCCCCGGTGCTCGGCGATGCCAGCCAACAGGAAGGGAGCCAGCGGCACCTTATATTGTCTGGCGAGGGCCGGATAAGAGCCGGCGAACCCCTCCACATAGGCTTTGCCATAGTTCGGTGGTAACAGCATGGTCACCAACAAGGGGCGTGCGCCGCCCTGCTGGGAGAGACTGAGCATCTTGCCCAGATTCGCTTGCATCTCGCTCAAGGGCAGTCCACGCAGGCCGTCGTTGGCGCCGAGTTCCAGGATCACGATGCCCGGCTTGGCATTGGCGAAGGCCTGGGGGAAACGCGTCAAGCCGCCGCCAGTGGTCTCGCCGCTGACGCTGGCGTTGACCACGGTATAGTCATAGCCCTCGGCCTTGAGCTTCGCTCGCAGCAAGGTCGGCCAGTCCTGGCCCGGATGCAGGCCGTAGCCCGCGCTCAGGCTGTCGCCCATCACCAGGATCACGTGCGGCGCGGCGAAGACCACGCCAGGCAGCCACAGGAACAACAGCAGAAGAAGGATGCGTCTCGACATGTCCAAAGTCTCCGATGCGGATGCCCTGCTCCGCGCACATCATCTCAGCAAGCAGGTTAACAGTCCCGACGGCGTGTTAACCATCCTCGACGACGTCTCCCTCGCCATCCGGCGCAGCGAGACCGTAGCCATCATCGGTCCCTCCGGTTCCGGCAAGTCCACCTTGCTGGGATTGCTGGCCGGGCTGGACGTGCCGAGCCAAGGCGAAGTCTGGCTGGACGGGGAAGCTTTCAGCACGCTGGATGAAGACGCCCGCGCCTTGCGCCGTGCCCGGGAGATCGGTTTCGTGTTCCAGTCCTTCCATTTGCTTCCGGGGCTGACAGCCCTGGAGAACGTGATGCTGCCCTTGGAGCTGGGTGACAGCGATGGCGCGGAAGAAGCCGCGCGCGGAGTGCTGGAGGCGGTAGGGCTCGCAGCCCGCGCCAACTATTACCCGCAGAAACTCTCGGGCGGTGAGCAGCAGCGAGTAGCCATCGCTCGCGCTTACGCCACCCGGCCCGAGTTGCTGTTCGCTGACGAGCCCACCGGCAACTTGGATGCGGTGACCGGCAAGGTCATCGTAGATCTCTTGTTCAAGCTCAACGCAGAACGGCACACCACTCTGGTGCTGGTGACCCATGACCGGGAGCTGGCAGCACGCTGCGACCGCATCCTGCCCCTGCACGCCGGCAAGCTGGAGAAAGCATGACCCTGCTCAGGCTTTCTACGCGCCAATTCCGCCGCGGCTGGAAGAGCGGCGAATACACGGTGATGGCCGCGGCCTTAGGCCTAGCGCTCGCCGCCGTGTCAGCGGTGGGCTTCTTCACGGCGCGGGTACGCACCGCAGTGGTGGAGCAATCCGGCGAGAGTCTCGCGGCGGACCTGGTGCTGCAGAGCGGCGAGGCGATCCCGGCGCACTTGGGCGCAGATGCCCGCGCGGCGGGCGCAGTCACCGCCACCGTGATGGATTTCTCCACGGTGCTGGTGGTGGGCCAGATCACCCAACTTGCGGACGTGCATGCGGTGAGCGCCGGATATCCGCTTCGCGGTCACGCGCGTATCGCGGCCGAGGCCTTCGGCACGCCGCACACAGCGGACGGCATCCCGGCTCGCGGCACACTCTGGGCGGAGCCCCGGATATTGGGCGCATTGGGACTCAAGGTGGGAGACACGGTGAACGTGGGCGACCGTCCCTTGCGCATCGCTGCCGCCATCACTTATCTCCCGGACAGCGGTTTTGGCTTCACGGCCCTGGAACCCAAGATCGTGGTGGACCAGGCCGACCTCATGGCCACGGGCCTGGTCAGCACCAACTCGCGGGTGGATTACAAGCTGCTGGTGGCGGGTAATCCAGATGTGATCGACAGCCTCGACCAGCGCTGGCACGACAGCCTCAAGGGCATCCGCGTCGAAGATGCGAAGGACGGCCGCCCGGAGATCGTTAACGCCATCGAGCGTTCAGAGCGTTTCCTAGCGCTGGCGGCCCTGGTGAGCGCGCTGATCTCCGCCGTGGCCGTGGTACTGGCCTCGCGTCGCTACGCTCTACGCTATACGGATACCGCCGCGGTACTGAAGTGCTTGGGGCTCACGCGACGGCGGGTGCAGACTGTGTTGCTCTTGGAATTGCTATGGCTAGGCTTGAGCGCGGGTCTGGCGGGCGTCATCTTGGGCTACGGCGCTCAATATGGCCTGGTGGCGGTGCTGAAAGACCTCCTGCCTTCGCAGCTTCCCCCAGCCCCCCTGACGCCAGCGATAGCGGCCTTGGGCATGGGCCTGGTCCTTCTATTGGGTTTCGCCCTGCCGCCCCTCATGCGTCTCGGT
>DASYCJ010000054.1:0-24448 GCA_036500225.1 Gammaproteobacteria bacterium
GATACCACCCAGGCCGATCAGTTGGCGGGGTTCAGCTCGCGGGGGCCTACCGATACGCAATATGACGACCTGGTGAAGCCGGATCTGGCGGCCCCCGGCGTCGCGGTGCTGGCGGCCTTGTCGGATCCCGAATACACCGACGGCTGCGGCGGTTGCTCTAGTCAACCCGATACATATGGTTTCCTGGATGGTACGTCCATGGCGACCCCCCATGACACCGGTGCGGCGGCACTCCTGATGCAGGCTCATCCCACTTGGACGCCCGCTGAGATCAAATCAGCGCTGATGTTGACGGCAGTAGTCGACTCCAACGGCACGAGCCCCGGCCTCACGGACCAGTGTGCCCGCCTGGACTCAGGCCAGGACTGCGTGGCTTCCGCATCGTTGCCCTCACCGCAAGTACGCGGTGCCGGACGCATCGACGTGGATGCGGCGGAGCGTACGGGTCTTGTATTGAACGAAAGCGGCGCCGATTACGAGGCTGCCAACCCCGACGAGGGAGGCGATCTCACGGCCCTCAATCTCGCGAGCCTCGCCAACAGCGATTGTGCCGAGACCTGTGTCTGGAAACGAACCTTCACCAATCCCTTCATAAGTACCCCGGTGCACATAACCCTGAGCGCCAGCCATCTGAGTTCCGGGGTGAGCATGCATTTTAGTCCGTCGAGCTTCAGCCTCGCGCCTGGTGCCAGCGCCACTGTGACCCTCACCGCGGGTGATGCGAGCGTGGCGCACGGCAAATGGGCCTTTGGCCAAGTAGATATCTCTGCTGCTGGCGGTACTGGCGATGGTGGTGCGGCAATACCTGATATGCATATGCCGGTGGCCATGAAGTCCGAGGCACCTGCGGCGCACATGCAGCTCGATAGCACCGCGCTCGATTTCGCGAGGCTATCGAAGACACCCTCCACCCGGACGTTTACGATCGAGAATAATGGGCAGAAGCCTCTGAACTGGACCCTGTCTTCCAATGGCAGCGCAGTAGTGAGCGCTTCCGCCGCCGAGTCCAATGAACCATTACAGAGCGCTGGCTCGATCTGGACCCAGCCTGGGTCAAGTGCGGGTGACGGCTTCCCGTCGACCTTCTTCACCCAGAGCCAGCATGGAGTGTATTCGGCGGACACCTTTACAGTGCCAGTGAACGCGCACATCAGCCAGATCGTGGCTAGTGGCTTCGCCCAGGATGGTAGCGGCCCCGTGAATGTCAGCGGCAAGGTGGACTGGTATATCTATGCCGATGCAGCAGGCAAACCGGCGGGCGATCCGGAAGATGGCAAAAATGACTACACTTGGCATTTCAGCGGCAACGCAGGTGATGCTGGCATCGGTACCACCGACGGCATCATCACTCTTGATCTCGGTCCCGCCGGTCAACCCGACCTCAATCTGTCGCCAGGCAGCTACTGGCTGATCGTCGTGCCGAGCATGGATGCGAAGGAGTCCGATTCCAATGCTGCCACTTGGTTCTGGTTCGAAGGCACTTCGCCGAGCCAGGCCACATCCGGGATGATCAATGATCCCTCCGGCGGGCTCGGCCATGGCAACGGTTGGGCTGCTCTTAATACTTCCTTCGAATTCACCCTGAGCGGTAGCCTCTCCTGCGGCAACGGCAGCATGCCGGGCTTGAGCATTAGCCCCACCAGTGGCACCGTGAAAGTAGGAGGTTCGCAGGTGGTTAGCGCCACTATGTCTGCTGCCACCTTGAAGGCGGGTAAATACCAAGGCGCGGTATGCGTGAGCGGTAACGCCAGCGACCATCCGAGCATCGCACTGCCTGTGTCTGCCACCGTGCCTGCGAGCGCGGCGGGTGTCAGTAGTAGCGGTGGCGGTGGTGGTGAACTGGGTCTCGCGGAGGTACTGCTGCTCGGCCTCTTGGCACGTCGCAGACGGATGAACTGAAAGATGAAGGCGGGGCCTACGGGCCTCGTCGCTTTTTAGAGCCAGCCCTTCTGACGAGCAATGCGGGCCGCTTCGATTCGATTGGAGGCGCCCAGCTTGCCGATGGCTTCAGACAAGTAGTTCCTGACAGTGCCTTCAGACAGGAACAGCTGCTTGGCGATGTCGCCACTGCTCATACCTTCACCTGCCAGACGTAGAACTTGGCGTTCTCGGTCGTTGAGTGGGTCCTCACTGTCCCAGGCTTCTGCCGCGAGTTCCGGCGCGATGGCCTTGCCGCCGCGCTGTACGGTGCGGATGGCTTCCGCCAACTGGTCCGCGGGAGCGTCCTTCAGCAGGTAGCCCTTCACTCCTGCCGAGAGTGCTCGCCGGAGATAGCCCGGCCGGGCGAAGGTGGTGACGATGATGATGCGCGCGGGATGGGCCTTTTCCTTCAGGGCCGAGGCGAACTCGAGGCCGGTCATGCCGGGCATCTCGATGTCTGTCACCACCACATCCGGATGAGTCTCCAGGGCGAGCTTGAGCGCGTCCTTGCCGTTGGCGGCGCGGGCCACGATCTCGATGTCTTCTTCCATCCCTAAGAGCGCCGCCAGCGCTCCAAGGATCAGGGATTGGTCTTCGGCGATGAGTACCTTGATCATGCTGTTCAGGCGGCTCCGCTGCGGTCTTTCATCAGGTCCATCCAGGCTACGCCCGCCGTTTCTGCGGCAGTGCTGAGCCGGGCCGGCGCCTGGGCGGGTTCCATCTCCGGCGCCGGGAGCACGGCGGTGAGCAGGGTGCCCTCGCGGGTGGACTCCACGTAAAGGTTGCCATCCAGGGCCGAGAGGCGTTCACGCATGCCGCGCAGGCCGTTACCTTCCCGCAGGCTGCCGCCCCGGCCGTCGTCGCGGATGGTGAGTTCCAGCAGGATGCCACGGCGTTGCATGGCCACGTTGCAATGCCGGGCTCCGGAATGGCGCACGATGTTGGTGACGGCTTCGCGCAACACCAAGGCGAACAGGTTGTCGTGGGTGGGCGGGCAACCGGGGCAATCCACTTCCGCCACCAGTTCCACCCGGGCGGCGGTGAGCGCCACCCGTGCATTCACCAGTTCGCCGATGAGGCCGCCGCTGCGATAGCCGCCCACGGCTTCGCGTACCTGGCGCAGGGCGTCGCGGGAGATCTTCTCCAGCTCGCGGATCTCGCCGGCCGCCGCTGCCACGTCGCGCTCCGCGAGCCGCGCTGCCAACTCTGCCTTGACGGTGATGAGGGTGAGGGTATGGCCGAGCAGGTCATGCAGGTCGCGAGCGATGCGTTCGCGCTCGGCGGTGGCCGCCAGGCGGCGGATCTCCTCCTGGGACTGGCTGATGACGCGGCGTTTGGTCTCATCGTCGGCGAACCATGCGTTGGCGGCGCCGATCACGCCGCCGATCATCACCGTGGGCAGGGAGAACCAGATGGAGTGTGCGTAGTCGAGTCCCGGGATGAAATACAGCACCGCAGCTTCGATGATGAAGGCGCCGAGGATCAGGGCCAGGGCCGTCAGGCTTTTGCGCAGGTTGCCGTAGTGGGCAGTGAGGGCGCACGCATAGATGATGAAGGTGTGACCGTTGCCGGTATAGGTGACGAAGATGAGACCGAGGGTGGCGATGCCGCAGAGCACGCTCGCCAGCTGATGGATGTCGCAGCGGAAGCTCAGGAAATACAGGGCCAGGAACGAGAGCGCCGCAGCGCTGCACAGCACCCATTGGGTGAGGGTCCAGGCCGGCATGCCCGGCCAGCTGATGAAGAAGAAGGCGAGATAGATGAGCCACAGGTATGGCGTCCAGCCGGCCCACACGGCATTGGGCAGCAGCCAACGGTGTATGCGCAGCATATACAGTCGCAGGCGGGAGAAGACGGTTTCGGCCGGAGTATCCATGGCGCCTAGCGTATCACCAGGCCTTGAGACCCTGCTGCTGCGGCCCTTGGCCGATATGGCACGACCTATCTGCACGATCTCTTCAACCGTTGCTGGGAGGGTTTAGGCGGTAGCCGCGGGCCGCCACCAGCAGGAAAGCCACCGTGAAGCCCATGAGTGCCAGCACATGGGGCAGGGCAGGGTCCGGCTGCACGCCGATGGTGGAATAGGCGAGCCTGCCCAGGTGGTACGCCGGCAGGAACAAGGCGATCTTCTGCATGAAAGCCGGCAAGAACTGCAGCGGCATCCACAGTCCCGACATGAAGGACATGGGCAGATAGATGAGGTTCACCACTGCCGGTGCCGACTGGGGTTTGGCCCAGGCGCCCACCGCAAGCCCCATGGCACAGAACGGGATGTTGCCGATCACCAGGGTCACGGCGAGCAGAGTCCATTGCATCCCTTCCATACGCACATGGGCAAGGCCGGCTGCCATGGCGAACAGCGACAGGGTGATGATGAGCGAGAAAAGGCTGCTCATGCCGAGTTTGGCTAGGAGATACGCGGCCGGCGGCATAGGGCTCGCGCGTTTCACCTGCAGCCAACCCAGGCCCCGGTCCAGGGCGAAGCCCGCGCCGAAACCGAACAGGCCTGGCGTGATCACGCCGAAGCTGCCCAAGCCGCCGAGGGCATACAGCGATTGCAACGCGCCGTCCTTGCCGTGGGCCAGCATCACGCCGAAGAAGGCGTAGAACATGAGCGGGAACAGGATCAGTGGGATGACGGCACCCGGCGCGCGTAGCATCCGCAGGAACTCGGAGCGGATCTCCAGGAAGTAGATGCGTGCAGTGCGAGAGAAAGGACCTGCGGCTATGGTATTCATGCGGCCTCCTTTCTGGGCTCACGGGTGAGGGCGAGGAAAGCTTGTTCCAGACCTGCGCCGCTCACCTCGAGATCGCTCAAGGCCGGGTCCTGACTCAGTAGGGCGAGAACCACCGGTTCCGCCTGGGTCGCGAGGATCTCCAGCGCTGCGCCGTGCCGACTCACATCCTTCACGCCTGGCAGACGCGATACTTGCTCGAGGGAGAGGTGCGTCACGCAGCGCACACGCCGACCGGCGGTGCGGGATTTGATCTCAGCCGGGCTGCCAGCGGCCACCACGTGGCCTTTGTCGACTACGATTACCCGGTCCGCAAGGGCGTCTGCTTCTTCCAAATAATGAGTGGTGAGCAATACCGTGGTGCCGCGGGCCACGCGGCTGCGGATCGCATCCCAGAATTCGCGACGCGCTTCCACGTCCAGCGCCACCGTGGGTTCGTCCAGGAACATGACTTCCGGATCGCCGCACAGCGACAGGGCGAACTTGAGGCGCTGCTGTTGGCCGCCGGAGAGTTTGCCGTAGCGGCGATCCGCCATGGCGCTCAAGCCAGTCAGTGCCAGGGTCTCTTCCACCGGCAACGGTTTGGGGTAGTAGCTGGAGAAGAGTTGGATGTGTTCCCGCACCGTGATGGTCTCCGGCAGCCGTGAGACCTGCAACATGGTGCCGCAACGCTCGCGCACCGCGCGTGCGGAGGGATCCTGATCGAAGAGCGTGACTTTCCCCGAATCAGGATGGGTGAGGCCGAGTAGCAGGGAGACGCTGGTGGTCTTGCCAGCGCCGTTGGGCCCGAGCACGGCCAGTACCTCGCCACGGCATACCTCCAGGTCGAGCCCGTCCAGGGCCTGTACCGCGCCATAACGCTTGCTCACCGCTTCGAGGCGGGCGATGACCGGTCGGGCGGTGGACATATGAGGCTCCCTGGTTTCCATGGGTCACAGCATGGTTTCCAGGCGTCCCGCGAGGTAGTCCTGTCCGTCAACACTTGGCGGTGACATTCGTCACCGCCTGCCGTGACAAGGCCCGCCAGGCCCTATAGGCTGGGCGTCCTTCCGGTCTTAGGGAGAACGGGGGCATGAATCGGGTGTTCCGCTGGGGCGGGTCCGTGCTGGGCCTGCTGATAGTCTTGGCTCTTCTGGCTTATGGCTTCCTCCGGGGCGGCGCGCCGCGCCTGGATGGAGAAGTAGACCTCAAGGGGCTCACGGCCGAAGTGCAGGTGAGCCGCGATGCTCTCGGGGTGCCGAGCATCTCCGCCGCAGATCGCCCCGATGCCCTGCGGGCTCTGGGTTACCTCCACGCCCAGGATCGTTTCTTCCAGATGGATCTCACGCGCCGCCTGGCGGCGGGCGAACTCTCGGATCTCCTCGGTTCCGGCTATATAGATGCGGACAAGCATCTGCGCCTCTATCGCTTGCGTGCAGTGGCGAAGCAGGTGGTGGCAGAAGCGCGGCCGGATCAGCGCGTTGCTTTGCAGGCATACACCGATGGTGTGAACGCCGGCCTGAGAGCGCTCGGTACCTGGCCCTTCGAATACGGCCTACTGATGCGGCGCCCGCAGCGCTGGCAGCCGGAGGACTCGGTGCTGGTGGTCTATGCCATGTACTTCCAGCTGCAGAACTCGCAAGACCGGCACGAATCCGACCTCGCACTGATGCGCGACGTCTTGCCGGTTTCCTTGTTTCGATTCCTCGCGACGCCAGGCACCCAATGGGATGCGCCGATAGTGGGTAAACCCATGGACGTGCCGGCAATGCCGGGGAGCGATGTCATCGACTTCCGGCGCAGTGCGCCGCCAAAGGTCGCGATGCATCTGAATGATGTGGATGCGCTAGCGGCCGATATCGGCAGCAATAACTGGGCTGTCTCCAAGGACCACGGTGCGGGTGGGCATGCGCTACTGGCCAATGACATGCATCTCGGCATCCGGGTACCCGACACTTGGTATCGTGCCCAATGGATATATCCAGACGCTTCCATGCCCGGTGGCAGTGTCACTATGACCGGTGTGACCCTGCCGGGTGTGCCGGCCATGGTAGTGGGCAGCAACGGTCACGTGGCTTGGGGCTTCACCAACAGCTACGGTGACTGGTCGGATCTAATCTTGCTGCACATCGATCCCCAAGACCCGGACCAATACCAGACTGCTGAGGGCTGGCGGCACTTCGAGCACCATAAAGAGACCATCGGCGTGAAGCACGGCCGGGATGCGACCCTGGATGTGAAGGACACCATCTGGGGTCCGGTGCTGGGTCAGGACCACAACGGCACCTGGCGCGCGATCCACTGGATGCCCATGGATCCGGAGGCCACCAACTTGGGACTGGGCGATCTGGAGCGGGCCCGCACTATCCAGGAATCCATGGCCATAGCGAACCGCGCCGGCATGCCGGAGCAAAACTTCATGACCGCCGATGAGGATGGACACGTAGCCTGGACCATCGCTGGCCGCATCCCATTACGTGAAGGCTACGATCCCTTGGTGCCTTCCTATTGGGATAAACCAGGAATCGGCTGGGTGGGTTGGCTCGCCCCGGATAAATATCCGCGAGTGGTGGATCCCGCCGATGGCCGACTCTGGACTGCCAACGCACGGGTAGTGGAAGGTCCCATGCTGGCCACAATTGGCGATGGCGGCTATGACTTAGGCGCCCGGGCGGGTCAGATCCGTGACGACTTGCATGCCAAAGACAGTTTCCAACCTACGGACATGCTGGCCATCCAGCTCGATGACCAAGCCAAGTTCCTGGGGCGCTGGCGTTCGCTGGTGCTGCATCTCCTGAATCCGCAACGGGTCTTCAACCATCCGGAGCGTGCGGCGTTCCGTCAGGCGGTGGCGGACTGGAGCGGCCGTGCCGATGTGGACTCGGTGGGCTACCGGTTGGTGCGGGAATTCCGCAGCGCCGTGGAAGACGCAGCGCTCGCCCCTCTATTCATACCCTGTGTGCAAGCGGATGCGCATTTCGATTTCCACAGCCTGCCGCAACTGGAGGGTCCGCTGTGGGTGCTGGTCACCCAGCAGCCGCCGAACCTGCTGGATCCTGGCTATAAGGATTGGGATGGTCTGTTGCTGGCAGCCCTGAACAAGGTTAGCGAATCGGTGGCCATGACCGGCAAGCCGCTTTCCGCTTACACCTGGGGCCTGCGCAATACCGTGCGTTTGCGTCATCCCATGAGCGCAGCGTTGCCGTTCCTATCGCGGTTCCTGGATATGGCGCCGGTGCAATTGCCGGGAGACAGCAACATGCCACGGGTGCAGGGTGTGGACTTCGGTGCTTCGGAGCGGATGGTGGTGCCACCGGGACACGAGGAACAAGGCATCATGGAGATGCCGACGGGCCAGAGTGGTTGGCCCTTGTCACCCTTCTATAGAAACAGTGAACCTGCGTGGGAGCAAGGGCTACCGACGCCTCTGCTGCCGAGCAAGTCAGAACATACTTTGATATTCAAACCGAAAGACTGAGATGGCTTAGCCGTCAGAACTGCCGGTCATGGCCACAGGCGCGGGCTGCAGGTTACTTAGTGGCCGGCTCTCCAGCCATGCGATGAGCGGCGCCCATTCACGGCGCTCTTCCTTGGTGTTCTTATCTTTGAGTTCATGCACGCCTAACCCAAGTTCGGTGGCGTGTACGTAGTTCTGGGTGTCGCGGAAGGTGGCGACGAAGGGGATGTCGAGGCTGTTCAGGAAACGCTGCAGGGTCTCGTACATCTTGGCCTGCTTCTTCACCCGGTTGGCCACCACCGCTACCCGTTGCTGGCGGTTCTCGATACGCCCCGTCAGCAGCAGTTCCGCCACGCAACGCGAGGCGGCGTGGATATCGATGTCGGAAGGCAGCACTGGGATGATGATGGCGTGGGCGCCGCGCACCGAGTCCTGCAGCCGCAGGCTGTCGATCGCCGCCGGGGTGTCCACCACCAGGCGCTCCACGTCGGGCGGTACCCGCGTGAGAAAACTCTTGGTAACCCGGCTGGCCTTGTCTGTGCCCCCCAGCCCCAGGATGGCAGGCTTGTGATCACCGCGGTTGGCGAGCCAGCGCAAGCTCGAGCCCTGGGGATCGTTGTCGAGGATGGCGGTGTTATAGCCGTTGCTGGCGTACCAGGCGGCGAGGGAGGTAGAGAGGGTGGTCTTGCCGCAGCCGCCCTTGGTATTGAGCACCACCACCTTGAGCAAGGGGCGAATGACCTTGGGTGGGGTGCTGCCTTCCTCGGAAGAGCCGGTGCCGGCGGGCTTTTGCCACAGGTTGAGGTTCAGCATGTTCGGCATTCCCCGTCCCTCAGATGCCCCGAAGCACCGTCCCCTACGACGGCAACCCAAGCCAGCGCTTGAATATTCCAGGCTAGTGCCTTGAATGACATTGATTTTAGTCCCCTATACGCCGAGGTCCAGCCCATTTAACCTATGGTACAGGGGAGGCGCCATGCAAATCGCCCATCATGACCAGGCTGTAAGCCGCGCAGCGCGCGGCCCAGCGACTGATATGTACAGAGCAGGAACATGAATACCTCCGGTCCCCGACCGAAGGTAGGTCTGGTGCTGCCGGGCGGCGGTGCCCGTGCTGCCTATCAAGTGGGTGTGCTGAAGGGCCTGGCCGAGATGCTGCCCCAGGATGCGCCGCTGCCTTTCCCGGTGATCTCCGGCACCTCCGCTGGCGCCATCAATGCCGCGCTCATCGCTTGCCATGCACAGGACTTCCGTCACGGTGTGGCTTACCTCGACCACGTGTGGCGCGAGATCAGCAGTGAGAAGGTATTCAAGATCGGTGCCTGGAACGCCTTGAAGACCAGCGCGCGCTGGATCTCGACGGTCGTGTCCGGCGGTATGGACCGGCACAATCCCATCTCGCTCCTGGACAACGCGCCACTCCGGGAACTCCTCAAGGAGCACATCGACTTCGCGCGCTTGGAGGAGGGTGTCGATTCCGGTGCGCTAGATGCGCTCGCCATTACTGCTTCCGGCTATACCTCGGCCCGTTCCATCACCTTCTACCAGGGCAAGAAAGGCCTGCAACCCTGGCATCGCACCCGCCGTCTCGGACAGCCGGTGGAACTGACCCTGGATCACGTGATGGCCTCGGTGGCACTGCCGGTGATCTTCCCGGCCACCCGCATCGGCCGCGAATACTTCGGCGACGGGTCCATGCGCCAATCGGCACCCCTGAGCCCCGCGGTGCACTTGGGCGCGGACCGGGTGCTGGTGATCGCGCTGCGCAACGAACAACCGAACCGTCTGCCATTGGAAGAAGAACAGGTGCCTTATCCTTCCTTGGGTCAGGTGGCCGGTTACCTGCTGGACACCTTGTTCATGGACAGCATCTACGGCGACCTGGAACGCCTGCAGCGCATCAACAACACCCTGAGCCGCATCCCGGACAAGGAGGGTGACGGCCAGCCCCTCAAGGTCATCGATACCCTGGTAGTCACTCCCAGCGAGGACATCCGCGATATCGCCCAACGCCACAAGCGCGAGTTCCCGGCCAGTGTGCGTTTCCTGCTGCGGGGTGTGGGTGGCCTGAACCGCAGCGGCAGTCAGCTCTTGAGCTATCTGTTGTTCGAAGGCAAGTATTGTCGTGATCTCATCGATCTAGGCATGCGGGACGCAGAGGCTCAGAAGGAACAGTTGCTGGCTTTCATCCACGGCGAGTGGGTAGACCAGAAGATCCCACTGGATAGTTGAGACTTATCTAAGGTTTAAGGCCATTGTGCCGGACTAGAACTTCCCGCCCCAGCTTCTTGAAGTGTTCCGCCATCCTCTCCACCACATACACCGAGCGGTGATACCCGCCGGTGCAGCCGATGGATACCGTCAGGTATTGGCGGTTGGAAGTCTCGAACTTGGGGATCCAGAAGTCCAGGAAGCCGGTGAGGTCGCCCACGAACCGATTCACCAGCTCATGCTTCTCAAGATACTTGGCCACCGCCAGTTCCTTGCCTGACAGGTTGCGCAGGGTCGGCTCCCAATAGGGGTTGGGAAGGCCGCGGGCGTCGAACACGAAGTCCGAGTCGCCGGGGATGCCGTGGCGGAAACCGAAGGACTGGAACAGGAGCGAGAGCGAGACCCGCGCTTCCCGGTGGATGCGTTCCCGCACCAGTTCCCGGAGTTCGTGTACCGAGGTGCGGGAACTGTCCAGCACCATGTCCGCTTCATCCGCCAGTGGGCCCAGCAGCTCTCGTTCCGCCTCGATGGCATCCTTGAGGGATCGGCCGTCGCCCGCCAGGGGGTGAGGGCGATGGCTCTCGCTGTAGCGCTTCAACAGCACCGCTTCCTCGGCATGCAGGAACACGATCTCGCACTCGATGCCCTCGGAGCGCAGTTTCTTCACGGTCTGGGGCACGGAGCGGATGTCATCCAGGCGATTGCGGGCGTCCACCCCCACCGCCATTCGCTGGTAGGCGGGGTCGCCCGTCAGCAGGGTCTCGCGCACGAAGCTCTGCAAGTGACCGGCGGGGATGTTGTCCACGCAGTAATACCCTAAGTCCTCCAGCATGTGGAGGGCCACGGATTTACCGGAGCCGGAGAGGCCGCTGAGGATGACCAAACGCATAGTCAGAGTCTATACATTTTCTGCGACATACGCCTTTTTACCCAAGCGCAAAAAAGCGGCGCCAGAGGCGCCGCTAAGGTTCCAACGTCAGAGAAATCGCGGGATTCAGCTGGTAGGCGCTGCCGTGCGCACGGTACTACGGTCGTTGTGGCTGGAGAGCTTCTCCTTGTGGCGCTTCACCTGCCGGTCGAGTTTGTCCACCAGACAGTCGATGGCGGTATACATGTCCGGCTCGACGGCGTCGGCGAACAGTTTGGCGCGGCTCACGTTGAGGGTGGCCTCGGCCCGATGCTCCAGCTTGGACACCGTCAGCACCACATGGATGCCAGTGACGTGGTCGAAATGACGCTCCAGCTTCTCAAACCTGTTCTGTACGTAGCTGCGCAGCGTCTCGTTGATCTCCACGTGGTGTCCGGTCAGGTCTAGCTTCATGGTCTTCTCCTCTTGGTCGTCTTCGTCGATGTTCACCCCTGGTCGGGGCGCCTGCGCTCGTGGGCCGGGGGGATGGTCATGGACTCACGGTATTTCGCCACCGTGCGCCTGGCCACCTGTACCCCGCGCTCCATGAGCGCCTTGGTGATGTGGTTGTCGCTTAAAGGCCGGCGCGGATCTTCCTGCGCCACCAGTTTCTTGATCATGGCGCGGATCGCAGTGCCGGAATAACCAGCGCCGTCCTCCGCGGGGAGTTCGCTGGAGAAGAAACGCCGGAAGGCGAAGCTGCCGCGCGGCGTGTGCATGTGCTTGTTGGCCACTACCCGCGATACGGTGGACTCATGCAGTTCCAGCTCCTGCGCCAGGTCCTTCATCAATAGGGGTTGCATGGCCTCATCACCCTGCTCGAGGAAGGCGCTCTGCTTACGCACGATGCTCTGGGCGACCCGGAGCAGGGTCTCATTGCGCATGCGGATGCTGCGTACCAGCCAGCGGGCCTCCTGCAGCTGCTGGGCTAGATCGCTGGAAGCATCGCTGCGGCGCAGGGCTGCGGCGTAAGCCAGGTTCACGCGGATGCGCGGCACCGCCGCGGGATTGAGTTCCACGAACCAGCCTTTGCCGCGGCGGTTCACCAGCACGTCCGGCACCACATAGTCCACAGGGTTGCCGGCGATGGCGGAACCAGGACGCGGGTTAAGTGCGAGTATCAGCTCCAGGGCTGCATCGAGTTGCGGACGGCTGACGTTCAGTAGGCGGCATAGGCGTTCGTGCTCGCGGGCCGCTAGGATCTCAAGATGGCTGTTGACCAGGGTCTTGGCGAGGCCGAGGGCCGGCTGGCCTTCATTCGACTGGCGCAGTTGTAGGGTCAGGCATTCCTTGAGGTCACGGGCGCCGATGCCGGGTGGGTCGAAGGCCTGTACCCGATGCAGCACCGCGTACATCTCGTCTAGTTCAGGTGCCGCGTCGCTGTCGGCTAGGGACTGGCGGATCTCTTCCAAAGGTTCCGTGAGATATCCGTCGTCGTTCAGGGAGTCGACGATGGCGGCACCGATGGCCGCATCGCGCGCGCTCATGCGCGTGAGTTCAAGTTGCCAGAGGAGATACTCCTTCAGGCTCTGGCCGCTGCGGTCAGCGGTGTCAGAGGAAGGGTCCTCATCGTCCCAAGCACTGTCCGATACGCCGCTGGCGGCAGCGCTGTCCCAATCCACCTGGGGTTCGGCACTCTGCACCGCGACCTCCGTGGCGGGGCCCGGCAGCGGGGTGGGGGAGGCGACGTTTTCTTCCTCCTCGCCCCGTTCCAGTAGCAGGTTGCCTTCCAGGGCCTCATGGACCTTGGCGGACAGTTCCACGGCGGAGAGTTGTAGGAGGCCTAGGGCCTGACGCAGCTCGGGAGTGAGGCTCAATCTTTGGCTTTGGCGCAGTGCCAGGGTGGGTTTCAAACAGAAACCCTCGTGGTATCAAGCGCTTGGGATTCAACCGACCCACACCCCCTCATTTCATAGGGGGGAAGAGACCACACCCGCCCCATCTGAAGGACGAAGGATTTTGGACCGACCATACTTAAGTTATAGCCTAAAAAATCTTTGGGGCCAGACTTGACGTGTCATCGGCTGGGCGAGGATGCTGGTCGGAGCGGTTCCGCCTGCGCCTTCCCGCTTCGCATATTCACAGCCTGAAGTTCTCACCCAGATACACTTGCCGCACTTCCTGGTTCGCCAGGATCGCGTCCGGCGTGCCATCGGCGATCACCTGGCCCGCATTGATGATGTAGGCGCGGCTGCATATCCCTAAGGTCTCGCGAACGTTGTGGTCCGTGACCAACACGCCGATGTTGCGCGACTTCAGATGTTCGATGATGCGCTGTATATCGATCACCGAGATGGGGTCGACGCCGGCGAAAGGCTCATCCAGCAGCATGAAGGCGGGGTCTGCCGCCAGCGCGCGGGCGATCTCCACGCGACGGCGTTCGCCGCCGGAGAGCGAGATACCCAAGCCTTCGCGGATGTGACTGATGTGCAGTTCTTCCAGCAATTCTTCCAGACGCGCCTTGCGGTCGGCACGCTTAAGGTCGCTGCGGGTCTCCAGTACCGCCAGGATGTTGTCTTCCACCGAGAGCTTGCGGAACACCGAAGCTTCCTGCGGCAGATAGCCTAGACCCAGGCGTGCACGTGCATGTACGGGTAGCTTGGTCACGTCCTTGCCGTTCAGTGTGATGCTGCCCCCATCTGCCGGCACAAGGCCCACCATCATATAGAAGGAGGTGGTCTTGCCGGCGCCGTTGGGGCCGAGCAGGCCTACTACTTCGCCGCGTTCGAGGCCAAGCGAGACGCCGCGTACCACTTCCCGACGACGGTAACGTTTGACCAGATTCTCTGCGCGCAAGGTACTCACGGAGCTCCAGTATCGGCGTCGGGCGCAGGCGTGGTGGCAGGTGCGGGTGCCGTGGATATCCGCGGCATCATCACCGCTGGCGGACGTGCACTGGCGGGTTTGGCTCGGGTGGCGGAGCCTGGCGTTTTGACGGGCCCGGGGGTCGTGACCGTCGGCGGAGCCACCTTAGCTGGGAAACTTATGTGCACCCGCTGATCTTCATCACCGGCTTTGGCGATGACGTGCTGAGTGTCCGTGTTATAGCGGATGCGCTCGGCGGTCATGAGCCGCTGACCGGGGACCGCGACTTTGTCAGCATCCCCCGAGAGTTGCAGTATCTGCTGGGTGAGTTTGGCCTTTGTGATTAGCACGATCTCATTTTTAGGTGCGTCATAGGTGATCTCCAGGGCCTGGCCGTGCATAGGCTGCCCCTGATCCGGCTGCTGGATGAAGGTCGCCGGGTTGCCAGTGATATCCGCGGTGTCCAACTGGTTATCAATGAGGTGTAACACCGCTTTGTCGGCTGTAATGACGATGCTGCCCTGGGTGATGATCACGTGACCGGTGTAGATGCCCGTGGCGTTGTTGGCATTCTTGGGGTCTGCCTGGAAATCGCCATGGTCGGAATGCACATTGATAGGCTGGCCCTTGTCGGTCTTGAGCGCCCAGGCACTGCCAGCTGCGGCCAGACCGCACAGGCAGGCTGCGCTTAACAGGCGTTTATTGTTTCTTGGGGACATAGAAGCCGATGACTCTGGTTCTGAGCACCATCCTATTATCCTGCATATAGCCATCCATGCCGATACCGTGCATCTGGCTTTCGCCCTTCAGGATCGCCACCGGATCGTCGGTGCTGGCGATGTTGGTGGTCAGGTCCACGGTCATGTGATTGGTGTCGATCACCAGAGGCGGGCCGCCGTTCTGGTCCGGATGGGTCATTTCCACATGGCCCTCCAGGTAGATGATGTTGCCGCCGGAGGGCTCCATCCCGTGGTCCGCCTGGGCAAACCAGGGCAACCCGTCCTTGAGGAAATAACGCATGCGCGGCTGGAACGCTTCCACGCTGTCATCATCCGGATGGTGGATGATGCGCGGCGAAATCAGTTCCGAAATCGGTTTACCCTTCACATCCAGGCTCGTGACCGTAGCCTGGGTGAAGTAGTAGTCAGGCACGTGGGTCTTGGGCTGTGTCGTCCGCACCCCTTCCATCTCGGTCTGGCGCAGCAGCCAGAAGGTGCCCACGGCGATGACTCCCAGAAACAGGATCATCCCTATGAGCCTCGGGTTCATGGACGTGTCCTGGCAGCGAGGATCAGGTCGCAGACCTCGCGGGCCGCACCGCCGCCGCCGCGAGCGGTGGTGACATGATGGGCCGCCTGTTTGATCGCGGGCTGTGCATTGGCCACCGCCACCGCGAGACCGGCGCGCTCAAGCAGCGGCAGGTCCGGCAAGTCGTCACCCACGCAGGCGGTCTCATCCGCACTCACGCCTAGTTTCTTCAATAGCCGGTCGAAGATGGGCAACTTCTGTTCGTCGCCCTGGAACACATGCTGGATGCCTAAGTCCTGCATGCGGCGGGTCACGGCCGCCGAGTCGCGACCTGAGATGATGGCGAGCGTCACGCCGGCAGCTTGCAAGCGCTTCAGACCCTGGCCGTCGTGAACGTGGAAGACCTTGAGTTCTTCGCCACCGGCGCCGTAGTAGAGACGGCCGTCCGTGAGTACGCCGTCCACATCGAACACCGCCAGTTTGATCCGCGCGGCTCTCTGCTTCAGGTCGGCGTCAGACAATGCCAGCCCTCAAGAGGTCATGCATATTGAGGGCACCCACCAGCTTCATATCCTTGTCCACCACCAGGAGGCCATTGAACTTGCGGCTCTCCAATATATGCAGGGCTTCGCCCGCCAGCATCTCGGGGGCGGCGGTGGTGCAATCCCGAGTCATCACCTCGTCGATCTTGGCCTTGTGCACGTCCACTTGGCGGTCGAGAGTGCGGCGCAGGTCGCCGTCCGTGAATATGCCGATCACTTTGCTCGAGTCATCCACGATGGCGGTCATGCCTAGGCCCTTGCGGGTCATCTCCATCAGCGCCTGACTGAGTGAGGTGCCGAGCTTCACCGAAGGCAGGCGCTCGCCCTTGTGCATTACGTCCTCCACCTTCAGCAACAGACGCCGGCCGAGGCTGCCGCCCGGGTGGGAACGGGCGAAATCTTCATGGGTGAAGCCGCGCATCGACAGGACCGCCATGGCCAGTGCATCACCCATAGCCAGCGCCGCTGTGGTGCTGGCAGTGGGGGCGAGGTTCAGGGGGTCCGCTTCTCGCGCCACGCTCACGTCCAGATGTACGTCCGCGTTCTTGGCCATGCTCGAATCGGGCTTGCCGGTGAGGGCGATGAGCTTCACGCCCAGGCGCTTGATGAGCGGCAGGATGGTGACGAGTTCGCTAGTCTCGCCGGAGTTGGACAGGGCCAGCACTAAGTCCTGTCCCGTGATCATGCCGAGGTCGCCATGACTGGCTTCGCCCGGGTGCACGAAGAAGGCCGGTGTGCCGGTGGAGGCGAGGGTGGCCGCGATCTTGCCGGCCACGTGGCCGCTCTTGCCCATGCCGGTCACCACCACGCGACCGGGGCACTCGAGCATCAACTTGCAGGCTTGGATGAAGGAACCGTCCAGGCGGGCCGTTAGCGCGGTGATGGCGCTGGCTTCGGTCTCCAGGACCTCCCGGGCCAGGCGGGTGAGGGCGGCCGGATCGGCGGTCATCGGGTGTCTCTGCAGCCGGCTGGGGTTAAGGCTGCCATGATACACGCAGCTTCGAGTATCATCATCGCCACATCACGCGCCGCCCGGCGAATCCGGCAGAAAACCCTTGAGTCCCGCGGAAGTCAAAGCGCTCATCCAGCAAGGCCTGCCCTCGGCGACCGTCGAGGTCAGCGGCGAGGACCACACCCATTTTGAGGCGCTGGTGGTATCGGCGGAGTTTGAAGGCAAGCGTCCGCTGGCACGGCACCAGATGGTATACGCGACCCTCGGGACGCGCATGGGCCGGGAGATCCACGCCTTGAGCCTGCGCACCCTGACCCCCGCGGAACAGACACGCGGCTGAACGTCGGTCTATATATTTAAGTAACTGAGGAAGCCCTTGGACAAGTTGCTCATCAATGGCGGCCGCAAGCTGGAAGGCGAGATCCGCATCTCCGGCGCCAAGAACGCCACCCTGCCCATCATCGCTGCCACGCTACTGGCAGAGACGCCTATGACCGTGAGCAATGTGCCGCACCTGCACGACGTCACCACTATGATCGAACTCTTGGGCCGCATGGGTGTGGGCGTGACCATCAACGATCACATGCGCATCGAGGTAGATACCTCGGGCATCAAGCATTTCAGCGCGCCTTATGAACTCGTGAAGACCATGCGTGCCTCGATCCTGGTGCTGGGCCCCTTGGTGGCCCGCTTCGGTGAAGCGGAGGTCTCGCTGCCCGGTGGCTGTGCCATCGGCTCGCGGCCTGTGAACCTGCATATCGCCGGCCTCGAGGCCATGGGCGCCGAGGTCAAGGTCGAGAACGGCTACATCCGTGCCAAGGCCAAGCGCCTTAAGGGCGCGCGCATCATCATGGACACGGTGTCCGTCACCGGTACTGAGAACCTGATGATGGCAGCGGCGCTGGCCGACGGTGAGACCGTGATCGAGAATGCTGCGCGAGAGCCCGAGGTGGTGGATCTGGCCGTGTGCCTGAACCGCATGGGTGCCAAGATCAGCGGCATGGGCACCGATACCGTGCTGATCGAGGGCGTGAAGAAGCTGCACGGTGCCGAGTACACGGTGATGCCGGATCGCATCGAGACCGGCACCTATCTCGTGGCCGGCGCCATCACCGGTGGCCGGGTCCGCCTGCGTGACACCGACCCCACTTTCCTGGACGCAGTGCTGGCGAAGCTTGAGGAGAGCGGCGCCAAGATCGAGAAAGGCAAGGACTGGCTCGAGGTGGACATGCGTGGCCGCAAGCTCAAAGCCGTGTCCATCCGTACTGCGCCATATCCTGCGTTCCCCACCGACATGCAAGCCCAGTTCATGTCTCTCAACGCCGTGGCGGAAGGTACAGGCACCATCGTCGAGACGGTGTTCGAGAACCGTTTCATGCACGTGCAGGAGATGCTGCGCCTGGGTGCCAACCTGCGCACCGAGGGCAACACCACCATCAGTGAAGGCGTAGAGAAGCTCACCGGCGCTCCGGTGATGGCGACCGATCTGCGTGCGTCCGCGAGTCTGGTGTTGGCGGGCCTGGTGGCTCAGGGTGAGACCCGCGTGGAGCGGATCTATCACATCGATCGGGGTTACGAGACTATCGAAGAGAAACTCGGCCAGCTCGGCGCCAAGATAAAACGTGTGGCTGACTGATCAGCCGTTGCCGCCTGGCGGTCGTTCCGCAACCGTCACCTTCACCTCGAACTTCTTGCCATTGTGGACACCGCCCACGCTGACGGCGGTGCCCGGCGCCTTGGCCGCGATGCGGTTGAGTGCATCGCGGCTGTTCTGCACTTCATCCCCGTCGATGGACTGGATCACATCACCGGCCATGAGTCCCGCGGCTGCAGCCGGGCTCTGGGGCGTGACGCGGGTGACCAGGAACCCTTCTGTGTCCTTCAAGCGGAAAGCCTGGGCCAGTTCCGGCGTGATGTCCTGAGGTTCGACTCCGAGCCATCCCCGCAACACCCGCCCGTAGGCGATGAGCTGATGCATGACGCCGTTGGCGAGGTTCACGGGGATGGCGAAGCCGATGCCGTTGGAACCGCCGCTGGGTGAGAACAATGCTGTGTTGATGCCGACCAGTTCGCCCCGGGGATTCACCAGCGCGCCGCCCGAGTTGCCGGGGTTGATGGCAGCATCGGTCTGGATGAAGTTCTCGAAGGTGGAGAGGCCGAGCTGGCTCCGACCCATGGCACTGATGATGCCCTGGGTCACGGTCTGGCCCACCCCGTAGGGGTCGCCGATGGCCAGCACCACATCGCCCACCTTGAGATCGTCGGAGCGACCGAGCTCGATCGGATCGAGATTGCCGATATCCACCTTGAGCAGCGCCAGGTCCGTGTCCGGATCGGTGCCCACCACCCGGGCGGCGGCAGTACGGCCGTCCGCCAGGCCCACCTGGATGGCGTCGGCGCCGTTGATGACATGTAGGTTGGTCAGGATATAGCCATCGTTGCTGACGATAACCCCGGACCCCAGGCTGTTCTCCAGCTGCGCCGCTGGCGGGGCATAATTGTCCGGCAGGCCTGAACCGGGGCTGCTCTTGGTGCGTACCCCAGTGGTGGGGCGCACGTGGCGGGCGCTGTGCACGTTCACCACCGCCGGGGAGCTCACGGCTACCGCCTGGGAGTAGGAGGCGGGAGCCGCATCCTGTGACACACGCTCCGCCAGCAGGCCGGGTTTGATCCAGACCACCACGAAAGCTGCGGCCAGACCCACGACCACGGCCTGGGCCAGGAAAAGCAGCATTCGAACGAGGGGTCTCATGGCGCATACGCTAACATGCGATGGCCCGGGACGCCGCGCCCTGCCTGGACTTGCTGGCGAGGGCGCGAAGCCGCTGTGTATAATGCGGCGATATTTTTGGCTAACCTGCATTCACCCGACCCGCACGGGTATGGCTGGGTGGTGCCACCTGTCAGACACCAGGAGATGGGGTCAATGAGCGACGAGATCGACCAGAGCCGCCGTCATTTCTTGACGGTGGCCACCGTGGTAGTGGGCGCCGTCGGCGCAGTGATGGCGGCAGTGCCGTTCGTCTCTTCCATGGAACCGAGCGCCCGGGCCAAGGCCTTGGGCGGACCCGTGGACATCGACATCAGCAAGATCGAGCCGGGCGGCCAGATCAAAGCCAAGTGGCGCGGCAAGCCCACCTGGGTAGTGCAGCGCGGCAGCGATGTCGTGGCCGGCCTGAAACAGATCGATGGTCGCCTGCGCGATCCGGAATCCAAAGAAGACCAGCAGCCCAAGTACTGCAAGAACGAATATCGTTCCGTGAAGCCTGAGCTGTTCGTGGTGGTGGGCATCTGCACCCACCTCGGCTGCTCGCCACTCTACAAACCTGAACCCCATGACCCCGAAGTGAGCATGGACTGGCCGGGCGGCTTCTTCTGCCCCTGTCACGGTTCCAAGTACGACTTGGCGGGCCGCGTGTTCAAGGGTGTGCCGGCGCCGCTCAACCTGCAGGTGCCACCGTATAAGTACATGAGCGACGCGGTGATCCGCGTCGGTGAAGACCAGGGAGCTGCCTGATGGCCAAGATCACCAGCGAAGATAACGACCGCGATCTGATCGACGTCACGGGTGGCTGGCTCGGCGGCCTGCGCGACTGGATCGATGAGCGCTTCCCCATGACCGAGTTCTGGGAGAAGCATGTCTCCCAGTACTACGCGCCCAAGAACTTCAACTTCTGGTATTTCTTCGGTTCCATCGCCCTCTTGATGCTGGTGAACCAGATCGTCACCGGCATCTTCCTCGCCATGAACTACAAGCCCGATGCGAACGAAGCCTTCGCCTCGGTCGAGTACATCATGCGCGACGTGAACTGGGGCTGGCTGATCCGCTACATGCACTCGGTCGGCGCCTCCATGTTCTTCCTGGTGGTGTACCTGCACATGTTCCGCGGCGTGATGTACGGCTCCTATAAGAAGCCGCGCGAACTGCTGTGGATCTTCGGCGCGCTCATCTACCTGACCCTGATGGCCGAGGCCTTCATGGGCTATCTGCTGCCCTGGGGCCAGATGTCCTACTGGGGAGCGCAGGTGATCATCTCGCTGTTCGGCGCCATCCCCTGGGTCGGCGACGGGCTGTCGCAGTGGATCCGTGGCGACTTCACCATCTCCGACATCACCCTGAACCGATTCTTCGCCCTGCACGTGGTGGCGGTGCCGCTGGTGCTGATCGGCCTGGTCATGTTCCACCTGATCGCCCTGCACGAAGTCGGGTCCAACAACCCGGACGGCGTGGAGATCAAGAAGAACAAGGACAAGAACGGCATCCCGCTTGACGGCATCCCGTTCCATCCGTACTACACCATCAAGGACATCGTCGGCGTGACGGTGTTCGCGGCGGTGTTCGCCGGCATCGTGTTCTTCGCTCCGGGCCTGCACGGCATGTTCCTGGAGCCGGCCAACTTCGAGCCGGCAAATGCCCTCAAGACCCCGGATGATATCCATCCCTTGTGGTACTTCGGGCCGTTCTACGCGATCCTGCGTTCCATCCCGGACAAGCTCACCGGCGTCGTCACCATGGGTGCCGCGATCGTGATGCTGTTCCTGCTGCCCTGGATCGACAAGAATCCCATCAAGTCCTTGCGCTACCGCGGCATCCTGTACCGTCGCCTGGTGATCGTGTTCGGTATCACCTTCGCGATCCTGGGCTACATCGGCATGCAGGCGGCCTCGCCGTTCTGGGCGCAGATTGGTCAGCGTCTGGCGGAGCTGTATTTCCTGTTCTTCCTCACGTCCTGGCTCTATTCGAAGCCGCGCAGCCGCAACTTCCTGCTGATCACCTTCGCCGTAGTCATGGTGGTCATCTCGCTGTTCGACCTGATTGGCTGGGATCCCAGCGAAGTGCAACTCAAGCTGTATTCGTGGCTGATCCCGGGCGTATTCAGCGCCGTGTTCATGCTGCTGCCGGCGTTCTTCCCCAAGCTGAACCAGCCTGAGGCAGTGCCGGAACGGGTGACGACTGGGGGAGGCCACTAATGAAGAAGCTAATCCTCATCGCTCTGCTTGCGCTGTCGCCGCTGGCCGTCCAGGCCGAGGAAGGTGGCGCGATGCTGACCGCCAACACCGACATCAGCAACACCGCCTCGCTGCAGCGCGGCGCCAAGTACTTCGCCAACTACTGCATGGGCTGCCACTCGGCCCAGTACGTGCGCTACAACCGCTTGGGCGAGGACTTGGGGCTGACCGATACCCAGCTCGAGAACTATCTGATGCCCACCGCGGGCGCCAAGCCCTCCGACACCATGGTCAGCGCCATGCCGGCTGCGGATGCGGAGAAGTGGTTCGGCCGCGCGCCGCCGGATCTGACCCTGGAGGCTCGCAGCCGCGGCGCGGACTGGATCTACAGCTACCTGAAGTCCTTCTATCCGGATCCGAAGGCCGCCACCGGTGCTAACAACCTGATCCTGCCGAACGCAGCCATGCCCAACGTGTTGTGGGAGCTGCAGGGCTTGCAGCAGCCGGTCTACAAGACCGAGAAGAATGGCGACGGCAGCAGCCAGCAGGTGTTCGACCATTTCGAGCCGCTGACCCAGGGCAAGCTGAGTCCGGCGCAGTTCGACCAGGTGGCTATGGACCTGACCAACTTCCTGAGCTATGCCGCCGAACCCATCCAGCTCGAGCGTCGCAGCCTCGGCTTGAAGGTCATCGGCTTCCTGATCCTGTTCTTCCTGTTCGCCTTCATGCTGAAGCGCGAGATCTGGAAGAAAGTGCACTGATCCCCTGCCGGACGGCGGGGAGCCGTCCGGCATCTTAAATAAGGCCTTTCCATGACCCTCTATTCCAGACCGTCCTGTCCCCATTCTCATCGCGTGCGCCTGGTGCTCGCGGAGAAGGGCATCGCCATGGACGTGGTCAACGTGGAGGGCAGCAAGCTTCCTGAGGACCTTCTGGACCTCAACCCGTACAACAGCGTGCCGACCCTGGTGGACCGTGAACTGGTGCTGTACGACCCGCGAATCATCATGGAGTACCTGGAAGAGCGCTTCCCGCACCCTCCGCTGATGCCAGTGGATCCGGTGACCCGCGCGCGCTTCCGCCTGGCGCTATTCCGCGTCGAGAAGGATTGGTACACGCTGGTGGATGAGATCGAACAGTCCCCAGCCAAGCCCCACGCCCGCGCCAAGAAGATGCTGCGCGAGAGCCTGCTGGCGGCCTCTGATGCCTTCTCCGTCAAGCCCTACTTCCTGAGCGATGAGTTCTCGCTCGTGGACTGTTCCATCGCCCCGATCCTGTGGCGTCTGCCCAAGTACGAGATCGACCTGCCGGCCCAGGCTAAGTCCATCCATAAGTACGCGGAGCGGCTGTTCAACCGCCCCGCATTTAAGTTAAGTCTCACTGAGATCGAACGCGAGATGCGTCCCACGCCCTGAAAATGCGTCTTTTGTTCTCTGGCTTCGTTATGGTCCGGCTCGCGCTCCCCGCCAGGAACAAAACCTGCTGTTTTCATCCGCGACCCAAACTGCGTTATTCTTTGATACATGTTGCCCCGTAAACCATATTTCCTGCGCGCGATGCACCAGTGGATCGTGGACAGCGGTTCCACGCCCTACATGGTGGTGGATGTGAATGTTGAAGGCGTGGAGATCCCGCCAGGCTATGCCCAGGACGGCAAACTGGTGCTTAACATCAGCTACGAAGCCACCAGCGCCCTCGATCTTGGCGCCGAGTTCGTCTCCTTCGACGCCCGCTTCGGCGGTGTCTCGCGCCGTTTGCGGATACCTATGGCGGCGATCCTAGCGGTCTACGCTCACGAGAGCGGCCAGGGCATGCTGTTCGATGCGGAGGATGCGCCAGAAGACGCGGCGCCCAGCGGCGGTGGCGGCGGACCGAAGCCGACGCCCACACCCGGCAAGAAACCCACTCTTAAAGTCATCAAGTGATATCGCGAGGCGGCCCTAGGGCCGCCTCAGTCTTTTCTGAGGAGCCTCGACATGTCCGAGCGTAATCGTCTGGCCAGGGTGGTGCACAAGTTCGACGCCTGGCCCGAGGGCTTGCGCCGTTTCTTCATCACCTGGGCTTTCGGCGGCACGGTGCACTTCGTGCGCACTGCGGGCGTGAAGTTCGAAGTGCTGACGGAGGAGCGGGCGGTAGTCATGCTCGCCAACCGACGACGGGTACAGAATCATATCGGCACCGTGCATGCGGCTGCGGTGGCGCTCATCGGCGAGACCGCTACGGGTGCAGTGTTCGGCATGAGCGTACCGGACAGCAAGCTCCCTATCCTGCGCAGCATGCGCATCAACTACACCAGACGTTCCCAGGGCGCGCTGCGCGCCGAAGCTACTCTCACCTCCGAGATGCGCGAGCGCTTCTGGGTGGATGAGAAGGGCGATATCGCCGTGCCGGTGAAGATCACCGATGAGACTGGCGAACCCACTGTAGAATGTGAGTACGTGTGGGCTTGGAGACCCAAAAAGAAGACATGATCGAGGTCGTCCAGGGCGACATCACACAGCTGGATGTGGATGTCATCGTTAATGCCGCCAACGAGAGCCTCCTAGGTGGCGGTGGTGTGGATGGAGCCATCCATCGCGCCGCTGGGCCTGAGTTGAAAGAGGCCTGCCGCAGGCTCGGGCCTTGCCCCACCGGCGAGGCGCGCGTCACCCCCGGTTTCAGTCTCAAAGCCCGTTGGGTGGTGCATACACCGGGACCGGTATGGCGGGGCGGTGCCCAGGGGGAGCCGCAGTTGCTGGAAAG
>DASYCJ010000055.1:0-82968 GCA_036500225.1 Gammaproteobacteria bacterium
TCTCAGCATCGAAGGTGTGGAACGCGGGATCAGCGTACATGTAGCCCGGCAGCGTGGAGGCTTGCTCTAACGAGCGGGTAGCGCAGTCCGTCGCGATGAGACTGGCTGGCACTTGGAGTTTCATTTCACCAGCCCTTCGATGAAGGCTTTCGGTGATCCGCACTGAGGCGCGGCCTTCTGCCACTCGGCATCGTCCCTAATCAGGTGTGCCGTGACCGTGTCGAGCTGCTGATAGGCGGCTATGAAACCCTGGTCCTGTATGTATATGGCGCGCAACATATCCGGGATCTTTTTCCAATTGCAGCCTTCAGAGGCATAGCGGCCTATAACCCGATTAAGGGTGCTGAAATCCCAGGCATAGCCATCCAGGTCCGATCGCGGCTTCTTCAGATCCATGTCCGGAGCTTTATGCAACTTGATGGTGTCACCGTCATGGTTCGAACGGCTCACCAGCACCGTCCCCAGAGGATTGGGAGGATTGTTGTCCATACCTAGGTAGAGATAACCAGGCTTGAACAGGATCAACGAAGGATTGTCGGTCCGCATATCGCAGGAGCCAGAGACTGTGATGGGTCCCCAGCCGCGTATGTGAAATTCGCCCTTGGCATCCGTCACCGCCCCTTCCATGTCGATGGCGCCACAGCCGAGGGAATGCCCGGTGAGACTGCCCTCGTGCAGCTCCCAGTAGGCCGCAACTGCGACACCTGCTAGAGGAGCGCCTGTGTCTGCATCCACCACGTGTGCCGTCACCGGCTCAGCAGAGAGCGTCGAGTGAGTGGCTGGCGCGACGAACGAGAAACCGACCAGAAAAGGCAGCAGTGCGTGAGATCTCATCCGCCCACCACTGGTTGGGAGATGGCGACCGTCCCGATATGTGCAGGCCGGGTGGTGCGCCAGGCGATGAACGCCGCGCCCAACAAGAGCATGGCGGCCAATAGGAACGGCGTGCCGGGCAGACCCCAGGCGGCGTAACTGCCGATGGCGATGGCGAAGCTCTGGGTGAAGAGGCTGGGACCGAAGCAGCTGGCGATGCCCATGATGCTGGAGAGTGCGCCCTGCAGCTGCCCTTGCTCATGAGGCTCCACCAGGTGCGTCATGATGCCCTGGGCGGAAGGATTGGCGATGCCCCACATGGACATGACCGGCACACCGAGCCAGAACCAGCCGCCGGTAGGCGCGAGACCATAGATGGCGAAACCCGCCGCGCCGAACAGCAGTCCCAGGCCCAAGGCGCGGCGTTCACCCAATCTCTTCACGATGGGTTTCACCAAGCCGCCCTGCACGATCACCGCGCAGCCACCCACACCCGCCAGCATGTAACCCACGTGGCTGCTGTCCCAGTGATAGCGGTAGGCCATGTACAAGACTGCGGTGCTGGGCAGCACTGCATGGGCTAGGTTCATGAGGAACTGGGACGTGGCGAGACCGGCAAGGATCGGATGGGAACGGAGCAATACCAAAGCACCCACAGGATTCGCGCGCTTCCAGGAGAAGGCCGAACGCTTGTCCTTAGGGAGAGACTCCGGCAGCACGAAGAATCCATAACTGGCGTTGACCAGTGCGAGCCCCGCCGCGACCCAGAACGGCAGACGCGGTGAGATATGACCCAAGAGGCCGCCTACGGCGGGTCCCAGCACGAAGCCCACGCCGAAGGCGGCGCCAATCATGCCGAAGGCCGCAGCGCGCTTCTCCGTGGGCGTGACGTCGGCGATGTAGGCGCCGGCGGTGCTGATACTGGCGGCGCAGATCCCGGAGATGATGCGTCCGGCGAAGAGCCAGTACAGGTTCGGCGCGATGGCCATGAGCAGGAAGTCCAACCCAAGACCCGTGCAGGAGATGAGGATCACGGTGCGGCGGCCGAAACGGTCCGAGAGCGCACCCTGCAGTGGCGAGAAGAAGAACTGCATCAGCGCCCAGCCGGTGCCGAACAGGCCGTAGATCTCGGCAGTGCGTACCGGATCGCCTTTCAGGAAATCCTGCACCAGCAAGGGCAGCACCGGGATGATCATGCCGAAGGCCAGCATGTCGATGACCACGGTCACCAGGATGAAGGCCAGGGCGGCTTTGCGGTTCTGCACTTGATACTCCCTATGGGACTAGGTGAGTTTACCCCACAGCTATAGAGGGCGAAGGATACCGGGAGTTCCGAGGCGTCTATAAAAGAAGAAGCCCGGCTTTGGGCCGGGCTTCTTGTCACGTCATGTGAAAGCCAGAGCTTACACGGTCCAAAGAGACATGAAGTCCGTGACCGAAGCAGCTTCCAATTTTTTCTGGTCGCCGCACAAGGCGTTGATCGCCGCACACTGGCGGGCCGAGAGCTTGCCGGCGATGGCCTTCTCGAATTTGTTCACCAGGACCGGGATACCCTCGGCGCGGCGCTTGCGGTGGCCGATGGGGAACTCTACTTCCACGCGTTCGGTTTTGCTGCCGCCCTTAAAGAACACCTGGATGGCGTTGCCGATGTAACGCTTGGCCGGATCGTAGTAATCCTTGGTGTACTTAGTGTTCTCCTTCACTTCCATCTTGCTGCGCAGCTTGTCCACCCGTGGGTCACGGGCGATGGCATCCTCGTAATCCGCCGCGGTGAGGCGGCCGAAGATCAGCGGGATGGCGACCATGTACTGGATGCAGTGGTCACGATCCGCCGGGTTCGCGAGCTCTCCGGTCTTATCTATGATCCGCACACCCGGTTCCTGGGTCTCGATCACGATCTTCTCTATGTCGCCGAGCTTGTCCTGCACCTTGGCGTGCAAAGCCATGGCCGCCTCCACTGCCGTCTGGGCGTGGAACTCCGCAGGGTACGAGATCTTGATGAGCACGTTCTCCATCACATAGCTGCCGTAAGGGCGCTGGAACTTGAAGGGTTGACCCTTGAAGAGCACATCGTAGAAGCCCCAGGTCTTGGCGGAGAGCGCAGACGGATAACCCATCTCGCCCTTCAGGGCCATGAGACCATGGCGCACGGCGCGACTGGTGGCATCGCCCGCAGCCCAACTCTTGCGGGAGCCGGTGTTGGGAGCATGACGATAGGTACGCAGGGCGCCGCCATCGATCCAGGCATTGGATACGGCGTTCACCACGTCTTCGCGGCTGCCGCCCAGCATGTGAGTGACCACGGCGGTAGACGCCACACGCACCAACAACACGTGGTCGAGGCCCACGCGGTTGTAGCTGTTCTCTAGAGCCAGCACGCCTTGTATCTCGTGGGCCTTGATCATGGCCGTGAGCACATCTTTGATGCTGAGCGGCTTCTTGCCCTCGGCGACGTTCTTGCGAGAGATGTAGTCCGCCACGGCCAGGATGCCGCCCAGGTTGTCGGAGGGATGGCCCCACTCCGCCGCGAGCCAGGTGTCGTTGAAGTCCAGCCACCGCACCATGGCACCGATGTTGAAGGCCGCCTGTACCGGATCGAGCTCATGGCTCGTGCCAGGCACCCGCGCGCCGCCTTTCATGGTGGCACCCGGCACCACCGGTCCCAGCAACTTGGTGCAGGCTGGGTAATCCAGAGCCAGCATGCCGCAACCCAAGGTATCCATGAGGATGTAGCGTGCGGTCTTATAGGCCTCGGCGCTCTTCACCTTGTAATCGCAGACGTAGTCGGCGATGTCCTGGATGACTTTGTCCGGCTTGGGACGCTTGGCGGAACGGATGTCGTGGCTGCTCATCTTCGGGTCATTCCTATTACTTACGTGATTATTTGCGCTTCTCGATGGGGACGAATTTCTGGTCTTCGGGACCGATGTAATTCGCGCTCGGACGGATGATCTTGCCGTCGGCACGCTGCTCGATGACGTGAGCGCTCCAGCCGGTGGTGCGGGCGATCACGAACAGCGGCGTGAACATGGCGGTAGGCACGCCCATCACGTGATAGGACACGGCCGAGAACCAGTCCAGGTTGGGGAACATCTTCTTCAGGTTCCACATCACGGTTTCGAGGCGCTCCGCGATGTTGTAGAGCTTCATGTCGCCGGCGCCCTTGGAGAGCTGTTGAGCGACTTTCTTGATCACCACGTTGCGCGGGTCGCTGATGGTGTAGACCGGATGGCCGAAGCCGATCACGATCTCCTTGGCTTCCACCCGCTTGCGGATGTCGGCTTCCGCCTCGTCCGGGGTCTCATAGCGGCTCTGGATCTCGTAGGCTACTTCGTTGGCGCCGCCGTGCTTGGGGCCGCGCAGGGCGCCGATGCCGCCGGTGATGCAGGAATAGATGTCGGAACCGGTGCCGGCGATGACCCGGGCAGTGAAGGTGGAGGCGTTGAACTCATGCTCGGCATAGAGGTTGAGGGAAACATGCATGGCACGCACCCAGGCATCGGAGGGCTCAGCGCCATGCAGCATGTGCAGAAAGTGGCCGCCCACGGAGTCGTCGTCCGTCTCGACGATGATGCGCTTGCCGTTGTGGCTCCAGTGATACCAGTAACACAGCATGGAACCGAAGCTCGCGACCAGCTGATCCGCGATGTCGCGGGCGCCGGCGGCGTTGTGATCATCCTTCTCCGGCAACGCACAACCCAAAGCCGAGACGCCGGTGCGCATCACGTCCATGGGGTGGCTAGAGGGCGGCAGCTGTTCGAGCGCAGCGCGCACCGTGTGGGGCAGGCCGCGCAGACGCTTCAACTTGGCCTTATAGGCCTTGAGCTCGGCGCGGTTCGGCAGCTTGCCATGGATCAGGAGATGCGCCACTTCTTCGAAGTCGCACTTGTCGGCGATGTCGAGGATGTCGTAACCGCGGTAGTGCAGGTCGTTGCCGCTACGGCCGACAGTGCAAAGGGCGGTGTTGCCGGCGACCACGCCGGACAGGGCCACGGATTTCTTGGCCTTGGGGGCATTGGCCGGGGCCGGGACAACTGATTTATTGCTTTCTTCGCTCATGGTCCTGCTCCTGTGAATACCATTACTTCTTCTTGGCGTCCTGCTTAAAGAGCTCATCGAGTTTCTTCTCGTAATCCATGTAGCCCAGCACGTCATAGAGTTCGACGCGGGTCTGCATGGTATCCAGCACAGCCTTCTGGGTGCCCTGTTTGCGCAGCTCGCTGTACACCCGCTCCGCCGCCTTGCTCATGGCACGGAACGCGGACAGGGGATACAGCACCAGACTGACGCCGGCATCGCCTAATTCCTGGGTGGTGAACATCGGCGTCTTGCCGAACTCAGTGATGTTGGCCAGGACCGGCACCTTGATCACCTTGGTGAACTGCTTGTACTCATCCAGGGTGGTGAGAGCCTCGGCGAAGATCATGTCCGCGCCCGCTTCCACGTACTTGGCAGCACGATCCAAGGCCGCCTGCTGGCCTTCGCTGGCATGGGCATCGGTGCGGGCCATGATCACGAACTTGGCGTCGGTGCGGCCGTCCACCGCTGACTTGATGCGATCGCACATCTCGGCGGCATCGACGAGTTCTTTACCCGGCCGATGGCCGCAACGTTTGGCGGCTACCTGATCCTCGATATGCATGCCGCCGGCGCCGGCGCGGATCATCTCAGCGGCGGTGCGGGAGATGTTGAAGGCAGAGCCCCAACCCGTGTCCGCGTCCACCAGCAACGGCAGTTCGGTGGCGCCGGAGATGCGGCGGATGTCTTCGCAGACATCGTTCAGGGAAGTCATGCCGAGGTCCGGCAGGCCGAAGGAGGCATTGGCGACGCCGGCGCCGGAGAGATAGATGGCCTTGAAGCCCGCCCGCTCCGCCAACAGGGCGGAATAGGCATTGATGGTGCCTGCCACCTGGAGGGGACGTTCGGCTTCGAGCGCAGACCAGAAGCGCGCGCCGGCGGAAGCTTGAGCCATGACGGACCTCGTGGAGTGCCCGGCGAGGCCGGGTCTAGGAGCCGCCTATTTTACCGGTTTTGGCACCCGGGCCGCTAACGGGGCCCAGCCCGGACTTCAGGCGACCTTCACCACGATGCGGCCCTGGTGGCGGCCATCCAGCACCTTGGGGAACACCAGGGGCAGTTGGTCGAAGGGCACATGCTCATGGGCGATGAGCTTGAGCTTGCCGGGCTTGAGATCGCTGGCGATGCGGTTCCAGACCTTGAGTCGGACTTTGCGCGGCGTGGCCATGGAATTTATACCTAAGAGGTTCACGCCTCGCAGGATGAAGGGCATCACGGTGGTATTGAGCTGGTGACCACCGGCGAGACCGATGCTCGCGATGCCACCCCACCAGTCCGTGGTGCGGGTGAGCCAGGTGAGCATGTCACCACCCACGTTATCGATGGCGCCCTGCCACTGGATGCGTTCCAGGGGCTTGCTGCCGTAATCGATCTCGGTGCGCAGCAGGATGCTGGAGGCGCCGAGCTGCTTGAGGTAATCCTGGGATTCCTGCTTGCCGGTGACGGCCACCACTTCGTAGCCACGCTTTGCCAACATGTTGATGGCGAGGCTGCCGACGCCGCCGGTGGCGCCGGTGACGATCACCGGTTTGCCTTTAGGCGTCAGGCCGTTGTGTTCCAGTTTCTCGATGGCCAAAGCTGCCGTGAAGCCCGCCGTACCCACGGCCATGGTGCTCTCAGGCGTGAAACCTTTAGGTATCGGGATCACCCACTCGCCTTTCACTCGCGCGTATTCGGCGTAGCCGCCGTCATGGTCTTCGCCCAGGCCGCAGCCCGTGACCAAGACCTTCTGGCCTTTCTTGTAACGCTTGTCAGATGAAGAGAGCACTGTCCCAGCGAGATCGATACCGCCCACCAGGGGGAAGTGCCGCAGTATCTTGCCCCGGCCGGTGGCCGCCAGGGCATCTTTGTAGTTGACGCTGGAGTGGCTGACCTTCACCACCACTTCGCCGGGCATGAGATCTTCGAGCCGCAGCTGTTCGAAGCGCGCCACGATCTTCTTCTCGATCTCGTGGATGCGGAAGGCGGTGAACGTCTTGTCCATGGCGACGGCTCCCATGCGTGAGGCGTCATCTTCTCATATTTCAAAGAGGCGAAAAAAAGCCCCGGCAAGCCGGGGCTGCGCCTTCCGGAAGGCCCCTGATTAAAAGTTATAGCGGGCACCAAGCATGAAAGTGTCTGCGTCGGAATTGTTGGCGTAACCGGCATACACCTGCCAGTGCAGGTCGATGCTGTAGAAGCCACGCACGCCGAGGGTGTTCTCGGTATCGCTGTTGATGTCAGTATGGTTCACGTAGCCGTCCAGCTCGAACTTGGGTGCGAGCCAGGCGCGCAGGCCGCCGGTAGCGCCCCAACCGGTGTGGTTGCCGTTGCCGCTCTGGTTCACGCTCAGGAACTCGCCGTCCACGAACAAATCCAGCTGTTGGGCGAGCTTGGTGTTCCAGCCGCCGCCCAGGTCGAAGCTGTTCTGGCTGACGCTGCAGCAGGAGACATGCTGGAAGCCGACGATGCCATGGATCTGATCGGTGAAGGCATAGGAACCATCGGTGCTGATACCGGTCATGCTGCTGCCGTTATGGGACGGGCTCACACTCACCAGCGAGGCTTCGCCGTAGTTGTAACTGAAGTCGTCGGCCTGGGCAGCGAACGGAAGCGCTGCCAGCAATAGCGACGACATGAGGATGTATCTAGACATTACTTCTCTCCTTGGTCTTCTTGTACACGCGACAATCCTCGGCCACGCGGCAGCACTCTAGCCCGCGCGCGGTGGCGCGAGCGGCGTTCGTGACATAAGCGCCGGAGTTTGTAACGGAATTGTGAAGTGGTTATCAAAGGCGGCGCCCATGCGGGCGCCGCCATGCGAGTCACGGCGGGTTGGCGGCCGGGCTCGCGACGCTGATGAGGCGCCCGCCGGAGCTGAACAGGAAGGCCGCAGTCACGCCATGATCGAGCTTGTAGTCATAGGTATATCGCCCATCGGGACCATCATCCTTGCGGTCTGGTTTTCCCAAACAGTGTTCCACTTCTGCAGAGGTGGCGTCGTCCGGGAGGAAGCCGTCTACGGTGCCGGGGCAGGCATAACCCGGCGGCGGCGCGCTGGCGCAACCTCCCACCGAAGCTAGAGCGCCGCCGAGCAGCACGATGGGGAGCAAGGAAATCTTGTACATGGGATCTCCGGAGAGCGTGAGTCAGGACTTCACGCTACTCCGCTCCTGCACCATGCAGGAAACCCAGGAGACATAAACGGGTCAGCGGTTTGACGGAATGAGGCTTATGTCAGGCAGGCGTGCGCTTGCGCACGCCCAAGGCGAGACGCAGGGCATTGGCGAACTCCATACCGGTCTGGAATCGCGCATCCGGACTCTTCTGCAGGGCCTTGTCCACCACCACCTTCACGGTGGCCGGGATGTCGGGGCGCAGGAAGGTCACGTCCGGATGGGGTTCATTGGCGATCTTGAACATGAGGCCGGTCAGGGACGGTGCTTCGAAAGGTAGTTCGCCGCGCAACAACTGGTACATGGTGATGCCCAGCGAATACAGGTCGCTACGCCCATCCAGCTTGTTGCCGGAGACCTGCTCCGGCGACATGTATAGAGGGCTGCCGAGGATGGTGCCAGTCTTGGTCTTGCTCATGTCCGTGAGAGCGGCGATGCCGAAGTCGGTGATCTTCACCCGGCCCGAGCCCCGGTCATACATGATGTTGGCGGGTTTGATGTCGCGATGCACTACGTGGTGCTTGTGGGCGTAATCGAGGCCCTCCGCCACCTTCATGGCCACCGCCAGTGCCTCGCCCATGGGCAAGAGGGTCTGGGAACTGGAGAACTTGGCCAGGGAATCGCCCTGCAGGAAGTCCATGGCGATGTAGGCCAGACCCTGGTCCTCACCCACATCATAGATGGTGACGATGTTGGCATGGTTGAGACGACCGGCAGTCTCCGCCTCACGGAAGAAACGCTCATGCACGTCCTTCAGGGTCTCACCGTCGAACTCGTCGGCCAGGGCCATGGTCTTGATGGCCACCTGGCGGCCGATCTTCGCGTCCTTGCCGAGATACACCACGCCCATGGCGCCGCGCCCCAGCTCCTGCACCAGCTCGTAGCGGCCGAGCATGGGTTTTTGCAGACCACCGCTGGACAGCGCGCGCGATAGCGTGGCGGCGCTGCCGGTGCGGGTCATGGCAGGCGTGCTCTCCAACTGACGCAGGCGTTCCAGCCGTTCGTTCAGGCCTTCGTAGGCCGGCGCGATCTTCTGGATGTAGGCGTAGACCTCGAGGGCCTGGGAGTAACGCCGACCTCGCTCGTGCTCTTGCCCCAGGTTCATGAGGTTGTCGCAGAGCAGCCGCGAAGGCAGGCACATCTGGAAGCGCAGGAAGCATTGGTCGAAGCGGCTCAAGGCCTGCAGGGCCAACGCGTACTCGCGGTTGATCTCGGACATGGAACCACGGGACACGCCGCTACGCTCGCGCACGAAGCGTTGCGCGTCGAGGGCGAGATGCCCGAGTACCAGGAACAGGAATGGCAGCATCAGAGGCAGCAAGAGCGATTGCGACAGCAGAGGCACGCATTCACCGAGCAGCAACACCAGACCCAGCACGGCGCTCACGATGAGGCCCGCGAGGTGACTGAGCCGCGTCAACAGGAACATGAGATACAGCCCCACCAACAAGGTCAGCAGCGCACGTACGCCCCAGGCCCAGAACGGCGTGGACACGAGACCGCCATTCAGGAGACCTGAGACCAACGCCGCGGCACCCAGCACCGGCGCATCCTCACCATGGGCCACACGGCCGACGAGTACCGCCTTGCCGGCGAACTTCTCCGCGGGTACGACGCCGGTGATCACATCCGAGAAGCTGTAGCGCGGTATCGACTGCACATCGCCATCGGTGAGCACTCGCGTGCCGCGGTCAGTGTGGATCTGTGTCTCGCCGAGAGTGATGCCGCCCAAGCTCTGCACGCCGATGCGACTGGTCTCGATATCCTGTTCGCGCGCAGCCACCAGAAGTGCCAGGGTCGGCACCACGTGGCCTGAGTACTGCACCAGGAGCGGTGTCGACAAGCTGCCGGTGTCCTGCTCCAGGAACCCGACGCCGCGGGCGGCGTTGGTGAGTTTGGAGAGGGGTGCGTCCAGAGTAACGGAAGGCGCGGCCGGTACGTCCAGCGGCAACGCGAAACTCGGACTGCCGCCCGCATCCGGCGGCGCCGATGCGGAACTGAGGCGCGTGCCGCGCGCTGCCAGGAGCACCCGGCCGGAACGCACCATGCTCGCCATCAAGGCGCCGTCAGTATCGAGTGCGCCCTGCGCTTCCGTGAGCTTGGCGCCCATCGCGGCGTCGCCGCCAGTGAGCGGCTGGAGCTGAGCGAGATAATCGAGAGCCGCGGCATTCTGCGGCGCCGAGAGATCCTCGGTGAGCGCGATGACACTGGCCTTATCGTCACCCAGCACATCCACTAACTTCGCCAGGTAGTTGCGCGGCCAGGGCCATGCACCGTATTGCTTGAGGGCGGCCTCGTCGATGGCCACCACGACCACTTGAGGATTAGGCGCGCGCGCAGGAGCCAGGAGCTTGCCGAAACGGTAGCCGACCGATTCCGGCGCGGAAGCACCCTGCAAGAGGGCTAGCAGGGTCACGGCCGTGATCAGCAGGAGACCCCACAGCGTCTTGTTTTTGAGGAATGCGGGCATGCGTCAGCGCGCCTTGCAGGATCTTTAAGGTGTCACCCCGGGCCCGATTTGGCACCCGTGCCGCGGGTTTTCCATAACCGGATTTGACCCAAGAGTAACTTAATTTCCCAAATCCCACACTAAGGAAATGACTCGGTCAGCCCTCGGCACGGGTCTTGAAGGCAGCATTCATGGCCTCGAAACCCTCGCGGGTGGCGGGTTCCACGCTCCGCCACAGGAGCGGCACCAGGAAGCCCTGGAAGGTCTCACGTTGCAGGAGGCGGGTACCGCCCTGCTCCGGCTGAAGCTCGAAATCATGCTCGCCGTCGAACAGGCCCGGCACACCGACGCGACCCAGCCAACGCAGACGCGTGGGCGCGGTAGCCTGCAGCACCAGCGGCCGGAAGCGATGTTCCTTGCCGTCGCCTGTGCGTATCCGAACCGCGAGACGCTCGCCCCATTCCGCCTTACCCGCGAGAGACACGATGAAGGGGTTCCAGTCGGGATAGGAAGCGAAATCCGTGAGCACACTCCACACACGTGTCGGCGGCGCCTGGATCAGGATCTCGGTATCGATATGCCGGGTCATGGGCGGGTCCGCAGCCATTCGCAGAGGTTGCGGCCTGCGTCTGCCGCGATCAGCAGCGCGAACCCGGCGAAGCTGTCGAAGCTCTTGGCCACGGCCACCAGCAGCAGGGTGAGCAGGGTCACCACCACCGGCACCGCCAGCGTCGCGTATACCAACAACGAACGGCGCTCCGCGTGGGTCTCCGCCGTCAGGCTCGCGCGACGCGGCGCCATCAGGAACACCACGCCGGCCACAGGCACCACGCACGCGACCAGCATCAGCACCCGGTGATCTGCCTCGGCCACAGGGACGAAGAACCAGGCTTGCAGCAACACCGACGCGAGGCCAATGAGGTCCAGGAGCGCGGCGATGCCGTGCAGGCGTGAAAGACGGATGAGCGCGGTGTCTTCGGTCACTGCATCCTCGACCAGCCGGCGAATAGCAGCGTGAGCCCCGCCAATGCGAATAGCGCATGCAGCACTACCACGGCCAGAGGCAGGCGCTGCTTGGAGGCGCGGAAAGCAAACAGCAGGAGTCCACCCAGAGTCGTGAGCATGAAGATCACGACGGCTATGTTCACGGGATGGTTGCCGGGATGAGCGATGGCCTGCATCACCAACCAGACGATGGCAGCCACACCCAGCACACCATGGAGCACGCTGATCTTGAGCGGCAGGCGCGGCTCGCGCCGCTCACGGATGGCGAGAGCGACACCGCCCGCCATCACCAACACGAACAACCCCAACAGATAAGTGAACATGGAGGACCGCCTTCAAATAGGCGGCCATGATACCCAAATGCGATGACACTAAAAAAGAACCAGCTAAATGAGAAGCGCGTTCCCGCTCGGCGTATCCGCCTCGCCCTGCCGTCCCGGGACGTTAGGCCATCCTGTCCGTCACATCGCCGGAGGGTAAATGATCTGTCTTAGGGCTGGCCGGTGTAGACGACCTTCCAGATTCGGCCTTTCTGGGTGTCACCTATATATAGAGAGCCGTCCGGCCCTTCCGCGAGACCCATGGGCCGATAGCGGGCGTCGTTGGAACCTACGATCTTGTCGGTGCCGGCGAAACCATCGGCGAAGGTCTGATAGGTGCCAGCCTTGCCATCTTTGAAGGGCAGGAACACCACCTTGTAGCCGGCCTGGGGCAGAGGCGCACGGTTCCAGGAACCGTGGAAGCTCACGAACAAGCCGCCCTGATACGCCGCCGGGAATTGCTTGCCTTCATACAGCAATAAGGCTTCCGGCGCCCAGTGGCCCGGGAAAGCCGCGAGCGGTTGCCCGTACTTGGCGCAATCACCCAGCTTCTTGCCGTCGCCGCCGTATTCCGGCGCCTGCACTTTCTTGCCCTGGACCTGGTCGTAGTAGCAGTAGGGCCAACCGAAGTTGCTGCCCCGCTCCACCTTGAACAGTTCCTCGCCGGGCAGCTCCGCGCTCTGCTCGTCGTTGAAGTACTTCGGCCAGTTGTCACCCAACTGGTCGCGACCCATCTGCAAGACGTACAAGCTCTTCAGCGGCGTGAGCCAGCTGATAGCCACGGCGTTGCGGATGCCGGTAGCGTAACGTTCGCCATCCTTGGGGAAATGCTGGCCGGTCTTATCGGCGTCGAAACGCCAGATGCCGCCATGTTCGTCGAGCAACTTACAAGGCATCTCACCGGGTGAGCCCGCCGACCGGTCATCCTTCTGGCAGGCGTTGGATGGCGCGCCCACGTTCACATACAGGTGGCCCGCGTCATCGACGGCGACGCTCTTGGCGGCGTGTTCGTCCTGCGTCGGGAAACCGGCCACCACGGTCTCGGGTTTCGAGTCTGCCGCCACTGGCAGCTTGTAGCGCAGCACCGAAGTGGGTGTGGCGAAATAGACGTAGCCGCCGTGCAGGGCTAGGCCGCTGCCGCCCTCGGTGCCGAAGTGCACGATCTGGTCCGCGTGGCCGCTGCCTTTGCTGTCACGTAAGGCTACGATGCTGCCGCCCTTGTTCTCCGACTGCAATGCCACGTAGAGCACGCCGTCCTGTGCCACCGCCATGTGGCGGGCTGTGCCGAGGTCATCCGCGAACACCGTGGCGCAGAAACCTTTGGGCAAGGTGATGCCGGTATCGCTATCGCAGGCAGGGGGCTTGTCCGCCGCGGCGACGCCACCGGCGAATAGCAGGATCACGAGGCTCGAGAGCAATTTCAGTCGCAGGGTGTTCATGGCGTCACCGGAGTGATGGTGATGGGAGCCAGGGTGGATATATAGACAGTGGGGAACATCTGTTTGGAAGTGGGCACGCCTTCCGCCATGGAACTGCCGTTGTCGGCGGCGTTACCGGGGCCAGTGGTGTTGTACACCGTGAAGCCGCCGAACACCTCGTAGTTACCGATCGCAAGCTTGTTGCCGTTGTTGTCCAGGCCATCCCAGGTGAATGTGATGCCCTGGGACTGGAAAGCAGCTAGGTTGATCTGGGTGAAACCGTTGCCGCTGGTGGAAGTGACGTTCGGAGCGGTACCTTCCGTGCAGGCAGTGTTGGTGTCGTTGTCGCAATTCCAGACCACCGTGGCGGTACCGGCATCCACCGCCGCGAGGTTCGCCGCCTCGCTGCTGTTGAAATACAGCGTCTGCTGGGCGTCGGTGCGATTGCGGATGGTCAGCACCAGTGTGATGGGATCGCCCTGCACGAAACTGGTGGAGGCCAGGTTGCCGGAGTCTTCCACCTGCAGGGTGGTCACGAACTGCGGCGCATCCGAGTTGCTGGTCTGGGCGCAGTTGGAGGCGCCCAACAACCACAGGGCGATGCTGATACCGCCGACCAGACGAAAGACACGTTGCATGAGGACCCTGCCCTGGGTTTGAAGATTCCCGGGCAGTATAGCGCTGACACCACGGCAGGGTTGACGCCCTGCCGCGGTGTCACACCTTGTTACATCAGTCGCCGGTCGGATAAGCCGGCGGCATGCCCGGCGGATTCGACTTTATGTAAGGCATGTAGCGGTCACGCAGTTCCGTCTGCCGGCTCTGCATGGGTATCGCCTTGCCGCGGATGAATACCGAATCGGCGAAGGTGGTGAGCTCCAGAGGATCGCCGCTCCATACCACGAGGTCCGCGTCCTTGCCGACTTCGAGCGTACCCACGCTCTTGTCCAGACCATAGATGCGCGCCGGGTTGAGGGTGATGGCCGCCAGGGCGTCGTTCCAGCTCAGGCCGTTAGCCACTGCATTGCCGGCGTACTGCTTCACGTTCCAGGACTTGTGGCTGTCGCCCACTTCGAAGGCGATCAACACACCAGCCTTCTGCAACAGTGCCGCATCGTCCTGGCGCGCACCCAAGGACTCGAAGGCCTCCGGCAGATCACGCATGGGATTCAGGATCACCGGCACCTTGGCTTTCGCGAGTTCACTCGCCACTACCCAGGCTTCGGCGCCGCCGGATATGACGAGCTTCAACTTGAACTCGGCGGCGAGGCCCATGGCTGCTTCGATGTCGCTGGCCCGGTCCACCTGCATCACCACCGGCATCTCCCCTTTCAGCATCGGCTGCAGGGCTTCCAGGTCGGGACGCGACAAGGAGTAAGCACGCCGGGCTGCTTTGTCGTAAGCAGCACGGTTGGCGGCGTAGTCCTTGGCATCCTGAAAGGCTTCACGCAGGCTCTCCAGTGCGCCAGCACGGGCGCCGCCGGCGATCTTCTGCCCGGCTTCACCCAAGGTCACGAACAAGGCCACCGGATCTTTCAACACGTAGCCCTGCACGCCGTCGAGGGAGATCACGCTGCCACGCCCGGCGATGATGCCGCTGCCGGCCGCCGCGACCACCGCACGAGTCACACCTTCGATCCGGTTGATGGGGATCAGCATAGAACGCGGGTTGATGCCCTCGGTGGGATCGAAGGCCGCGGTGTAGTGGGTGCTGGTCAGTGTCGCATCCTGGGTCTGGGTGACCTGGTCCACCTCATCCAGGCCGAACACACTCTCCGGGTCGATGATGCCCGGCGTCACCATCTTGCCGCTGGCATCGATGCGCTTGGCATCTGCCGGGATCGCCACGTTGGCACCCACTGCGGTGATCTTGCCGTCCTTGATGATGACGGTGCCGTGCTCGATCTTGCCGGCAGAGCCTAAGGTGACCACCGTGCCGCCGGTGATGGCGTAGGTGTCGGCGAAGGCCGGGGCCGCGAAGACGGCGCCGCAGGCCAGAGCGATATATAGAGTGCGGTACTTCACAGGGCACCTCCCTGACCCATCATGCCGATCTGGAAGTCGGAATGGGCCTGATGTTTGGGATCGTCCCGGTCATAGACCAGGGCACCGTCCACGAATACCTTCTCGGCCTTGGAATAGACGCTGAAGGGATTACCGGTCCACAGCACCAAGTCACCCATCTTGCCGGTCTCGAGGGAACCGGTCTTGTCGTCGATACCGAGCACCTTCGCGGGGTTCAGGGTCATCCACATGATGGCGTGGGCTTCGCTGATCTTGAGTCCGGCGTGGTTGCCGGCGGCCCAGGCCTTGGCGGTCTCCTGGTTGAGCCTTTGTATACCGTTCTGATCGTCGGAGTGGATGGTGGCGCAGGCACCGCCCGCATCCACCATCGGGATGTTCTCGCGGATGCCGTCCCAGGCTTCCATCTTGAAGCCCCACCAATCGGCCCACATCACGGCGCAGGTGCCGTTGGCAGCCAGTAGCGCCGGGATCTTGTAAGCCTCCACTGCGTGGTGGAAGGCGGCGATGTGATAGTGGAACTCCTTGGCCACATCCAGCATGTCGGCCATCTCGTTGGCGCGGTAGCAGTGCATCTGCACCCGCACCCGTCCGTTCAGTACCTCGGCCAGGGTCTCCATCTTGAGATCGCGGGCCGGCGGCGGACCTTTCTTGTCCTTGACCCAGGCTTTCCACTGGATGTCATAGGCCTGTGCGTCGGCCCAGGCCTGGCGATAGCCGGCTACATCACCCATCAGCGTAGAGGGGAACTGGCCATGGCTGCCGTATACGCGTTTCGGATTCTCGCCGCAGGCCATCTTCAGGCCGAACGGCGCGTCCGGGAACTTCATACCTTCGGTGGTCACGGCGGGCACGTTCTTCAGCACTACGGAGCGGCCACCGAACAGGTTGCCGGAACCAGGCAGGATCTCGAGGGTGGTGACGCCGCCGGCACGGGCGGTGTTGAAGCCCGGGTCTTGGGGCCACACCGAGTTCTCGGCGCGCACGTTGGCGGTGTCGGGATTGGTGAGTTCATTGCCGTCCGAGAGAGCATCCACGCCCGGCGAGGGATACACCCCGAGATGGGAGTGCACGTCGATGATGCCCGGGGTCACGTACTTGCCGGTGCCGTCGATCACGGTCACGCCGGGATCGGCGTTCAGACCTTTGCCCACCGCCGCCACCTTACCGTCCTTCAACAGCACGTCGCCGTCATCTATCTCCGTGCCGGTGCCGGTATACACCGTCACGTGCCGAATCAGGGTGGGCGTCGAGGGCAGCGGATGATAGGTGGAGGGGAAGGGGTCCGGCGGGAACTCGCTCGCAGATGAATAGTCGGGTTGGGGATTGGCCGTCGGGCTGTCGGCGAAAGCCGGCAGCGCGAGCGCGATAACCGCCGCCGAACAGGCGGCCGGCAGGAGCTGGCGTAAGGACATACGTGTGTTCCTCATTGTTGGATACCCCGGAAGAGCGACAGCTTAGCCCCTATTGGATTGCGCCCGGGCAGATTGGTTCGCCCCCGAAGCGGCCGGAACTGCGGTTTTTAGCTATGATGCAAGTCATTGATCGGATTGGGGTGTCATAAACAATGGAACACACGACCCTGCGTTCCATCCTGATCCTCATGGGGGTCGCGGTGTTCGTGGTGGCGGCCCTGCGCCGCCTGCACTTGCCTGCGGTCCTGGCCTACCTGGTGACGGGCTTTCTGGTGGGGCCCCACGGCATCGGCCTCATCCCCGACAGCGCCGATACCCGGGAACTGGCCGAGTTCGGCGTGGTGTTCCTGCTCTTCACCTTGGGGCTCGAGTTCTCGGTGCCGCGCTTCTGGGTGATGCGCAAGTCCGTGTTCGTGTTGGGCGGCGCCCAGGTACTGTTCACGACCCTGGGCACGGTAGCCGCGGCCCGGATCATGGGTAGCAGCACGCCGGTGGCCATCGTGCTGGGCGGCGCCTTCGCTATGTCTTCCACCGCCATCGTCGCCAAGCAACTCACGGAACAGAACGAGATCGGCCTGCAACACGGCCGCTCTGCGGTCGCGGTGCTGCTGTTCCAGGATCTCGCGGTCATCCCCTTCCTGATCCTGATCCCCGCTCTCGCGAAGGGCGTGGGCAGCGCCATCGCCGGCGACATGCTGTGGGCCTTCGGCAAGGGCGCACTCGCGGTGGTGGTGATCCTCGCCGCCGGTCGCTGGTTGCTGCGTCCCTTGTTCCATCAGGTGGCGAGCGCCCGCTCCGCGGAACTCTTCACGCTTACGGCACTACTAGTCACCATGGCCTCGGCCTTCGGTACTGCTTATCTCGGCCTATCTCTCGCGCTCGGCGGTTTCCTCGCGGGCATGATGCTGGCCGAGACCGAGTATCGGCATCAGGTGGAGGCGGACATCCGCCCCTTCCGCGACGTGCTCTTGGGCTTGTTCTTCATCACCGTCGGCATGCTGCTCAATCCCGCCATCGTGGCCCGGCATTGGGCGCTGGTGCTGGCAGCAGTGGTGGGCATCTCTTTGTTCAAGCTCGGACTGATTGCAGTCCTAAGTCACCGCCTCGGCTCCGACAACAATGCCTCGCTGCGCACTGGCCTGGTACTGGCCCAAGGCGGCGAGTTCGGATTCGCCTTGCTCTCGCTTGGCTTGGCGCAAGGCATCATGCGTCCCCAGCTCGCGGAGCTCGGCCTCGCGGTGATCGTCATCAGCATGCTCATGGGCCCGTTCCTGATCCGTTACAACCGCAAGCTGGCGGACCGGATCTTCCCCGAGAGCGAACTCGAGGACCACGACCGCCTGCAGCACGACATCGGCCGGCATCAGGTACACCTTGAGAACCACGTGATCATCATCGGCTACGGCCGTGTGGGCCAGAACGTGGCGCGCTTGATCGAACCGGAAGGTTTCGAGTTCGTGGCCTTGGACTTGGATCCCCTGCGGGTGCGCCATGCCCGCGAAGCAGGCGACCCGGTGTACTACGGCGACGGCACCAACAGAGACGTACTGCGCGCTGCCGGTATCGAAAGGGCCCGGGTACTGGTGATCAGCTACTTCAAGGTCTCTACGGCGCTGAAGATATTGGGACACGTGAAGAAGATGCGACCGGATATCCCGGTGCTGGTACGCACCCGCGACGACGCGGAATTGGAACGCCTGCAGGCAGCCGGCGCCACGGAGATCATTCCCGAGACCCTGGAGTCCAGCCTGATGCTGGCGTCGCATCTCCTACATGTACTGCATGTGCCCATGTCCCACATCCTGCGCAAGATCCAGGAAGTGCGTACCCACCGTTATAGCCTGCTGCGTAGCGTGTTCCGCGGCCAGGACGCGGTGCCCATCGATCCTTCCCATGCTTTCCGCGAACAACTGCACACCGTGACCTTGGATAAGGGCGCCAGCAGCGTGCGCCGTACCTTGGCGGACATCGACCTTAAGTCCCTAGGTGTGGTGGTGACGGCCCTACGCCGCGAAGGCGTGGTGGGCCGCCAGCCCCCGGGCGTCACCGTGCTCAAGGAAGGGGACGTGGTGGTGCTATGGGGCACGCCCGAGAAACTGCAGGACGCCGAAGAGCGTCTGCTGCGCGGTGACAACCGCGTGAAGAATCCGAGACCTGCGACTGGAGTATCTGATGCTTGAGTTAGGCACGCCCCTCACTGCCAATGCCCTGCGCGTGATGCTCTTGGGCTCAGGAGAGCTCGGCAAGGAAGTGGTGATCGAACTGCAACGCTTCGGCGTAGAGACCATCGCCGTGGATCGCTATGCCAGGGCGCCGGCCATGCAGGTGGCGCATCGCAGCCATGTCATCGACATGCTGGATGGCAAGGAGATACGCCGCCTGGTGGAGATGGAGAGACCCCACTACATCGTGCCGGAGATCGAGGCCATCGCCACGCCGACACTCCTGGAACTGGAACAGGAAGGCTGGACCGTGATTCCCACGGCACGCACCGCGCGCCTCACCATGGACCGGGAAGGCATCCGCCGTCTGGCCGCCGAGACCCTCAAGGTCCCCACTTCCCCTTACAAGTTCGCTGACACGCTGGAGGATTTCCGCGCCGCCGTGCGAAGCATCGGCATGCCCTGCGTAGTAAAACCGGTGATGAGTTCTTCCGGCAAGGGCCAAAGCGTGGTGAAAGACGAACCCGACATCCAACACGCCTGGGAATACGGCCAGGCGGGCGGCCGCACCGGCAAGGGCCGCATGATCGTGGAAGGCTTCGTGGACTTCGACTACGAAATCACCCTGCTCACGGTGCGGCATAGCGCAGGGACTAGCTTCTGCGCGCCCATCGGCCACCGCCAAGAGGACGGTGATTACCGGGAATCCTGGCAGCCCCAGCCCATGAGCGAGAAGGCGCTCGTCGAGTCCCAGCACATGGCCAAACTGATATCCGACGACCTGGGTGGGCGCGGCATCTTCGGCATGGAGTTCTTCATCAAGGGCGACCAAGTGTGGTTCAGCGAGGTCTCACCGCGCCCCCATGACACCGGCCTGGTGACGCTCATCTCCCAGGACCTCTCGGAGTTCGCCCTGCATGCCCGGGCTATCCTGGGACTGCCCACCCCGGTGATCCGCCAGTTGGGTCCCTCTGCCTCAGCGGTGATCTTACCCCACGGGGACTCCGACGCACCTCTGTATAGGGGTGTGGACGCAGCCCTCACGGAACCGGATACCATGTTGCGGCTCTTCGGCAAGCCGGAGATCCGCGGCCACCGCCGCATGGGGGTGGCCCTGGCGCGGGACGTATCCATAGAAGCCGCCACGGCCAAGGCGCTACGCGCCGCCGCGGCCATCCACGTGAAGATGTAGGAGCCAGACATGCCTTCTTTCGACGCCGTCTCCAAGGTCGACACCGCCGAACTCACCAACGCAGTGGACCAGGCCAGCCGCGAGATAGGCCAGCGCTATGACTTCAAGGGTTCCTCCGCCGCCATCGAACGCAGCGACGACCTGCTGACGCTGTTCGCCGACAGTGAGTTCCAGCTCAAGCAGGTGATGGACATCCTGTACGGCAAGGCTGCCAAGCGCGGCATCGACGTCTCCAGTTTCGACCCGCAGAAGATCGAAGCCATCAGCGGCGACAAGGCCAAGCAGGCCATCAAGGTGAAACAGGGTATCGAGAAGGAACTGGCGAAGAAGATGGTGAAGTTGGTCAAGGACAGCGGCCTCAAGATCCAGGCCGCCATCCAGGGGGACGAGCTGCGGGTCTCCGGCAAGAAGCGCGACGACCTGCAAGCCTGCATGGCGCTGTTCCGTGGTGCGAAATTCGAACAGCCCATCCAATTCACGAATTTCCGGGATTGATCCTCAGTCTATTCAGCTGGACTCACATCCAACGTCATGTCGTGAAAATCTAAAGTCAGCAGGGTTCCCGCGAAGAACTCATTGCCCACCGTGCCCTGGAAGCGCTCCTGATAGGGCTGATGCACCTTGATGGTGGGGAAATACACCGTGGCCGGATGCGACAGCACCGTGCCAGCGAAACCGGTGGAATCCACTTGTACTCCCAGCATATCCACGCCGCCGTCGGTGATGGGGAAGTTGCGCACGATGGCGTGCTCAGTAGCCTTCTCGAAACCGAAGCTCTTCTCAGCGCCGCTGAAGATGAGCAGCGAACCGGTATAGCTGGTATCGATCTGGGCCTCCAAGGACTTACCGTCTACGGTGAAGGGTCCACCCACCACGATGGGCGGACCCCAATCATGGAAGTCCACCAGCTTTAGCACACCCTTCCCCGGCTTCGGGTGTTCATCGGGTCTCAGGAGCTGTGACACCCGGATCAGGTGACGCTTGTAATCGATCTGCAGCACCCGGTCCTTGAAGAAGGTGTAATCCAGGGTGCCGGTATATTTGGCCAGCACGCCCATCTGGTCCGGAGACATCGCCAGGAAATCGGCACTGCCCTGAGCTCCGGCGAACTCAGCGGGCTTGGGCCCATCCGTGAGGAACAGGCCGGCCACGACCTGGTTCTGGGATTTATAGGGAGTGAGCTTCCAGCCCAAGGCGCGCGCCACGTTCTCCGATATGGAGGAGTGGTTGTAGCTGGTGTCCAGCAGGAAGGTGTGGGGCTTGTGATCGGAGAGCGTCACCTGGATACAGATGGCGCCATCGCAGGGCCTGAAGGGTACCGCGGTGCCGTATTCCACGGTACCGCCCTGGGCGGCACCTGAAGCGAGTAGGGCCAGCGCCGCCGATGCTATCCGTCCGTACATGGAACACTCCCGCCTGCGCCGAGCTGGCAGCATTGGGAGTGTCTGAATGGAAGGAAGTTCCCTGGCCTTAAGGTCAGACCGGAAACCGGCTGTCAGTGCTTGTCGTCCTTGAAGATATCACGACGCACTTCATTGTCGCCCAGCGGCCCGAAGCGCAGGTCAGCGAGCCCGGCGGTGACTTTCAGGTCCACGTCGTCCTTGCCCTTACCCTGCTGGGTGACACTGTTGCCGAGCATGTGCAGGTGACTCAGGAAACCATCGTTCTTCTCCGGCGGCGGGCCGTAGTACTGCCCATCCAGACTGAGGACCGCCAGGCCGAAGGTACTCTTGATCGTGACGTCCCGCGGCTCGTCAGCATCGGAGATCACATGCAACCGGCCGGCACTGAGACGGCCATAGATGGCACCGCTGGGGACGTGGATCACCACTTCGCCCGCCGCGAGCTGTGCTTTCACGCCGCCCTTCACGCCATCGATGGCCATGCGTCCTTCCCCCATGGAGGCATCCACGCCGAAGCGCTCCGGCACTTGCACGGTCCACTCCTGTTTCACATCGCTGTTATGATCGTCGCCGGACGGGAAGATCACCGACAAGGTCAGGGTATCGCCCTTGTGGACCTGGCCTATCTTGGCGCCTTCGGTATCACGCAGGGTTGCTTCGGTGGATAAGGCGATGCCGAGCACATGCCGCTCCTCCTGTTGCATCACCAACGTCACGTGTACTGCATCGTCCGGCGATACGCTGATGCTGGTCTCGCCGGCGGTACCTTTGAGCGAGAGGAACTGGAGCCCAGCGGCCGGGATGTCAGTCTTGAGAGTCACGGGTTCGCTACCAGAATCCCGCACGCTGCAACCCGTGAGGGCCAGGGCCGCTGCGAGCGTGCCGAATACGATGAGATGACGTGTCATTTCCCTGCTCCCTTGTGGGCGGCGTCCGCTGACGTGAGGTGCAGGGTCACCTGGCCGATGTTGAGTCTGAGATCCATACTGTCCGGGCCGTCACCGTCCATGGAGACCTTGTTGCCCAGGCCGCCGTGCTCGTGCACACCCGATTCAGCGCCCTGGAACAATAGGGTCGCATCGCCGATGTTGCTGGCGAGCTGGATGCGGCCATGGTGGCTGCTGGCAGACTTGGCGCGGATCTCACCCACGTTCACGTCTGCATCGATGCTGCCCTGGGGCACGTCGATCTCGAGTTCACCCACGTCGAGCTTGGCACCGACACCGCCGGCCACGTCGGCGATGTCCATCTCGCCCACGTTCATGACCGAATCGAGCTTGAGGCGCACCGGCACCTGCACGTCCCATTCCTGCTTGACCTCGTCCTGGTCATGGCCGTCGAGGTCCAGAGACAGAGTCAGGCGCTTGTCCTTGCGATCCTGATGGATCGAGGCAGCGGAGATGTCGTGGGACAAGCCGCCGGACCAATGCAGGAAACCCAGGAAGGAGCGCTCCTTGGGACGCAGCGTCAGCTGCACATGCACTTCATCATCATGGGATGCCGTCACGCGCAGCTCGCCGACACGGACCTGCAGCCCCAAGGTATCGAGACCGGCAGCCTCGATATCCGCATTCAGGGTGCGAGGACCGACATGCCGGCTGTCCTCACCGACGACACCCTGCTCGGTGTCGTCACGCATCTCGGAACTGCGGTCGGGATGCTTGGCCGCGTACCAAGCGAAACTGCCGACCAACAGGACGATGATGGCGACCAGGACTGCAGTGGTCTTGTTCATCTTGAAAGGCCTCCAAGGCCCCCTAGCGGATCACGTTGATGTGGCAGTGCACGCTAGTGGTATCCGGGTTGGCGAGGGCGATCTGCACCGCCTTCTCCAGGGTCTCAGGGGCATGTACTGTGCCTGACAGGTATACACGGCCGTCAGCGGTCGCCACGCTCAAGTCCGCCTCATGGGTGGCGGGATCGGCATCGAGGCCGGTGCGGATGGCCTTGGCCAGGGTCGTGTCGTGATGGCTGGACGAATCCCAGGTGGAATCGCCGTCCCCCACGCCGTTGCCGAGGGCCAGCACACAGCCACCGAGGTTGGCCATGGCGGCACACAGGGTCAGGGTCACCAATACACGTCGCATGTCTTCGCTCCAGATGAAGGTTGATAGAGCCCGGGGGTTAGATCTCGGTGCGCTTGCGGCGCAGCCAGATGGCACCGTAGATGAAGGCTGTCGCCACCACCAGGCCTATCCACAGGCTCGGGCTGGCGATGATCTGGCCGATGTTGCTGAGGCCCATCACCGGACCGGACAGGTCCATGTGCTTCCAGCTCTGCATCTCGATGGGGTCGAGGTTGAAAGCCAGTTGCAGCCAGTGCAGCTTGTAGGCGAGCAGCATGCGGGCGAAGCTGCCGGTGTGGAACACCCACAGCTCGGCGAACATGACGCCCGCCGGCACCAAGAGGGCCCACAGGAACGGCACCTTCTTGGCCCAGCTGGAGGCCAGCATGTACCAGGCGTAGAAGGGCAGGTACCAGATGGCCTGCACGATGAGGCCATAGGCCAGCAGCGACCAGGCACCGATGAAGGAGCCGGGATGCGCCAGCAGCACCCAGGGATGAGTCCCCACGGCCGCGCCCATGATCATGAGCAACAGCAGCAGTATCAACTCGAACGCCACGGTCACCGCGAAACTCACGGCAGTGACGCTGATAAGCGCCGTGCCAAGCTTGGCCAGCACGGTGCGTGCATCCGATACCGGCATGGATCTCCAGAACAGCACGCTGCGGTCACGGCGCTCCGCATACAGGCTATCCAGGAGATAGAAGAACACCACGATCTGCATAAGCAGGTTGAAAAGCCAGCCCAAGCTGAAGGTCACCGCGCGGATGAACATCCTGATGCCGTCGTCGTCCGCATCGCGGAAGTCCGGCAGGTTGTCCAGCTGGAAATGGGTGCCGTTGGAGAATTCCACATTGTTGATGGTCTGGTTGTGGCCGATCAGTACCGCCACCAGCATGTACAGGGACAGCACCGTGAGCACGCCGGCCACCACCGTGGGCACCATCCACAGCGAGCGGTTCTCCCAGAACTCGCGACGGATGAGTGTCTTGTTCACGCGCATGTCGGCGGCGTTCATTGCATGCCTCCTTTGACCTTGGCGACGAAGATGTCGGCCACGCTTGGAGTGTGGATCTCGCCGAGCTTGCTGAGCTCGTCGCGGGACACGCCCTCGTATAGATAGAGTTTCTTACCGAACACCTCACGCTCATACAGGGGCTTCAGCCCTTGGGCCGCGGCAGCCTTGTCCGGGGCGACCAGCACTTCCGTATATTCCTCGGCCACCTGGTCCATGGAGCGGTCCAGGGTGACCCGGCCGCCGTCGATGAACATCAGGTGGGTGAGGATCTTCTCGATCTCCTCCACCTGGTGGGTGGTGACGATGATGGTGCGCTGCGCGTCGAAGTAGTCGTTGAGCAGGCTGGTGTAGAACTCCTTCCTATATAGGATGTCCAGACCGAGGGTCGGCTCATCCAGCACCAGGAGCTTGGCGTCGATGGCCATAATCAGCGCCAGATGCAGCTGCGTGACCATGCCCTTGGACAGCTCGCCGACCCTGCTCTTTTGCTTGATCTTGGTCTTCTCCAGGAAATGCATGGCGCGCTCGCGGCTGAAGCCGGGGTGCACCGCTTCCACGTATTCCACGGCGTTGTGCACACGCAGCCAGCGCGGCAGCACCGCCACGTCGGCGATGAAGCACACGTCACGCATCAGGTTATGGCGAGCCTGCCGCGGGTCATGGCCGAGCACGTCCAACTCGCCCTCGAAATCCGTGAGTCCGAGGATGGCCTTGAGCGCGGTGGTCTTGCCGGCGCCGTTGGGGCCAATTAGACCGACGATGCGGCCCTCCTCGATCTCGAAGTCCACCTTGTCCAGCGCGCGGGTGGCGCCGTACTGCTTGCTCAAGCCGCGGGCCTTGACCAGGGTCGTCATGACTTGCTTCCTTTTTCGCCTTCACGGGCCAGTTCCATCAGGTCCAGACCCAACCTCTGTACGCGCTGCAGGATCAGCGGCCATTCGCTCTTCAGGAACTGCTCGCGCTCGTTCTTCATCAGGCTGCGACGCGCGCCTTCCTTGACGAACATGCCCAGGCCGCGGCGCTTCTCCACCAGGCCCTCGTCCACCAGTGACTGGTAGCCCTTGAGCACGGTGAGGGGGTTGATCTGGTATTCGGCGGCTACCGAGCGTACCGAGGGAAGCGGATCACCCTCCTTGAGGGTGTCTTCCAGGATCATGGCGACCACCCGATCCCGCAACTGGCGGTAGATCGGTTGGTTGTCGCTCCAGGTGGGTTCCATGTCCATTGGCCTCTCGCTGCTGTAGCCGGATAGTCGACTAGTGCTGCGGCTACCTTAGCCGCCCGTCCGCCCAAAGACCAGCGCACCGACCATCGTCAGCAGGCTGCGGGAACCGGTGGAATCCGCCATCGCTAAGAGCGAACCGATTACCGGCAACTTGCCGTTGTGCGCTTTGACCTGCACCGTGCCGAGATAGACCGCACCGGACTGCTGGGCGGCGCTCACTGCATAGCGGACGTCACTGGAGTCGGACGGGGTCACCCGGATGGTGCCCAGGTAGGCAGTGCCGTAGCCGGGCTTGGCCGCATGGGTACCCGCCACATCGGCAGGGGTGACCTCGATGGTGCCCAAGTGGATGACCTTGCCGCTGGCATGGCTCACGCCACTACCCTGTGACCGGGCGGCCTTCACGGCCGGCTGGGCGCTGGCGGCTTCGGCAGCTAGGTTCATGCCCATCAGGCTCAAACCCAAAACGACCGCAGTGCTGATCTTGGTGATGCTGTTCATGGTCTTCTCCTTCTGTTCCTGCGAGCTCCGGGGGAGCCCGTTCCGTAGTGGTGTTGTAGCTAACTATAACACCAAACAAGAGGAAAGCAAGGGGTATGGAGCATTTTTCTCCATGTGCATATAACTCTTTATTAATCAATAAGTTGTAAATATAACAAGTTGGCAAAACTGACAAGAGCCCAAGCTGGATGAGGGCTCTGCGCAGCCCCGCTATAACACCCCTATAACACCGGCCATGACATCCCGGCTCTTCTGCGGCGGCGGGCTGTCATGGGGCGGGTGCTAAAATCGCGTCCCTTTAGCCGCGCTTGCCGCGGCTCCTGCCACCTTCGAGAACACGGAGTTCCTCCATGGCAAATAAGAAACCCGTCCGGGTCGCCGTCACCGGCGCCGCCGGCCAGATCGGCTACCAGCTCATTTTCCGCATCGCCGCCGGCGACATGCTGGGCCCGAAGCAGCCAATCATCCTACAGCTCCTGGAAGTGACGCCTGCCCTGCCGGGCCTGAACGGCGTGGTGATGGAACTGAACGACTGTGCTTTCCCCTTGCTGGCCGGCATCGTCGCCACCGACAACGCGGAAGTCGCGTTCAAGGACGCGGACTACGCGCTGCTGGTGGGCGCGCGCCCGCGCGGCCCCGGCATGGAGCGCAAGGACCTGCTCACGGAGAACGCCAAGATCTTCTCGGTACAGGGCAAGGCACTGAACGCCACTGCCAAGAAGAACGTGAAAGTGCTGGTGGTGGGCAACCCGGCCAACACCAACGCACTGATCGCTGCGGAGAACGCGCCGCGCATCCCACGCAAGAACTTCACCGCCATGATGCGCCTGGACCACAACCGCGCCATGGGCCAGCTCGCCGCCAAGACCGGTAAGCACGTCACCGACATCAAACGTATGACCGTGTGGGGAAACCATTCCTCCACCCAGTATCCCGACATCAACGCCTGCACGGTGAAGGGCAAGCCCGCCGCGAAGCTGGTGGATGAGTCCTGGTTCGCCAACGACTTCATCTCCACCATCCAGCAGCGAGGCGCGGCCATCATCAAGGCTCGCGGCGCCTCCTCGGCTGCTTCCGCCGCCTCTGCCGCCATCGACCACATGCGCGACTGGGCACTCGGCACTGCCAAGGGCGACTGGGTGAGCATGGCTGTCGCCTCCGACGGCAGCTACGGCATCAAGAAGGGCATCATGTACGGCTACCCGGTGACCTGCAGCAAGGGCCAGTGGAAGATCGTGAAGGGCCTGAAAGTCGGCAACTTCTCCCAGGAGCGTATGGCGGCCACCGAGAAGGAACTGCGCGAAGAGCGGGACGGGGTCAAAGACCTCTTGCCGGTTTGAGTCAGTAGTCCATACAGTGAGGCCGCACCCAGTGCGGCCTTACTCTATATAAGGAGTGCCCATGCCCCGCGTGGAGATAGACCTGCCGGAACGCTTCGCCTTCTCCACGGATCTGGAGGTGCGGGTCTCAGACCTCAACTACGGCAACCATGTCGGTAACGACGGGGTGCTCACCCTGATCCACGAGGCCCGCCGGCGTTACCTGCGGTCCCTGGGTGAAGACGAGATCGGCAAGGATGGCCTTGGCTTCGTCATCGCCGACGCGGCCCTGGTATATCGGTCCCAGGCTTTCTATGGCGACCGGCTCACGGTGCAGGTAGCGGCGGGCGAATTCCAGAGCCGCAGCTGCACCTTCTATTACCGGGTCAGCAAGGGCGAGGTGACAGTGGCCGAAGCCCGCACTGGAGTGGTGTGCTTCGACTTCAAAGCACAGAAGGCCATGGCCATGGCGCCCAACCTGCTCGCCAAACTCGGCGGCTGAACTTACGGCGCCCGGCGCGGCCGGAGTATATTGGACACAGTCTTCAGGCCTGATCCACGCCGACGCTACGAGAACCCCCCATGCTGATCTCACTGCTCTGGCTCCTGGTGTTCATCGGCGGCAGCCTGGCGCTGACCTATAACCGGGTCCCGCTGCTCATCTCGAGCCTGGCCTACGCGGCTTTCCTCATCGTCTATACCGTGGCCGGCGCCGGCCCGGATTGGCTGAAGCTGCTGTTCTGGGTGATCTTCCTGGGTGTAGCCATCCCGCTGAACGTGCCGGCCTTGCGTCGCGCCTGGATCTCGAAGCCATTGCTGGACGTGTTTCGCAAGATCATGCCGGAGATGTCCCAAACCGAAGCCGATGCACTCGAAGCGGGCAGCGTGTGGTGGGACGGTGAACTCTTCAGTGGCCGCCCCAACTGGACGCGCCTGCTCAACACTCCGGTGCCGAAGATCAGCGCCGAAGAGCAGGCCTTCCTCGATAACGAGGTGGTGGAACTCTGCGGCATGCTGGACGAGTGGAAGATCACCCACGAGTGGTGCGACCTGCCGCCGGAAGCCTGGGCTTACCTGAAGAAGAAAGGCTTCTTCGCCATGATCATCCCCAAGCGCTACGGCGGGCGGGAGTTCTCGGCGCTCGCCAACTCAGAAGTGCTAGCCAAGATCGCCACCCACAGCGCCACCTGCGCCTCCATCGTGGCGGTACCGAACTCGCTCGGACCGGCGGAACTCCTGCTGCGCTATGGCACCGAAGAACAGAAGAACCACTACCTGCCGCGCCTCGCCGACGGCACCGACGTGCCCTGTTTCGCGCTCACGGCCCCCAATGCCGGTTCCGACGCCGCCGCCATCAAGGACAGCGGCGTGGTGTGCAAGGGCACCTGGGAAGGCAAAGAGATCATCGGCATGCGCCTCAACTGGGACAAGCGTTACATCACGCTCGCGCCCATCGCCACGGTGCTGGGCCTTGCATTCAAGCTCTACGATCCTGAACACCTGATCGGCGACAAGGACGAATACGGAATCACCTGCGCCCTCATCCCGCCGCATCTAACGGGCATCACCATCGGCCGCCGGCACTTCCCCTTGAACCTGCCGTTCCAGAACGGACCCACCCAGGGCAAGGACGTGTTCGTGCCCCTGGACTTCATCATCGGCGGCACCAAGATGGCCGGCCACGGCTGGCGCATGTTGATGGAGTGCTTGGGCGCGGGCCGCGCCATCTCCCTGCCCTCCAACACCACCGGCGCCTCGCGCCTCGGGGTGTACACCACCGGCGCCTACGCGCGCATTCGCAAGCAATTCCGCCTGCCCATCGCCCGCTTCGACGGCGTGGATGAGGTGCTGGGCCGCATGGGCGGCACACTCTATGCCATGGAGTCGGTGCGCATCATGACCGCCGGCGCCATCGACCAGGGCGAGGCCCCGGCGGTGTGCGCCGCCATCTCCAAACTCCACGTCACCGAGATGGCGCGGCACGTGGGCAACGACGCCATGGACATCCACGGCGGCAAGGGCATCCAGCTCGGCCCCAAGAACTATCTCGGTCGCGGTTACCAGTCCATACCCATCGCCATCACCGTGGAAGGCGCGAACATCCTGACCCGCAACCTGATGGTCTACGGCCAGGGCGCAATCCGCTCGCATCCTTTCGTGTTGAAAGAGATGCGTGCTGCGGCGGACCAGGACCGTCATCGCGCTCTTGTCGACTTCGACCAGGCCCTGTTCGGTCACATGGGCCTGGCCTTCAGCAACGCGGCACGCTCCTTGTGGATGGCGCTCACCAGCGCCAAGTTCACCCGCGTGCCCGTGTCCACTCCCACCGAGCGCTACTACCAGCATATCAATCGCTTCAGTGCCTCGTTCGTGCTGGCCTCCGATGCGGCCATGCTGACTTTGGGCGGCGCACTGAAGAAGAAGGAGAAGCTCTCGGCGCGCCTGGGAGACATGCTGAGCTACATGTACATCGCCTCGGCGGCCCTGAAGCGCTTCGAGGACCAGAACCGCCCGGCGGAGGACCTGCCGCTCGTCGAATACGCCTGCCGCGATGCCCTGTACCGCTTCCAGGAATCCATGCACGGTTTCCTGCGCAACTTCCCCAACCGCTTCGTGGCGGCGGTGCTGCGCTTCCTCATCTTCCCGCGGGGCCGCAGTTACTCCGCTCCCAGCGACCATCTCGGCCATGAGATCGCAGAACTGATCTCGACCCCGGGACCGGGTCGTGACCGGCTGACCCGCAACACCTATACCGGCGACTTGAGCGGTCCGGTGGGTATCTTCGGTGAAGCCCTGGAACTCGCCACCCGTCTCGAAGTGGTGGAGCACCGTATCCGCGACGCGGAGAAGGCGGGCAAGCTCAAGCTCGGCCGCGGCGCCAACCCGGCACTGGTGGCGGAGGAAGCCGGCATCATCACGGCGGATGAGAGCCGCGCGCTGCTACGCCTCGATGAACTCACCGCCAAGATCGTGGCGGTGGACGACTTCGACCCCATGGATCTGGGTACGCATCCGTTCAAACCTATCAAGGCATGAGCACCCCCCTCGTCTACGAAGTCACGCTCGACATCGACGCCGGCGCGGTCTCGGAGTTCGACGCCTGGCTAAAAGACCACGTCCGCGAGATGCTGGCGCTGCCGGGCTTCCACGACGCGCGCATCCTCAAGCCCGAGAGTACCGAAGCCGGCAGCGAGCGGCGGGTGGTGCAGTACACCCTGGGCAGCCGCGCTGAACTCGACCATTATCTGGCTGAGCACGCGCCGCGCATGCGCGCCGATGGCGTGCAACGCTTCGGCGACAAGATGAAAGCCAGCCGCCGGATCTTCGACCTGGACGTGCCGGCCACCGGCACATTGGCGCTGCCTGGGCTGGTGCTGCCACCGGAAGGCCCGCGCTGCCGCAACTGCGGGACGCCGCTCACCGGCAAGTTCTGCATGGAATGTGGACAGAAGAACCACACCTATATGGCGCCGCTGTGGACCGTGCTGCACGACTTCGCCGCGACCCATTTCGGCTTCGATACCAAGTTCTTCCATAGCATCGTGCCGCTGTTGTTCCGGCCGGGCTTCCTCAGCCGCGAGTTCTGCCTCGGCCACGAGGAACGCTACGTCAAGCCGTTCCGCATGTACCTGTTCACCAGCATCGTGTTCTTCTTCCTGGCGGCGATCTTCTGGCCGCAGCTAGGCGTGAACAACAACCCCAACAACGGCGACCTAAACAGCAAGCTCGAACATGGGGTCGCGACGAAGCCCGATCCGGGCATGACCCGCGCCGCCATCGACAAGGCTCTCCAGCAGATCGATGCTCAACCCATCGATCCAGAACGCAAGGCTTTCGCCAAGTCCATCCTGCTGGATGAACTCGCGGCCCTGGACGTGCCGCCGCCTATCAGCAAAGACAAGCCTACGGCCGCGGCCGGTACCCGGGCCGTCGCCTCGGCGGCGACCAAAGGCGGAACTCGGCCCGTGGTCACCGATTCCTTCGACATCGAGACCGGCGACTCGGCTCCCGCTCCTGGCGTCCACGTGAACACCACGTCGGGAGCGGACCAGGACGCGGACAATCGTTTCACCGCGCTGTTCCTGGCGGTGAAGAAGAATCCGGATGAGTTCACCAAGCGTTTCATGCAGAACCTGCCGAAGCTGATGTTCGTGCTGATGCCGCTGATCGCCCTGTTCCTGAAACTGTTCTACATCGGTTCCAAACGCTATCTCACCGAGCACTTCGTCTTCACTCTGCACTTCCATGCCATGGTATTCGTGGTGCTGCTGCTGGTGATGCTGGCCGGTTCCTTGAGTCACCACTACATCTGGGCCGCGCCGCTCAAGTCCGCCGGCAAATTGGCCTGGTGGTACATCATGGTGTATCTGTTCCTGGCGCTGCGCTTCTTCTACAAGCAGGGTTGGTTCATGACCGGCCTCAAGTTCTTCATGCTGTTCATCAGCTACAGCATCGCCTTCGGTCTGACCTTCGCCGCCGGAGCCGTGGTCGCCGCCGCCGAGATAGGCGCCCCCGTAAGCTGAAAGCCTATTCCGTGGGATTCACGGACCTCTAAGACGAGCTCTGATCCTAAGGTGGTTTCTAGCATCCTCGGCTAAGATGATTAGTCATGGACTGTTTTCAATAAAAGTCATCGATGCGACCTATCTAGCGGTAGGCAGAACGTGCGATTGGGCCTAAATTAACTTAATACAGGATTGACCCCCCTCCTTCCGGAGACGGGCCGACGCAGGAAGCGAACTCTTACAAGACGCGACCCAGACGGCAGGTGCCAGGCGTGAAGCTCGCCAGTGCGTTCAACGGTTCCTCCAGCCTCGTGGCCCTGACCCGGCTCGCGGACGGCTGCTTCGTCGACGTGAACGACAGCTTCGAGCGAGCGCTCGCCTACGCCCGTGAAGATCTCATCGGCAAGACCTCGGTGGAACTCGGCATCTGGGACGAGCACAAGCGTGAGCAGTTCGTCCAGGAACTGGTCGAACAGCGCCATATCACGACCCGGCCCATGACCTACCGGCGCCAGGACGGCAGCGAGTTCGAGAGTCTACTCATCGCCGCTGTGGTGACTGTGGACGGCGAGCACTACGTACTGGGCATCCTGGAGGACGTGCGCGAGCGGCAAGCCGGTCACGCCGCCCAGCGCCGCGCCGAAGCCCGCTATCGCAGCATCTTCGACCACGCGGTGGAGGCCATCTACCAGAGCACTCCCGATGGGCGTTTCCTGGATGTGAACCCGGCGCTGGCGCGGATGCTCGGCTATGCCTCAGCCCAGGAACTCATGAAGAGTGTGCAGGACCTGAACCAGGACCTGTACGCGGATCCCTGCTCACGCGCGGAACTCACCGCGCTGCTGCAGCGCGAAGGCCGCTTCGAGAACCGTCAGCTGGAAGTGCGGCGCCATGACGGCAGCTTGATGTGGGTGTCAGAGACCGCCCACGTGGTGAAGGGCGAAGCCGGCGAGTTGCTCTACTACGAAGGCAGCTTCGTCGACATCAGTGCGCGCCATGCGACGGAACTGGCCCTGCAAGTCTCCGAGGAGAAGTATCGCACCCTGGTGGATCATAGCCAGGACGGCGTGTTCATCACCCAGGAAGGCAACTACACCTACGTGAACCAGGCCTACGCAGCGATGCTCGGTTATAGCGTCGCGGAAATGGTGGGCACGCCCTACATGCGTTTCATCGCGCCGGAGGACCGGCCATTCCTGGACGATCTCTGGCGTAAGCGCCGCGCCGGACAGTGGGAGCAGGATACCTACGAGGTGCACCTGTTGGAGAAGGATGGCGAGACCCGCATCCTGGCCTCGGTACGCTCCGGCCCCATCACCCTGGGCGGTCAGCTCGCCAGCACCGGCACCATCCGCGACATCACCGAGGAGCGCCGTACCCAGGAGGCGCTGCTGGCCGCGGAGCAGAAGTTCCGTGCCATCTTCGAGAACGCGGTGATCGGCATGTATCAGAGCACGCCGGCCGGCCAGTATCTGCGCGCCAACCAGGCGCTGGCGGACATCTTCGGCTACACGGGGCCGGAAGCCCTGCTCACCAGCATCAAGAACATCGGCGAACTCTACGACCATCCGGATGCGCGGCGCTTGGTCAACACCGACCTGGAACGGGATGGCCGGGTCACCGGCCGCGAGGTGCAGATGCGCCGGCGCGACGGCCAGAGCATCTGGGTATCCCTGAGCGCGCGAGTGGTGCGCGCTGCGGATGGCTCAGTGGCCTACTACGAAGGTTCGCTGCACGACATCACCGCCCGCAAACGCGTCGAGACCGCCCTACAGGGTTCCGAACAGCGTTACCGCATGCTGGTGGACCATGCGCAGGTGGGCGTGTTCATCAACGAGAACGGCTACTACACCTACGTGAACCACGCCTTCGCCGATATGCTGGGCTACACCGAGGCGGAGCTCACCGGCATGAGCTATCGCGACATCTTCCCGCCGGAGGAAGTGGCCGCCGCCGATGAGCGCTTCCGTCGCCGCCAGCGCGGCGAGGAAGTGGCCAACGACTACGAGTCCGAGCTGCTGCACAAGGATCGCAAGACCCGCATCCACGTCACCCATAGCATCGGCACCATCGACCATGACGGCCGGCGCCTGATGATCGGTACAGTCCGCAACGTCACCGAACAGAAGCGTTTCGAGTCCCAGCTCCGGCACAACGCCACCCACGATCCGCTCACGGGACTGCCCAACCGCACCCTCTTCATCGAGCGCCTGGCACGGGCCATGGAGCGCAGCCGGCCGCAGGGCGCACCGGGTTACGCGGTACTGTTCATCGATTTAGACAGCTTCAAGGTGGTGAATGACAGCTTGGGACATGCCGCCGGCGACGAACTGCTGGTGGAAGTCTCGCGACGCCTCAAACGCTGCCTCGGGCCCTGGGACACCCTGGCCCGCCACGGCGGCGACGAGTTCACAGTGCTGGTGGGCCAGACCCAGGATCCGGACGATGCGGTGGAAGTGGCTGAGCAAGTACTGGCGGAGCTGGTGCAGCCGGTGCGCCTCGGCGACAACGAGATCTACACCAACGCCAGCATCGGCATCGCACCCGGTCACGCCGACTACGCCAACACCGATGAGTTGCTGCGTGACGCGGACACCGCCATGTACCGGGCCAAGGCCGCCGGCAAGGCGAGCTACGTGGTATTCGACCAGGACATGTATGCCCGGGCCCGCTCGCGCTTGCGGGTCGAGACCGAATTCCGCCAGGCGGTGGATAACAAGGAACTACGCATCCACTACCAGCCCATCGTAGCCCTGGCCAGCGGCAAGCTCCTGGGGTTCGAGGCCCTGATGCGCTGGCAGCATCCGAGTCGCGGCCTCTTGGGACCGGATGAATTCCTGCACGTGGCCGAGGAGACGGGTCTCATACTGCCGGCAGGCTGGTGGCTCCTGGATGAAGCCTGCCGCCAACTGCATGCCTGGCGCCTGGGGCATCCCCAGGCCCGCGACCTCACGGTAGCCGTGAACCTGGCCCATAAGCAGTTCATGTACACCGGCCTGCCGCAGCGTGTGAACGCAGCTTTATTGGAGAGTGGCCTGCCGGCGGAAGGCCTGCACCTCGAGATAACCGAGACCGTATTCCTGGAGAACCCCAAGGCTGCCGAGCACACCCTGCGCCGACTGCGTGGACTGGGCGTGGCGCTGCATTTGGACGACTTCGGCACCGGTTTCTCGTCCTTGAACTACCTCTCGGCCTTGCCCCTGGACACCCTGAAGATCGATCGCAGCTTCGTCACGGACATGGAGCGGAACCCCAAGCACGCCGCTATCGTGCGCACCATCATCGATCTTGCCCGGGAACTCGGCATGCAGACGGTGGCGGAAGGCGTGGAGACCCAGGGCCAGCTGCATCTGCTGGACAGCTTAGGCTGTCGTTCGGCTCAGGGTAACCTGTTCGCTCCGGCACTGGACGTGAAGCGTGCCGACGCTCTGTTCCAGCGCGAGTCGCTATCCTTGATGCCGGGGGATGAGGCAGAGGGCATGGTGGCTGCGAACCTGTTCAGGCGCACACGCGATTTCTTCCGCCGCGTTTAGCCTCGTAGAGCTTCTCGTCTGCCGCCGCGATCAATGCATCCACGTCGTATGACGGCGGTCCCGCCGCCACACCCACACTCAAGGTGACCGTGAGGCCAGGCTGCAGCTTGGCCCAGTCGTATTCTTCGACCTGTTTGCGGATCTTCTCGCATACCGCCAGGGCGTTCTCCTTGGCGGTCTCCGGGAAGCACAGCAGAAACTCCTCACCGCCGTAGCGGGCGATGATGTCGATGGAGCGGCATTGGGTGCGCAGGATGTTGGCGATGGTGCGCAGCACATCGTCACCCACCATATGCGAGTGCTGGTCGTTGACGCCCTTGAAACGGTCGACGTCTGCCATGGCGAGTGCGATCTGGCGGTTGTAGCGTTCGGCGCGCTTCACCTCGAAGTCCAGACGGCTGTCGAGATAACGACGGTTATAGAGGCCGGTCAGACCATCCTCGCGGCTCTGGCGTTCCAGCTCCGAGGCTTGCTGCTGCAAGCGGCCCAGCAACTCCTCCTTCTCGCGGTTGGCGCTACGCAGTGATTCCGTGAGGGCGTGCAGCTCGTCTTTCTGCAGCGCCAGATCGTGGGTGCGTTCCACCACGCGCCGTTCCAGCTCGTTGCGGCCCTGGTCCAGTTCCTGGAACAAGCGCGCATTGGCGATGGCCACTGCCACTTGGCCCGCGAAGGTCAGCACCAGCTCGAACTGGGAGTCGCTGAACATGTAGGGGATGTAGCCCTGCACCGAGAGCACGCCCAGCACCCGCTCCCGGTAGGTGATGGGCACGGCGATGAAGGATTGGGTCTGGGGCGTATCGCCGATGTGAATCATCATGCTCTTGAACTCGCTTTCGTCCGAGTTCCAATCGCGGATGAACACCGGTTTGTTGCTGGACACCACCCAACTCAGCACGCCCTCGCCCAGGCGGCGGCGGCGAGCGGTCTGCCGACCGCTGCGGTTGTGGTGCAGACGGATATCCAGCTCGCGAGTGGATTCATCATAGAGCGCGAGCATGAAGGAATCTGATTCCAGCAGGCCCTTGCTCTCGCGGAAGATCAGTTCGATGAGATCGTCCAGCACCAATGCGCCGGATACGGCGCGGCCCACGCGATTCAGGGCCTCCAGTTCGTCCCTCTTCACGGCCAGGGTGGTCTGGGTGTCGGCGATGTGCTTGACGATCCAGATGATGAGGAACAACACCACCAGGAACAGCCAGAACACCGGCGTCTCGAGCCGGTTGTAGACCAGCGCCGTGAACACCGCCAGCGGCACCGCAGCGATGTCCACCGCGAAACTGAACACACCGAAGGCCTTGCGCCAATCGAAGCCTTCCATCCAGGCGATCACCGCCACGAAGCAGGTGTTGAGTCCCTGCATCATGAACGCCAGCACCAGCAGGATCAGCGCATCGTGCAGGTCGAGTTGAGTCAAGGGCACGTGACCGCCGAACTCCTGATACAGGCCGCCGGTGATCAGCATCAGGATGATGATCATCCCGGAATTGTGGAAGGCGCGCAGGAACGTGAGGCGCATGTCCTGGCCGCGGTTCGCGCCCCACGGGAGGAACGGCCAGATCACGGAAGAGATGCCGGCGATCCAGGCGGCCGGCAGTGTGCCGAAGATGAGGATGCTGGAAATCTGTACCACCCGGTCCAGCGACACGTGACCCACGTGCGGCGCCGGGAAACCGAACAACACCACCACGATGCCGAAAAGGGTGAAGCCCACCACCGCCGCCACATTGCCGATCTCAAGTTGTGCGTGCACCGACAGATAGATGAGCAAGCCGAAGCCCGTTGCAGCAAGCAGCAATGCGTAAACCACCGAGACTTGGCGTGCGTTCTTCATGTGAGGCGTGAAGTTCGTCCTATTGGAGCCCAGTTTTCACATAGCGCCGGATGGGGTGCAAGATATTGTTTGTATACAAAATGTATTCATGGGAAGTACCCTGATTCTCCCATGCTAGACTCAAATTCAAGCTGCGAGGCACCCCGCTATGTCCCTTGATTCCAAAGGCTTTTTCCATAAATTCCTGTTACCAATAATCTCCGGTGCCCTTCTGCTCAGCGCCTGTTCCCCCCGGATCTACACGGACCAGGACCCGGACGCCAAGCTTGGCGCCTATCACCGCTTCGCCTGGCTCTCGCCACCCCCCTCGCCGGTGCGGGACCCCATCCTCGACAGCCAGATCCTGGATGGCCGGGTGCATAAGGCCGTGAGCGCCGACCTCAAGAACCGCGGCTACGAAGAAGTGGCGCCGGATGCCAATCCGGATTTCCTGGTCACCTACCACACCAGCTCCAAGCAGACCCTGCAGAGCACCGGGCCCAGTTTCAGCTTCGGCTTCGTGGACGCTTTCCCCCGCGGCTTCGGCGCCGTGGGCTTCCCGGTGGGTCCCGACGTGCAGTCCCGCGACGAGGCCACCTTGATGCTGGACGTGCTGGATGGCCAGAGCAAGCGCCTGGTATGGCGCGGCTGGACCACACAGCTCCTTAACCAAGATAACTACAGCGATTCTTCTGTGACCAGCGCAGTCAAGGACATCTTCGACAAGCTCCCCGCGCACTGACGTCGCGTCGGATCGCCTTATGCTGACCGAGCGCCTCATCGCCCACGTGGACATGGACGCCTTCTATGCGTCCGTCGAACAACACGACAACCCTGAGCTGAAAGGCAAAGCTGTCATCGTCGGCGGCATCGGCAACCGTGGCGTGGTGAGTGCCGCGAGCTACGAAGCGCGCAAGTTCGGGGTGCGTTCCGCCATGCCCATGTACGAGGCGCGCCGCCGTTGCCCCCAGGGCGTCTATATCCAGGTGCGCATGTCCCGTTACAAAGAAGTCTCGGGGCAGGTGTTCCAAGTGTTCGGCGACTTCACGCCCACCATCCAGGGACTATCCCTGGACGAAGCCTTCCTGGATCTCTCAGGGGCCATCGGCAGTGAGGATCCCGCAGCCTTGGGCCTGCGCATCAAACAGGCTATCCGCGAGGCCACCGGACTCACTGCCTCCATCGGCCTCGCACCCAACAAGCTGGTGGCCAAGATCGCCTCCCAGCACTGCAAGCCCGACGGCCTCTTGCACGTGCTACCGGATGCCGTGCAAGCCACCCTCGATCCCCTGCCGGTGACGTCCATCTGGGGCATCGGCCCCCGTAGCGGCGAGTCCCTGGCCAAGGCCAGGATCACCACCATTCGCGAACTGCGCCACGCTCCGGAAGCCATGCTCAAGGCCCTGTTCGGTTCCCAGGCCCTGCACTACAAGGCGCTGGCCGAAGGCCGCGATGACCGGCCGGTAGACGGCAGCGGCGGCGAACGCTCCGTGAGCCAGGAGACTACCTTTGAACGAGATCTAAGTGATATCCAGGACCTGGACCCAATCCTGCGCAGGCTCACAGAGGACCTCTGCCGCATCTTGCGCAAGAACGAGCTGAAGCCCCACACCCTGGTGGTGAAACTGCGGGAAGCAGACTTCACGCGACATACCCGCCAGCGGCGTTTCACCCCGGCAGACGCGAGTTACGGCGCCCTCTATCCCATCGCCCGGGGCCTCTTGGCCCGCTGGCTGGAAGAGCACCCGCACCGGCGATTGCGGCTCCTGGGCGTGGGCGCCCGGGACTTCGCCGGTGACGAGCAACAGGACCTGTTCGACGAAGGCCGGGCCCGCCGCGAGCGACTCGAGACCGCCGCCGACGCCGTGAGGCAGCGTTTCGGTGCCGAGGCCCTGCACAGAGGCGTATCCTTGGAAGACGACCCGGACTGACTCCCACGCCCATGTACGCCAGCTATTTCGGTCTCAACGACAATCCGTTCGCCATCACGCCGGACCCGCGCTTCCTGTTCCTGTCGGCGCGGCATACGGAAGCCCTGGCGCACCTCCTATATGGTGTCACCGAGAGCGGAGGCTTCATCCAGCTCACGGGCGAAGTGGGTACCGGCAAAACCACCCTAGTGCGTACCCTTCTGGAGAAGCTGCCGGACAATGTGGACGCGGCGCTGATCATCAACCCGCGCGTCTCAGTGCTGGAGTTCCTGCGTAGCATCTGCCGGGAACTGGACATCGATTGGAAGCAGGATCAGACCTCCCAGGACCTCATCGACACCCTCAACGCACACCTGCTGCAGGCCCACGAGAAGGGTCGGCGCGTGGTGCTGATCGTGGATGAGGCTCAAGGCCTGTCCGCAGAAGTACTCGAACAAGTGCGGCTCTTGACCAACCTCGAGACCCGCGAACAGAAACTCTTGCAGATCATCCTGGTGGGGCAGCCGGAATTGCGGGAACTCCTGGCACGCAACGAACTGCGCCAGCTCGCGCAACGCATCACCGGCCGTTATCATCTGACGCCTCTCTCCGCCGCCGAGACCGGTGCCTATGTAAACCATCGGCTCACGGTGTCCGGCGCGATGGCGCCGATCTTTACCCACGCGGCACTCAAGCGCCTGCAACGCATCAGTACCGGCATCCCGCGGCTCATCAACATCATCTGCGACCGGGCCCTGCTGGGTGCCTACACCCAGGAACTGCGCCAAGTGGACGCAGCTCTGGTGAAGCGCGCGGCCCACGAGGTACTGGGAGAGGCTCCGCGCCCGCATCGCTCCTGGCGTCCGGCTCTACTCATCGGTCTCGCGGTGCTGGCCGCCTCCGCCGCAGGTGCTGCGCTCTGGACCTGGACGCCGACCACGGCAGCTGTCGCGGTACAGCCGCCCGCACCGGCCAAGCCCGCAGCTCCCGACCTCGCGACCTGGCTCAGCGATGCCGCCCACCGCAGCGACACGGACGCCGCTTTCGGCAGCCTGTTCTCCCTGTGGGGCGCCAGCTACAGCACCAGCGCGGACGGCAGTGCCTGCCGCGAGGCCGAGGATGCAGGCCTGCGCTGCTTATATAGACGCGGTACCTGGAACAACCTGCGGGGCTTCGACCTGCCGGCCATCGTCACCCTCACGGACGCCGGCGGTGCCGCCCATCAATTGGTCATGACTCATATAGATGACAGCAGCGTCACCCTCAAGGCCGGCTCCGCCAGTGCCCGATTCCCTTTAAGTGAAGTGGAACCCCTCTGGTACGGCGAGTTCCTGATCCTGTGGCGGCCTGATGCCCACGCCCAGCACCCCCTCGCCCCCGGTATGAGTGGCAGCGGGGTGATGTGGTTGCGCTCGCAGCTCGCGGCCCTACAGCTCATCCACGACTCCGGCAGCCCCCAGTACGACGCGGAACTCACCACGGCGGTGAAACGCTTCCAGGCACAGGAACACATGCAGGTGGATGGCATCGCAGGCGAAGAGACCCTGGTGCGGCTGTCCACGGCCCTGGCCACGCCCGGCACGCCGCTCCTGGCCTCGGGAGTGCGCTGATGTCGCTTATCCTCGACGCGCTGCGCAAATCCGAACGCACCCGGCAACAAAGCCTGACGGGACAGCTCGGCGTCGCCGAGACACCGACGGGTCCAGGTCGTGTGCCGGTGCCCTGGGTGACGCTCATCGGCATCTTACTGGCGGCGAATGCCCTGCTGCTTTACTTCGTCTGGCCCCGTACCCCGGCACCCGCGACCGCTGCAGTAGTGCCCGCCGCCGCGGCACCGGCAGCTACAGCGTACCGCCCGAGCGTGCGCCCGCTAGCGGAGGAAGCCGGCAGCGACATGGATGCTGCGGTACCCGCTCCAGTGCAGCCGCAAGCTTCAGCACCTACAGCAGCGGAGATCGGGACCCCGAGCGCCGCCATCGGTCCACCGGTGCAACTGCCGGCTCAGACGGCGGCGGCGGACACGTCGTCTTTCACCACCTTCGATGCCTTGCCCGCGGAAATACGCTCCGCCCTGCCGGCGCTGCATATGGACGTGCACGGTTACGTGGGGAATGCCAAGGACCGTTTCGTGGTCATAAACCTCAAGCAATACCACATCGGAGATGTCCTAGATGAGGGTCCGACCCTCAAAGACATCATTCCGCAGGGTGCGGTGCTGGTGTTCCGCGGCACCACTTTCCTGTTACCTGCTTACTAGAAAGACGACTCTCAACCGAAGGGGATCAGCATGCGTACTTGCCTGACCGTGTTCCTGTTGACGACACTGCCCTTGATGGCGTTCGCGGCAGCGACGCCGCAGTTCGACGAAGGCAACATCCGCTCCACCATCAAGACCCTGTCCTCGGACGAGTTCGGCGGCCGGGCACCCGGCAGCCAGGGCGAACAGCTCACGACCGAGTACATCAGCGCTGAATACAAGAAGTACGGCCTCACGCCGGCCGCCGGCGATTCCTATCTGCAATCCGTGCCCATGAAGCAGATCACTGCCAATCCCCATACCGAACTCGACGTCAGCGGCGGTGCCACGCCCCTCAAGTTCGCCTACGGCGACGACATGGTGGTGAGCTCGCCGCGTACCGACGCGACCGTGACGCTCAAGGACAGCCCGCTGGTGTTCGTGGGTTACGGCATCGTGGCGCCGGAATACAAGTGGAACGATTACGCGGGCCTGGATGTGAAGGGCAAGACCGTGGTGGTACTGGTGAACGACCCCGGCCACGTGGACCCGAAGCTCTTCGATGGCAAGGCCATGACCTACTACGGCCGCTGGACCTATAAATACGAGGAAGCCGCGCGCCAGGGTGCCGCTGCGATCCTCATCGTGCATGACACCGAGCCCGCGGGTTATCCCTGGGAAGTGGTGCACGGCAGCTGGACCGGCCCCCTCGAGGAGTTACAGCCGGAAGGCAGCTACCAGCTTGCCATCCAGGGTTGGGTCACCCACGATTCCGCCGAGAAGATGTTCGCTGCCGCTGGCATGAAGTTCGACGAAGCCATGGCCGCCGCGGCCAAGCCCGGCTTCAAGGCCATCCCCCTGAAACTCGACGCGAGCCTCGCCCTGCATGACGTCGTGAAAGACATCGTCTCCCACAACGTGGTGGGACTGGTGAAAGGCAGCAGCCATCCCGAGAACGTGGTGGTCTACTCCGCTCACTGGGATCACTTAGGCATGCGCACCGGAGCTGACGGCAAGCCCGAGACCTTCCACGGTGCCATCGACAACGGTTCCGGCATCGCCGGCCTACTGGAGATCGCGCGGCTGACGGCGCAGTCGAAGCCGCAACGCAGCGTACTGTTCCTCGCCACCACCTCTGAGGAACAAGGCTTGCTGGGTGCGGCGTACTACGTAGCCCATCCCCTGTTCAAACTCGGCCATACCGTGGCCGACCTCAACATGGATGTACTGGACACTTACGGCAAGACTCGCGACGTGACCGTGCGTGGGCGCTTCATGTCCGGCGTGGACGACGTGTTCCAGGCCCAGGCCAAGAAACTCGGTCTGGCCGTGGAACAGGACTCGGATCCGGCCAAGGGCATGTACTTCCGTGCCGACCACTTCGAGTTCGCCAAGGCCGGCGTACCGGCCATGAGCATTGCCCTCGGCACCGACTATGTGGGTCATCCCGCCGGCTGGGGCCTGGAGCAGCAGCACGCCTACACCGCCAACCGCTATCACAAGCCCGCAGACGTGTATGAGCCGGGCTGGGACCTGGCCGGCATGCTGCAGCAACTGCAACTCATGTATCTCACCGGGCAGGCCCTGGCAGATGATGACCAGTGGCCTGCCTGGAAGCCCGGCGTGCCCTTCGCCGCCAAACGCGCCAATTGAGGCAGCTTCGACCTCGGCGGCGGTACCGCCGCCGAGGTCGATTTTGAGGCTGTTTACCGGCCTTTTCCGCCTGTGCTATCCCGCACCGCCAGCGATATGTAGAATCCGAACACACCGGCAGCCTCAGTCCGCTGTCCGAACTATTCCTATAACAAGCCGCCCATGCACATCCTGATCGTCGATCACTCCAAGGTGGTGCGCACCGTCTGGAACAAGATGGTCGCCGACCTCGGGCACCAGAGCCTGACCGTGGCCAGCGCCGAGGAAGCCATGGGCGTGGTGCAGGGCCAGGAAGTTGAGTTCATCTGCGCTTCGCTCTCGCTGCCCGGCGAGAACGGCATCGACCTCTGCCGCCAGATCCGCGCCCTGCCCAAGCACCACAAGACACCCTTCATCCTGCTCACCTCGACCCAGGATAAGACCCTGCGCCAGGAAGCCTTCGAGGCCGGCGTCACCGAGATCCAAGAGAAGATGGACAAGGAACAGCTGGAGGCACGCCTCAAGCAGTACCTATCCGAGGAACAGCAGGAACTCACCGGCCGGGTGCTGTACATCGAGGACAGCATGGTGGCGGCGCACATCATGATCAAGATCCTGCGTCATATGAACCTGCAGGTGGATCACTTCCGCAGCGCTGACGAGGCGCTGGCCTCCTTCGAGAAGTACGATTACGACCTGATCGTGAGCGACATCCTCTTGGAGGGCGTGATGAGCGGCGTGGGCCTGGTGAACCGGGTGCGCAGCTACCTCTCGGACAAGCGCCGCGTGCCGGTGCTGGCGCTTTCTGGCATGGACGAGACCTCACGGCGCATCGAACTCTTTCGCCTCGGCGTCAACGACTACATCGCCAAGCCGCCGGTGGAGGAGGAAGTGCGCGCTCGCGTGCGCAACCTCATCTTCAGCAAGCAGCTCTTCGACCGGGTGCAGGCGCAGTCGCGTCAGCTCTACCAGCTCGCCATGCAGGACCCGCTCACCAGCCTCTACAACCGTACCGGCCTGAACGAGTTCGGCATGCGCTTCTTCACCGAGGCGAACGAGCTCGATACGCCCTTGAGCCTGCTCATCATCGACCTGGACCACTTCAAGAATATCAACGACAGCCATGGCCATACCACCGGCGACCAAGCTTTGGCCAGGGTGGGCGAGATGCTGAAACAGTCCTGCCGCGAAGGCGACCTGGCAGCGCGGGTAGGTGGCGAGGAGTTCATCCTGATCCTGAGCGAGACCGGCGCCGAACAGGCCACGAAGCAGGCAGAGAAGATCAGGAAAGATATCGAAAAACTCAAACCCGCCGGCATCGACGTGGCCGCCAGCATCGGTGTGACCTCACGGCCGCTGGGCAAACAGGTGACATTCGACGATCTCTTCAAGGTCGCAGACCGCGCCGTCTATGAAGCCAAGAACCAGGGTCGCAACCGCGTGGTGACGATGCTCTTCTCTTGATCTTTGGCTCAAGCCATCCTGGCTTGAGCTACTCGGCGAGTCCGGCGCATATCCAGACTCGCCTCCGTCGAACCGAGCACTGGAAGTGCTCGGTTCGCGTTTGGTATGTCCCTGTACCAAAGTCTATATAGATAGTGAGGAAGCGATGTCCGATAAATCTGCCCATTTCGAAACCACTTGCGTCCATGCCGGTCGCCATATCGATCCGGCCACCGGCGCCGTAGCACCGCCCATCCATCTCTCCACCACCTTCGAGCGTAAATCCGACTACGCGGCGGAAGGCTATATCTATAGTCGCAGCGCCAATCCCAACCGCGAGCAACTGGAAACCTGTCTCGCGGCCCTGGAGGGAGGTACCTCTGCCATGGCCTTCGCCTCCGGCAGCGCAGCTGCCACCACGGTGTTCCAGGCACTCAAGCCCGGCGACCACGTGGTCTGCACCCGCGATGCTTATCACGGGGTGCTGCGCATCCTGCGCGAGATCATGAGCGGCTGGTCCCTGAAGGTGAGTTACGTGGACGCGAGTGATCTCGACGCGCTTGAGGCCGCGGTGACCAAGGACACGCGTCTCATCTGGATCGAGAGCCCCTCCAACCCGCTCTTGAAACTCACGGACATAGCCGCGGTGGCGGATATCGCCCGTAAGACGAATGCCTACTCGGTGTGTGACAGCACCTTCGCCACCCCGGCGCTGCAGCATCCCTTGAAGCTCGGCATGGACCTGGTGATGCACAGCGCCACCAAATATCTCGGCGGCCATAGCGACGTGGTGGGCGGCGCGTTAGTGGCGCGGGAGGACGGCCCGCTGGCGGAGCGCCTGCGCTTCCTGCAGGGCGCCGGCGGCGCCATCCCCTCGCCCTTCGATTGCTGGCTGCTGCTGCGGGGCACTGCCACCCTCGACGTGCGGGTCCGGGCCCAGTGCGCCAATGCGCTCAAGATCGCCCGATACTTGGAGAAGCATCCCAAGGTTGAGCAAGTCTTCCACCCGGGCCTCGAATCCCACCCCCAGCACGCCCTAGCCAAGCGCCAGATGAGCGATTTCGGCGCCATGCTATCGTTCTGCGTCCGTGGCGGCGAAGCCGCTGCCAAACAGATGACCGGCAGGGTGAAACTTTTCACCCGTGCCACCAGTCTAGGAGGGGTGGAGAGCCTGATCGAGCACCGGGCCTCGGTGGAAGGCCCCGAGAGTCCCACCCCCAAGAACCTGATACGCATCTCCGCCGGGCTGGAACATCCTGATGACCTGATGAACGATCTCGACCAGGCTCTCGCCTGATAACGCCATCTCTAAAGGGAAAACGTCATGTCGCATCGCACCCTCGCCTTCCTCGCCGGCGCCCTCGCGGCGCTGCCCGTCCTGGCCAGCGCGGCTCCGGCTGCGCCTGTTGCCAGCGGCGTCACTTTGGAACAAATCATGGCGGACCGGGACTGGCTCGGGAACCCGCCGGAGGCCGGGTACTGGAGCTATGACAGCAAGAGCGTGCTGTACCGGGTGAAGCGCGAGGGCAGTGCTCTCTATGACTTGTACCAGGCAGACGTGGCCGGCACCTCACCCCACAAGCTCGCAGACAGCGAACTCGCCAATGCTTCCGCGCCGGACGGTGGCTGGAACCGCGACCACAGCATGCATGTCTTCGTGAGCGACGATAACGTGTTCGTGCGCAGTGTGCTCGCCGGCCGTTTGCGCCAGCTCACCAAGTACAGGGGACATAAGGACTCGGCGTCCTTCATGGCCGACGGCAGTCATGTGCAGTGGCACGAGGACAACGACATCTATGTCTACGACCTGGATTCAGGCGTGACCGCCGAAGCCGCGGATGTGCGCACCACGGAAGACCCGGACAAGGCGCCGGCTCCGCAGAACTACCTACAGGCGGAACAGCCGCGCCTGTTCGATGCCTTAAGCACCAAGGCAGCCAACAAGCAGGCCCGCGACCAGCAGAAGGCCGCGCAGCAGAGCGCGGATCCCAGCCGCGCACCGGCACCGTTCTACCTCGGCAAGGGCGTGGACATCGCCGCCACGGCCCTGTCACCGGACGGACGCTGGCTCGCGGTGGTGACCCAGCCCAAGGCTTATGAGGCAGGTGAACCTGGCATCATGCCCAACTACATCACCGACAGTGGCTATGTGGAGACCAGCAAGGAACACACCTACGTCGGTCATAACCCACCGGCGGCTCAGCAGGTGAAGATCCTGGACCTGCAGAACCATAGCTCGTTCGATCTGGATCTCACCCAGCTGCCCGGCATCAAGGACGACCCGCTCGCCAAGCAGCGCAAGGACGCGGTGGAATGGGACGTGAAGCACGGCATGTCCAAGGCTGCCGCCGAAGACTCAGTGAAAGCGCCGGCCGTGCGTGAGGTCTCGGTGAACAATCTGGCCTTTAGCGACGACGGCTCGGGCCTCGCGGTGCAGTTCATCGCCAACGACTTCAAGGACCGTTGGCTGGCCACGGTGGATTTCGGCAAGAAGTCCCTGGTCACCCAGGAGCGGTTGACCAACCAGGCCTGGGTCAACTGGACCTTCAATGACATGGGCTGGATGCACGATAGCCGCAGCCTCTGGTACCTGTCCGAGGCTGATGGCTGGTCGCAGTTGTACGTGAAGGATACGGGCTCCAAGAGCGCCAAACAGCTCACGAAGGGCCAGTTCGAGATTAACCCGAACCTATTCCTGACCCGCGACGACAAGTACTTCTACGTCAGCGCCAACAAGACCGCGCCCGGCACCTGGGAGATCTATCGCATCGACGCCGCCAATGGCGACATGCAGGCAGTCACCAACCTGGGCGGCATCAACGGCGCGCAGCCGGCCATGCACGACAACGAGAGCTTCACGCTCTCGCCGGACGAGAGCAAGTTGATGGTGTATCACAGCACCAGCAACCGGCCGCCGGAGATCTACGTGGTGGACGCGAGCCCCAACGGCAAGGCCACCCGCGTAACCTACACCGTGTCCAGCGCCTTCAGCAACGTGGATTGGGTACAGCCGCAGATCGTGCAGGTGCCCTCGACACACGGTGCGGCACACGGCATCTACGCACGCCTGTATCTGCCCAAGGACTACTCAGCCTCGAAGAGCTATCCGGCGATCTTCTTCATACACGGTGCGGGCTACCTGCAGGACGCCCACAGCGGCTGGTCCTACTACTACCACGAGTTCATGTTCGCCACCTTCCTCACCCAGCACGGCTATCTGGTGATGGACATGGACTACCGCGGTTCGGCGGGTTACGGCCGCGACTGGCGTACCACCATCTACCGGCAGATGGGTCACCCGGAAGTGGAGGACGTCACCGACGGCGCCCATTGGCTGGAGCAGAACTATCACGCTGACCCGAAGCGTCTTGGTGAGTGGGGTGGTTCCTACGGTGGCTTCATGACCTACATGATGATGTTCCGCCAGCCAGATCTGTTCCAGGCCGGCGCGGCGTTGCGCCCGGTGGGCGATTGGGCCGACTACAACGACGGCTACACCGCCGCCATCCTCAATCGCCCGGACGTGGATCCGCAGGCCTACTTCGACAGCTCGCCCATCAACTATGCGGGCCAGTTGAAGCATCACCTGCTGATCATGCAGGGCATGGAGGATGACAACGTATTCTTCATCGACACGGTGCACATGACCCAGAAGCTCATCGAACTGCGTAATCCGAACTTCGACGTCATGTTCTATCCCGTGGAACACCATGACTTCCACGATCCTGCCAGCTGGCTGGACGAATACCGCCGCATCTGGCGTGAATTCAACACCTACGTGGATCCACAATGAGTCAGTACAACTAGGTACTGCTAATATGAACCCCGCCAACAGGCGGGGTTCGTTTTATGGCCACCAAGACTTTCACCAAGCCGGAAGACTGTGTCGAAGCCATCCTCGCCAAGGTGGGGCCACGGCTGGTGGTGGGCGCTCCGCTCGGTATCGGCAAGCCCAACCACCTCGTGAACGCGCTGTTCAGGCGCGTGGCCGCGGACCCCAAGCTCTCCATGCGTCTGGTCACCGCCCTGTCCCTGGAACGGCCCGTGGCCAAGAGCGATATCGAGAAGCGCTTCCTCGATCCCTTCGCTGCCCGGGTGTTCGGCGACTATCCGGAGCTGGAATACATGCAGGCCCTGCGGGAGCATCGGCTGCCGGCCAACGTCGAACTCTCGGAGTTCTACTTCAAGTCCGGCGCCATGCTGGGAGTGAAGTCGGCCCAGCAGAACTACATCAGCAGCAACTACACCCACGTGGCGCGGGACATGCTGTCGGCCGGGGCCAACGTGGTGTTGCAGGCGGTGGCCGTGCAGCCTGGGCCCCGCTACAGCCTCGCCTCCAATCCTGACGTGACACTCGACATCTATCCGGGCCTGCGTGCTGCCGAGAAGGCCGGCCGGCCTGTGGCTGTCGCCGGCATGGTGAACCGCAAGCTGCCCTACATGTTCGGCGGCGCCGAGGTGCCTTCGGACTTCTTCGATTTCATGGTGGACGACCCGGCTCTCGACCATACGCTCTTCTCCGTGCCCAACATGCCCATCGACCCGGCCGCCCACATGATCGGGCTGCACGCGAGCGCGCTGGTACGGGACGGCGGCACCATCCAGGTGGGCATCGGTTCCCTGGGGGATGCCTGCATCCATGCCACACGCCTGCGACACGGGGATAACGCCGGATACCGTCGGGCTCTGGAACAGGCCGGTGTGCTGGAACGCTGCAAGGAGGTGATCGAAGCCGTGGGCGGTGCCGGCAGCTATCGCCAGGGCCTCTATGCCGGTAGCGAGATGTTCGGCGACGGCCTCCTGCAACTCTATGAAGCTGGCGTGCTGAAACGCCGGGTCTACGACCACAGGGGCCTGCAAAGCCTCCTGGAACTCGGTCGCATATCGGAACAGGTGAGCGAAGACACACTATTGGCCCTGAGAGAAGCCGATCTGATCGGTGCCAAACTCAGCGCTGAAGACGTGGCCTTCCTGAAACAGTTCGGCATCTTCCGGCCGGATGTGGGCTACTCAGACGGCGCACTCGCCCTGCCGGACGGTGGTCATGTGGCGGCAGATCTGGACGACCGTGCAGCTCTGAGACGCATCGCCGACACGGCCCTGGGCGCGAGCCTGCAGGGCGGCGTATTGGTCCACGGCGCGTTCTTCCTCGGTAGCCGCTGGTTCTACGAGACCCTGCATCGCATGCCTGAGCTTGAGCGACGCCAGTTCGCCATGGAAGCGGTTTCCATGGTCAACGAGCTCTTCAGCGACGTGGATCTGGAGAAGCTGCAGCACAAGCAGGCGCGCTTCATCAACATCTGCATGAAGGTGACCTTGCTCGGGTCCACCGTCTCGGACTCTCTGGATGAAGGCCGCGTGGTGAGCGGCGTGGGCGGCCAGTACAACTTCGTGGCCATGGCGCATGCGCTGCGGCAAGCCCGCTCCATCCTGCTCCTACGCAGCACTCATAGGAGCCGTGGCAAGCTCGAATCCAACATCGTCTGGGAATATGCCCACTCTACCGTGCCACGACATCTGCGTGACATGGTGGTGACGGAATACGGTATCGCTGACCTGCGCGGCAAGCGCGACTGGGAAGTGATCGCCGCCATGCTGAACCTGGCCGACTCGCGTTTCCAGCCTGGTCTCTTGGCCCGGGCCAAACGTGCCGGCAAGTTGCCGGACGACTACCAGATCCCCGAAGCTTTCCGGCACAACATCCCGGAAGCCGTGCGCCAGAGGCTCGCGCCCCTGCAAGCCGCAGGTCTGTTCCCGGAACTTCCCTTCGGTTCCGACTTCACGCCGGAAGAGCTCAAGCTCGGCAAGGCGCTGAAATATCTGCAGGCCAAGAGCGGCAGCCTCAGCGGCATGTTGAGCTTGGGACTCTCCATACTGCGTGCGCCGCGTCCGGAGACGGCTACCTGCTTGGCGCGCATGGATCTCGCCGCTCCGCGCGGCTTGAAGCAGGTGGCGCTGGCACGACTGGTGGCTGCTGCGCTGGTGGACAGCGGGGCCCTCTAGAGGCTCAACGGTTCAGGGCCCAACCGGTGATGGCATAGCGCGGTCGTGGTGCGGCATCGCTCACCTTGCTGACGAAGTGCCCCATGGGCACGCGGAACAGGGCCAGGGAGTTGAAGCGCGGCAGATAGCGCTCGCTGACCCGGCCCTCGGGGTCACTGAAATTCAGGGTGCCGCCCCAGTCCTCCTCCCAATCCCGCGTCAGGTTCAGCACGTAGGCGATCTCGCGGTCAGTACCGCGTTGATCGTTGTGATACGTGAGGAAATGCCCGGGCAGGTAGCGCGTCGCCTGCGCATTGGCCTTGACCAGCGTGCGGCTGCCCGAGATGGCGCCCAGCAAGCCGATGAAGATACGCGTGTTCAGGAATTCGACGAAGCTATGCAGCAGCAAGCCCGGGTCGCGCCGTTCCCGGTATGCACTCACCATCATGTAGGTGCCATACAGGAAAGCGAAGCCCCGTCCCGCATCGCTCTCGGCGCGCTGGCGGATGCGGGCCAGGTCCCCGGGACCCCAGCTGCGCAGCGTCTCCGCCTGGGCGATGACAGGTTGTCCTTGCTCCATATACGTCAGCCCCCAGGGCACGGCTTGGTCGAGGCAGGTATGCAGAGCTTGAGCCGCATCCTGGGACAGGAAATCCGCGATGAGCACGCGGCCATCGCGGCGGAAGTCCGCGGCGGCACGCTCGACGTCCAGCTCCGGGTTCAGCATCTCGAGACCATGCAGGCCGGACCCGCCATCACGGCCGGGTCTAAGCCAGACCGGTCCGGCGACGCCTGCGCAACCCCAGGAACAAGCCCAATAGCGGCAGCATCGGCAGCCAGAAGGCGCCCAGGAAGGAATGTCCGCCGCCGCTATCCCCCACCGGGTTCTTCTGCACGTTGATGGGGATGGTCGCGATGTTCGAGAGCTTGACGCCGTCGCTCACCTGGAAGGACATGGTATCCAGGCCGGTGACTCCGGTATTGGCCTGATAGTTGAAGATCCCGGTAGTGGTCCCGTAACTCAGGGTGCCATCCAGGGGCAGCGTAGTCACGACGTAGGTCAGGGTATCGCCGTCCACGTCGAGGGCCGGGAAGAAGCTGATAGCCGGTTGCCGGCCATCGGGTATCACCAGGGCCGTGGGCAGGGCGCGCGGCGCCTGATCCGCGGCCACCACGCCGTGGATCTCGGTCATCACGTTCACGTCGTCGCTGTCGCCGTTGACTACCGCCAGATCCGGCTGGCCGTCCTCATCGAAGTCGCCGATGGCGACGCCGCGCGGTCCGATCTCGGTCGCGTAGGGCGAACTCAGGAAGCCGCCTTTGCCGTTGCCGAGCATTACGCCCACCGCGCTGCTGCCGGAACAGCTCACCACCACGTCGGGATCGCTGTCCGCATTCAAGTCTGCCACCGTAATACTACGAGGGTTGGCGCAGGTAGGGAATGGGGACGGCACGGTGGCAAAGAAGCCCTTGCCGTTACCTGTCATCACTACCAGTTCGCTGTCGCTGGAATCAGCGATGAGTATGTCCAAGTGATGATTGTTGTTCACGTCCGCCAGGCTGACGCGCACGCCGACGGCGCCGTAGATGTCCACGCTGGTACCGCTGTGGTTTAGGGTCGGCGTGATCAAGCCTCCCTTATGGTCGTTCTTCAATACTGCGACGTTTCCGCCCACAGTTACCACATCGGGGAAACCGTCTTGTTCCACATCACCTACCGCCAGACCGTTTATCTGGGTCGAGGAGGGATAACTGACGCGTGCCCGGAAGGTGCCGTCGCCGTTGCCGCGCAGGATACTGACGGTATTGACCACTGCGTTGGCCACCACCAGGTCTAGCTTGCCATCGTGGTCCATGTCGGCGATGCCGATATCCACGGCATTGGAGCCGGCTTCGAAGTCATGCGCCGCACCGAAACCGCCGAGGCCATCGCCGAGCAGCACGCTGACACTGTTGTCGCCGGAGTTGACGGTGACGGCGTCCAGGATACCGTCACCATTCAGGTCTGCCAGCAATACGCGTTGCGGGTTGGCGCCCACCTTGAAAGTCTGCTGTACCTGGAAAGTGCCGTCTCCATTGCCGAGACGCACGCTCAGGGTATTGTCCGCAGAATCGGTCTCCACCAAATCCAAATGACCGTCGCCGTTCAGATCCGCAGTCTGCACATCGCTGGGTGTATTGCCGGTGGTATAGGAGTTCTGCAGATGGAAATGACCGGTGCCGTCGTTGTACAACAGCTGCATGAGACTGGCGTCCGCGTTGACGACCGCGATGTCCGGTTTGCCCGTACCTCTGAAGTCGGCGACCGTGAGACCCTGCACTTCCAGGGCGCCGGCGATGCCGTTGGCTGGATAGTCGACTCCGGAACCGAACCCCCCGTTGCTGTTACCGCGTAGCACCCGCACCGTGCCATTGGCGAGACTGCCGGCGATCAGATCCTGCAAGCCGTCTCCGTCCACATCGGCCACGGCCAAGTAGGTGCTCTGCAAGCCGGTCTCAATGAAGTGCCCCGGTTTGAATCTTCCGTCGCCCAGGCCGGGGAGATATATCACCGAATCCCCATTCACATCGGTGGAGGTGGTGATCACGTCCTGCTTGCCGTCGCGATTGAAGTCGCCGACTACCATCATCTGTAACTGCGAGGTCGGGAGCTGGGGACCCAGTCGGGTGGTAGTCATGGCCTTGAAGGCTCCGCCCCCCGCGTTGAGTAGGACGCCGATGTTGTCGTCCAGGTTGTTGTTAACCAGGATGTCGGGCTTGCCATCGTTGTTCATGTCGGCGACGGCGACGAATATCGGGCCGACGCCCACTGGGACCACCTCTTCCGGCTTGAGGGTGCCATCGCCCCTGCCGATGAGCACGCTCAGGGTGTTGTCGTTGAAGTTGGCCGTGATCACGTCGGGCACGCCGTCTCCGTTCAGGTCAGCGATGGTAATCGCTACCGGATCCAGGCCCGTCGGGTAGGTCGGGACCGGCGTGCCGACGCTGTTGGCGGCCTGGTCGGCGGTCTGGGCCTTGAAGGTGCCGTCACCAACACCTAACAACACACTGATGTTGTTATCGGTGCTGTCGACCACTACGATATCCACGTTGCCATCGCGGTTGAGGTCAGCCACCGCCAGCGCCTCAGGCTGGGTGCCAGCGACGTAATAGGCGATAGGGCTCTTGAAGGTACCGTCGCCGTTGTTGATGAGCACAGCGATGGTCTGATCGGTGCCGATCTCGACCAAGTCCAGCTTACCGTCCCCGTTGACGTCCGCATTCACCACTGCTGCGGGGCCGTTGAGCGTGGAGAAGAACTGGGTCGGATAGAGGCCCTTGGCGGACACGACGCCGCAATAGGCGAGAGCCGCTAGCCCCAGGGCATAGCCGGGCAGGAGTCGTCTGCTGTGCATGCTGTTCCTCTAAAGACGAAGGGCCGGGTACCGAGGGGATCAACCCAGGAGAGCAGCGGCCGAGGGGTCCGGCCGCCATTATACCCATGAACCCACGCGCACCCCCGTAATACTGGGGGTGACGCGGCTGCGGGATCAGGGTTTACCGGTCCCCGACTGGTCCGGGGTGAAGGCGCCGGCCGCCCCCGGGAACACCACCGGGCTCTCGAAACCATCCTGCGAGACGGCGGCTACGCCGAAGAACCAGTCATCGATGCTCACATCCTTCAGCAGGTAATGCTGCACCGGTCCGACGTAGTGGCCGGCGTTCCAGCGCGGGTCGATGGTGGCCCGCCAGTGCAAACGGTAGCCGGCCGCACCAGCCGAGGGCTTCCAGTCGAACACCGTGTCGGTGCCGCCGGACAGGCCAGGAGCAGGATCGGAAGCGATGCTGACGCCCGAGGGCGGTGCCGGCGCCCAGGCCATGCCGGCCAGGGCGATGGCATTGGTCGCCGCCACCTTGGCGAGGTAGGGGAAGTCCACTCCGGAGAGCACATCACCGTAATGTATGCCACCCTCGACCCTCACGTCCTGGTGCTGGTGCGTGAAGTCTTCGTGGGACTCGGTGAAGCGTACCGCCGGATAGCCCAGCTCATTGAAAGCCACTTGGTCCCCGCCACGTCCATAACGGTCGGTGCGATACACCATCATCACGTGCCAGTTAGGGATGTAACGCTCCGCCTGCAAGGCATAGCGCGCCACGTTTCGCGAAGGTGAGTCCACTTCGCCGCCGTGATAACGCCGTTCGTTGGCTTCCTTGGGCGTCTCCAGGGCGCGCGTGCCCTCCGAGAAGACCCGCACAGTGGTGTTGTCGGTGACGCCGTTCTGGCCATGGCTGTTGCCGACGATGTCGTTGTTGAGATCTGCCTCCACCTGCCACTGGTGGTTATGGGCGTACTGGGCGATGACCTTACCACCGTACAGGCCCTGCTCCTCACCGCTGTCCACCGAGTAGACGATGCTGGCGGCGAACTTATACTTGCTGAGCACCCGCGCGGTCTCCAGCACCGCCGCCACACCGGAACCGTCATCGTCGGCACCGGGCGCATCGGATTTGGCATCCATCACGTCGCGCACCCGCGAGTCCAGGTGCCCGGTCATCACCAGGTAACGGTCGGGATCAGTGGCGCCCCTCTGGATGGCCACGATGTCCATGACATCGACCCCGTCTTTGGGCGTGCGCTCGCCGGTGAAGACCTGCGAAGGTGTGATGACCTCGAGACAGCCGCCGCAGTCCTTTGATATCTGCTTGAAGCGGGACTGCACCCAGCGTCGTGCCGCGCCGATGCCACGCTTGTCCGATTTGGTATCGGAGAGAGTGCTGCGGGTGCCGAAGCCCACCAGGGTGCTGAGGGTGGACTGGAGCTGGGCCGGGTCCATGGCCTCTGCGATCTCACCGAACACCGGATGCTCGTCCGGGGGCGGCGGCGCCATGTCGCCGGCGAAAGCCACGGCGGTGAGGAGGCTTGAGAGCAGTACAGGCAGGACGCGCAAGCGCATGGCTTCATCTCCCGAGAGCAGCCGGCGAGTGAGGGCCGGCTGGCTATTCTGCGACCGGCCGGGGCCCGGTGGAAGCCTGCGCATGTGTCGAACTGTAACGGCACCCGGCTTAGCGTTGCGGTATAAAGTGGCGGAGCTGTACACTCGGCCGCCGCTGCCGCGCTATAGCCAGGCAAGCTGCTCTCCAACCAGGGCCTCTCCCATGCGCAAACCCTCCCGGATCCTGAACCTCGTCCTCTTGCTGACTGCACTGGTCGCCCAGTCCGGTTGTGGGGGCGGAAGCAGCAGCAATACCACCCCTGGCGAGTTCACCATCGCTGTGCTTCCCACCAGCGCCTCGGTACCGGTCGGCAGTGACCGCCAGTTCACCGCTGAAGCCCGCGATTCCACCGGCGACGTGCTCACCGGCGTGACCTTCACCTGGCACTCCTCCGACACCCGCATCGCCATCCCCGTCGGCGGCGGCAGCTTCCGCGGCATCGCGGTGGGCGTGGCCAACATCACCGCCAGCGCCAGCATCGTGATCAAGGCCGGCCAGGGCATCACCAACATCGTCAGTCCCGCCGTGCCTCTCTCGGTGATCAGCGGCGTTGAAGGCACCGCCGCCCGGGGCGCGCCCCTGGCTGACGCGAGCGTGAGCCTGCGAGATGCCGAAGGCCAATATGCTGCAACCAGCGCCGATGCGAATGGACATTTCCAGATCGAGACGGCCGGCATGACCGGTCCCTTCCTGCTCAAGGCCACGACACCGGACGGCCGCGTGCTCTACGGAATGGCCGCGGACGTGGGCACTGCCAACGTAGACCCCTACACCGACGTGTTGGTGCGTAACTGGTACGCCGCTCACGGCGCCGATCCGGACCAAGCCTTCGCCGGCCAGGCAGCCCTGCCCCAGATCCATGACCTGCAGGTATCGGACCAGAGCCTGGTGAAACAGTTGGGCCCAGAACTCACGGCCCATGGTCTGGACGCGGCCCACTTCAGCCTGCTCAACACGCCTTTCACCGCGGATCATTCGGGCTTCGACGCGGTCGTGGACCAGAGCCGGATTAACCCCGCTTCCCGTAGCATCCAGGTGGAGGGCAAGAGCCTCCAGCTGGCGGCGAGCCCCTGATACCTCCTTAGGGTCGGCCATCCGGCTGGCCCCTATTTAGCGCCGGTCTCTAAACCCTGGCTATGCTCAACCCGTCCAATCAGGTAACCGGATCCTAAGTTTTGGGGCGCCGGGGGCCTTGAAATTCCTTAGGCCTGTGTTATAGTCAGATAATACACCAGTACGCCTAGGGCGTATCGAATCAGGAGCCGCCTATGTCCACCCGCACCATCAGCCTCTTCTGCCTCGCCGCCCTGGCAGGCTTGGCCGCCGGACCGGCCTTCGCCACTCAGAGTGCCGAGAAGGCCGACACCTACAAGAACCCCGCCATCAAGGCCGGGGGCAGCTTGGACCTCACCAACATGCTGGGTCACGTGGACGTGGTCGCCGCCACAGATGGGGTGCTGGCGGTCGACAGCAAGATCGAAGCAGCCGCGGGCAGCGATGCCGATGCCCAGGCCCTGCTCGGCAAGGTGAAGATCGAGACCAATGTAAGCGGTAACAAGGTGACCATCGACACCAAGTACCCGCTCGACCAGTACGACGAGTACTTCTACAACGACAAGCGCCATCAGGCCTTCATCGGCATCGGCACCAACAACACCACCACCACCTACGACGGCGAACGGGTGCGCATCAACAGCGGCACTTTCGGTTCCGGCGTGAACCTACACGTGGACTACGTGGTGCACGTGCCGAAGGGCGTGCGTGTGGTGGTGGACAACAAGGTCGGCATGATCGAGGCTGCAGGCGTGGACGCTCCCCTGACCCTGGAGAGCGCCTCCGGCGACATCAAGTCCAGCAAGGGTGGCGACAGCCTGGTGGCCGATACCGGCAGCGGCGACGTGACGGTCGAGGACCAGACCGGCTCGGTGCAGATGGATAGCGGTTCCGGAGATCTCGAGGTGAGCAACCAGAAGGGTGGCGACGTCAAGATCAAGACCGGCTCCGGCGACGTGAAGCTCGAAGAGGTAGCCAGCGCTGTGACCGGCAGCACCGGTTCCGGCGACGTGGAACTGCGTAAGTTCACCGGCAGCGGCGCCGATCTCGATACCGGTTCCGGCGACATCACCCTGCAAGACGTTAGCGGTTCCCTGAACCTGCGCGCCGGCTCGGGTGACATCCGCGGCAGCGGCCTCAAGTCCACCACCGTCATCGAGAGCCACTCCGGCAGCGGCGACGTGACCTTAAGCGGCGATCTGGGTGACCTGGTGCGCCTCACTGCCGATACTGGCAGTGGCGACATCATGATCACGACCAGCCGCGTGCCCTCCTTGCACATCGAAGCCAGCTCGGAGTCGGGCGACCTCACCGTGGACCTTCCGGGCATGCAGAACGTCTCCAGCCGCCACCATGAGTTCCGCGGCGACGTGAACGGCGGCAAGGGCTCAGCGCAGTTGGACGCGGGCTCCGGCGACGTGAGCTTCACCAAGAGCTGACGCACCCACCAGTGCAGGTCAGTCACGGGCCCGCTGAATGCGGGCCCGTCTTTTTTGTGATGACGGAATCTTGACGCTGTAAGGCGCCCGGTCCAGATTGGACCCATGGCGCCGCTCCCCCCATATATAAGTATCGCCGAGGCCCGCGCCCGCCAGGAGAAGATGCGCGGACAGGTCGTGCGCAGTGGCGCACCGGAAGACGTGCGTTATGTGGCCGGCGTAGACTGCGGTTTTCCTGGCATACATGAAGGCAAGGTGACTCGCGCCGCCGTGGCAGTACTCGCCTGGCCCAGCCTCGAACTCCATGAAAGATCCGTCATCGAACGGCCCACGGACTTCCCCTATATCCCGGGCTACTTGTCTTTCCGGGAAGCACCGGCGGTATTGGAGGTGCTCGGCCGCCTCAAGACCCAGCCGGACCTGCTCATCGTGGACGGCCAAGGTTACGCCCACCCACGCGGTTTTGGCATCGCCTGCCACATCGGCGTGGAGACCGGCATCCCCAGCATCGGCGCCGGCAAGTCCCTGTTGGTGGGTGAATACACCATGCCGGCCGAGAAAGCCGGTTCCCGGCAGCCGCTTCGTTACAAGGGCGAGACCGTGGGCACGGTACTGCGTACCCGCGATGGCGTGGCGCCGCTGTTCGTCTCCGTCGGCCACAAGATGGGGCTCGATGCCGCCGTGGACTGGGTACTGGCCTGCACGCGGGGCTATCGCCTGCCGGAGACCACCCGCTGGGCGGATGGCCTGGCGGGAGATCCGGAGTTCCAGCTCAAGTCCCGTCGCAAGCGGTAAGATGCCTGCAGGGGTTCCATAAGAAGTAGGCAGATGGGGTCAGACCGTATCCGATTCGTACTGGATTTCGACAGCACCCTGGTGCGGGTCGAGACCCTGGAAGTCATGGCCGACCTGGTGCCGGAAGCGGCCAAGATGCGCGCCAAGGTGCGCGAGCTCACCGATGCCGCCATGGGCGGGCGCATGCACTTCCAGGATGCCCTGCGCGAACGCCTGAAACTCATCCGCATGCACCGCGACCTCTTGCCGCAGTTGGGCGCCCAGCTGCGCGAGGAAGTGACTCCCTCCTTCAAACGCAACCGCGCCTTCCTCGCCGCTCACGCTGAGGACATCTACGTGGTGAGCAGCGGTTTCCGTGAGGTGATCCTGTCGGTTGCCAAGAGCCTGGGGCTCAAACCCGAGCAGGTGTTCGCCAATACCCTGCGCTTCGACGTAGACGGGTATATAGAGGGCTGTGACTGGCAGAACCCCCTGGCCGCGGACGGCGGCAAGGTGAAAGTGGTGCGGGACCTCAAGCTGGATGGCGAAGTGGTGATGGTGGGTGACGGCTGGAGCGACTACGAGGTCTTCGCCGCCGGTGCCGCCAAACGCTTCTATGCCTTCACCGAGAACGTGCAACGCCCCGAGGTGATCCAATCGCGGGACGCACGCCCGGCCCCCTCCTTCGACGAAGTGCTGTACGACTGCGGCTTCAAGGGCGCCGTGTCATATCCCAAGAACCGGCTCAAGGTCCTGCTGCTGGAGAACATCCATCCGGAAGCGGTGGCCGCTTTCGAGCGCGAAGGCTATATGGTGGAATCCCTGCGCAGCAGTCCGCCGGCCCAGGAACTGGCTGAGCGGCTGCAGGACGTGTCCATACTCGGTATCCGCTCCAAGACCCAGCTGGACGAGAACATCCTCATCAACGCGCGCCGCCTGCTGGCCGTGGGCGCCTTCTGCATCGGCACCAACCAGATCGACCTAGCCGCCTGCGACCGTCGCGGTGTAGCCGCGTTCAACGCGCCGTTCAGCAACACCCGCTCGGTGGTGGAGCTGGCCCTGGCCGAGATGATCATGCTCATGCGCGGCATCCCCGCCAAGATGCGGCTCATGGACCACGGCAACTGGGATAAGTCTGCCGCGGGCTCCCATGAGGTGCGTGGCAAGCGCCTCGGCATCGTCGGCTACGGCAACATCGGCGTGCAGCTCTCGGTGCTGGCCGAATCAATGGGCATGCAGGTGTGCTTCTACGACGTGGCAGAGAAGCTGGCTCTCGGCACCGCCCAGCGCTGTGCCAGCCTCGATGAGCTGCTGCAGAACAGCGACGCGGTGACGGTACACGTGGATGGCCGCAAGGAGAACACCAACCTCATCGGCGCCCGCGAGTTCAACCTGATGAAGGAAGGCGCGGTATTCCTGAACCTGTCCCGCGGCCACGTGGTGGACCTGCATTCCCTGCGCAGCCATCTCAAGTCCGGCCACCTGGCGGGCGCGGCGGTGGACGTATTCCCGGAGGAACCCCATGGCAACGGCGAGCGTTTCGAGCATCCGCTGCGCGACGCGCCGGAGGCTATCCTCACGCCCCACGTAGGCGGCAGCACCTTGGAAGCACAGCAGGACATCGGCCGCTTCGTCAGCCACCGCATCGTGGACTACATCAACACCGGCAGTACCGAGAACAGCGTGAATTTCCCCGCCATCCGCCTGCCGCCCCAGGCCCAGGCGCACCGTCTCATCCACCTGCATGAGAACGTGCCCGGCATCCTGGCGCGCATCAACCAGGCGCTGGCGACCCACGGCGCGAACATCACCGGCCAGTACCTGAAGACCCAGGAACGCCTGGGTTACGTGATCACGGACATCGAAGGCAACTATTCCGACGCGCTGCTGGATGACATACGTCGCATCCCCAATACGCTTCGGTTCCGCGTTCTCTACTAAAAGCTTAATAGTTGCGCACTCGCCACCCTGCTTTTTGCGGGGTCTTTGGGCGACTTCGCCGCGACACGCGTTCGGTAGCGACGGGCCCTAGATGCTGTACTGATGCATGCCCGGGAGTATGCTGGGAGTCGCAGGAGGCATCGGCTCTACAGGGGGAATCATGGATCTGCTGCGTCGCGCGTCGCCCCGTTGATGGAAGAGAACACCGGCTCCGTCACCTGTTTCCTGCTGCGCGATGCGCCGCTGGATAACCGTAACACCTTCCGGGTACCGGCCCGCGCCGCCCGCTACAGCGAGCTGCGGGAAGCCGCCGGCCTGCCCGAACTCCTGCAACGCCGCGAGCTCAAGACCATGCCCCTGCTGGTGCTCGGCGCCGGCAGCAACCTGCTCTTCACCAAGGACTTCGACGGCCTGGTATTGCGCATAGCCAACCGCGGCGTACAGATGCTGGAAGGCGGCGAGACCGCACGGGTGAGGGTCGCCGCCGGCGAGAACTGGCACGGTTTCGTATATTGGACTCTGGAGCATGGTCTCGCGGGCTTAGAGAACCTGGCGCTGATCCCCGGCACCGTGGGCGCGGCACCCATCCAGAACATCGGCGCCTACGGTGCCGAAGTCGGCGAGTTCGTGACCATGGTGGAGGCTTTCGATCGGCAGCGGGACGAGTTCGTACAGCTTGATAACGCCGCCTGCGCCTTCGCTTACCGCGACTCAGTGTTCAAACGTGAGCCGGCGCGCTTCATCGTTACCGCCGTGGACTTCGCCCTGCCGCGCCGCCATCAGCTCAAGCTCGATTACGCCGGTGTGCGGGAAGAACTCGCGGCCATGGGCGTGAAGCAGCCGCAGCCTCTGGACGTGGCTCAGGCTGTCGAAGCTCTGCGCCGACGCAAGTTGCCGGACCCGGCCATCACCGGCAACGCTGGCAGCTTCTTCAAGAATCCGCTGCTGGAAGCGGAGCGCGCCAAGGCGCTTTTGGCCGCCCATCCCAAACTCCCGAACTGGCCCACGGCCAACGACCGGGTGAAGGTCTCTGCTGCGTGGCTCATCGAGACCTGCGGCTTCAAGGGCGTGCGCGATGGCGATGCGGCGGTCTCCGACAAACACTCATTGGTGCTCATCAACTGCGGCCATGCCACCGGCGCACAGATATGGGGCCTGGCCACCCGCATCCGTGACGCGGTCAACAGCCGCTTCGGCATCGCCCTCGAACCCGAACCGATCATCCTGTGAGCATCCCGACCCGTTTCGAAGTGGAGAGCCCGCGACTCTTCATCCGTCCCTGGCGTCCCGAAGATCGCCCGGTGTTCATGCAGAGGTTCGTCAACGACCCGGACATGATGCTGTACATCAACGACAGCCGGCCCTGGGAAGAAGCCAAGGTGGATGCGTACTTCGATCGTCAGCGCAAGTTCCTCGGGGCCTGCGGCTGCTGCGTGGGAGCCGTGGTGCTGAAGGAAGGCCAGATGGTGGTCGGCGGTGCCGGCATCCAGCCTCAGGACCTGTCCGGCGATTTCGAGTTCGCTTGGTCCATCTGGAAAGAGCATTGGGGTCGGGGCCTGGCCACGGAGGCCGCGGCCGCACTCAAGGACTACGCATTCCGTGCTATGCGTCTGCAACGCATCGTGGCCATCGCCGATGTGCCTAACCTCGCCTCCATCCGCATCATGCAGAAAATCGGCATGCGCCATGACGGCGTGATGAACGCCCATGACCTGGCGGAGCGGTACCCCGATGTGCAAGTGGTGCGTTACATACTGGACAACCCCCTGGTCTGAAGCGAATCTATGCCTCTGCATACCGCGCCGTTCCGGCTCGACACCTCCCGGCTCCTGATCCGCCCCTGGCAAGCCGAGGACCGGGTGGCCTTCAGCCGCTTCGTCGGCGATACGGAGATGATGCGCTACATCAGCCCGGGCACCCTCTGGGACGATGCGCGCATAAATGCCACCCTGGATCGCCAGGCACGTCAAGTGGCAGAACACGACTGCTGCTTCGCGGCGGCGACGCTGAAGGAGACCGGTGCGGTGATTGGCGTCGGCGGCATCCAGCCCCTGGGCGAGACCGGTGAATACGAGATTGGCTGGTGGATATGGAAGGAATACTGGAATCGCGGCCTCGCCAGCGAGATCGCCGGAGCCGCTAAACGGCACGCTTTCGAGAGTATGAGGCTGCCACGGGTGGTGGCCATCGTCCACCCCGATAACACAGCTTCCATCCGTGTCATGCAGAAGATCGGCATGCGATACGAAGGGCTGCGCAATGCCCGCCAACTCGCGGCACGACTCCAGGATATCGATGTGGCTTACTATAGCCTGGATAACCCAGGCTGACGGACTCGGTCCATCACGGTCTGTTACACAAGGATACGGTGTGGCTTGCTAAACTCAGCCCTCTTCCCCAAGAAGTCGAACCCCATGCGCCATGTTCTTGCCTATGCCTTGCTCGTCTGTGCGGTCGCTGGCCTTCCTCGCCATGCCTGGGCCGCCGATGAGGATCCCCAGGAGCAGCTCGCTAAAGCGGCGGCCACCGATACCGGCTCCGGTTGGATCTTCGGTGCCGGCGTGGCGGTGACCAATCCCGGTTATGTGGGTTACTCGCGCCAGATCACGCCCCTGCCTCTCATCTTCTATCACTACGGACGCTGGTTCTTCGCGGGCTTCAGCGGCGGTTACCTGCTCTCTAACGGCACGCATTACCGCCTGGCGCTGGTGGTGCAGCCGACCCTGAACCGCCTGAACTCCGACGATTCACCGGAACTGGCTGGCATCCAAAGCCGTCAGTGGTCCCTGGCCGGCGGCGCCAACCTGGAGACCTTCGGTGACTGGGGGCACCTCAACATTGGTGTGTTCCACGATCTCTTGGGCCGCAACGACGGCACCAGCGCGAACCTGGGATACCGTTTCCCATTCCATCTGGGTGACTGGACCTTGAGCCCTGGCATCGGTCTGCGTTGGGAAGATTCGAACCTGACGAACTACTACTACGGTGTCAGCCCGGCGGAATCCCGGCCCGGTCGCCCGGCCTATTCACCGGGCAGCGACACCAGTCCCTACGTGAGTTTCGGCGTGTCCACGGCCATCAGCGAACACTGGCAGTTCCGCGGTGACATCAGCTACCAGCGGTTTGGCGGCGCCATCCATGACAGCCCCATCGTGGACCGTTCCGGCAGCCCGACCATCTTCATCGGCTTCATCTACAACCCGCGCGACAAATGACCACAGAGCTTCTGCACTGATATATAGCCAAGTCGGAACGCAGCAGCTTTTTTAAGGTTTGGAATGCTCGGCGAAGAACCGCCATATCTCTGATGTGGCATTCAGGGCGGTGCTCGGCGGATCCAGGATGCGGCTGATGCGCTGGCCGCCGGGCCAGGAGTGGCCGCCGTCCTGGATCAGGAAGTAGCTGACTTCGCTGCCGCCCTGGCAACCACCATAGTTGGTCATGAGCACCCCCGGCTCCTGGGAATGCACGGTCACGCCGCAGCCGTCCTGTTTCACCCAGAAATCGATCGTGTCCTGCACCGGCTTGCGATCTTCCTTCTCGATGGCTTTCTTGCCGACGCCTCCGGCCACGGGCACGTTCTCATCCTTGGCGCCATGGATGTGGAACACCGAGATGGGCTGGGCGGGTTTGCAAGGCTGGTACTCCAATACCGCCGAGACCGGCGCGATGGCCGCGAACACGTCGCTGGCTTCGCAAGCCAGGCGATAAGCCATCATCCCGCCGTTTGAGATACCGGTGGCATAGACCCGTTTCGGATCCGCGGCGTTGTCCTTGAGCACCTGTGTCACCACCGCGCGCAGGAAACCCACGTCATCGATGTTGTTTTCCCTGGCGAAGCCGCAGCAGGTGCCAGCGTTCCAGGTGAGCAGGGATCTGCCCAAGAGGTTCATTAACGGACGGCTCTCATCGGTGCCGTTCGGATACACCACGATGAAACCCTGTTTATCCGCCTCCGCATCGAAGCCGGTCTGTTTGGCCATGCTCTCGGCGTTGCCACCACCGCCGTGCAAAACCAGCACCACCGCCGGCGGCGTCGCTGGCGTGGGGTTCGGCAGATGCAGGAGATAGCTCCGGTCCAGGCCGCCGTACTCGATCTCAAGTTTAGGATCGCCGGCCGCCTGCGCCAGGAGCGGCGTCAGCAGCAGCAACAGGGACCAGAGGATGCGTTTCATGCGGGCCATCTCCGCGCCGGGGATATTTAGATTAACGCAGCCAAGGCAGTGGGGGTGACAGGATGGGCTAAGCTTAGGCAGCTTAAGGGGCGGGAGATGACAATAAGATGTTTGGATTCCTGAGACGCGAGCCTTTCCTGGCTGTGAGCCTGTTGAGCGCGGCCCTGTTCATGGCCTTCGGCGGCAGCTGGCTCGCGGACCTGACGAACCCCGCCTGGTTCGGCTTCATGTTCGCCTGGCTGTTCCTGGCCATCCTCTCCTCGGCCTTCGCCGTGGTGCGACATGCGGAGGGCCTCGCGATCCTCCTGGGTGAACCTTTGGGGACCCTGGTGCTGACCCTGTCGGTGACAGGCATCGAAGTCATGGTCATCGCCGCAGTCATGTATACGGGCCCGGAAGGTTCTACCCTGGCCCGAGACTCCATGTTCGCGGTGGTGATGATCGTACTGAACGGCATGGTCGGCCTCTCGCTCCTGCTCGGCGGCCTCAAACACCGGGAGCAGACTTATAACTTACAGGGAGCTAATGCCTTCCTCGCGGTCATCCTGCCTCTCGCGGTCTTGAGCCTGATCCTGCCCAACTTCGCCCATGCGGACCTGGGACCGGTGTTCTCCACGCCGGAGGCCGTGTTCCTGGTCATCATGTCCATCGGCTTGTACACGGTGTTCCTGAGCATCCAGAACGTACGGCACAAGCATTACTTCACGGCGCCTAAGGCAGAGCAGGCGGAATCAGAACACCATGGCGTGGAGGCTCGGTCGCTCCCCTATCACTTCATCCTGCTGGCTCTCTATCTCTTGCCGTTGGTGGTGCTGGCCAAGAAACTGGCTCTGCCCATCGACCACGGCATCCGGGTGTTGGGCGCGCCCACCGCCATCGGCGGCTTCCTGGTAGCGGTACTGATCCTGTCCCCGGAATCCCTGGGCGCCGGCCGCGCGGCTCTCGCCAACCAGCTGCAGCGCTCCATCAACATCCTCCTGGGCTCGGTGCTCGCCACCATCAGCCTCACGGTGCCGGCGGTGCTGCTGATCGGCTTCATGACTCATCAGGACATCGCGCTGGGCTTGAGCCCCTTGAACAGCATCCTTCTGGCGCTGACTCTGGCCTTGAGCATGGTCACATTCTCCAATGCCAAGACCACCGTCCTCCACGGTGCGGTACATCTGCTCTTGTTCCTCGCCTACCTGATGCTGATATTCGAGCGCTAGGCCGCGGTTCCAGGGACTTGCGTTTGCGTCTTTCTCATGTATACACTGTATACATGGCTACTGCCACTACTGCCCAGAGGATCCACGCCGCCGCCCGCAAACTCCTGGACAAGGAGGGGATGGAGGCGGTGACCATGCGCCGAGTGGCGGAGAAAGTGGGTATCACGCCCATGGCCATCTACCGGCATTATCCGGATCGGGCGGCGCTACTGAACTCACTGGCGGATGAAGGCTTCCGGGAACTGACGGCATGGCTGGCGGAACAACGTTTGACGGGCGACGTGGAACAACGTCTCTACAAGATGGGCGACCTCTATCTCGATCATGCGCTGGCACACCCCAAGCTCTTCGAACTCATGTTCCTGAAGCCTCGCGAGGGCGCACGCCAATACCCGCGCGACTTCAAGGCCGGCAAGTCGCCCACCGGCAACCTCATGGCTGAGACCTTGCGACTGGCCATGGACAGCGGTCATTTCAAGGAAGACGACATCTGGGAGATCACCTTCGAGATGGGCGCCCTCTCCCATGGCCTCATCATGCTTTACTTAGGCGGCCGCCTCTCTACCTCGGTGGCTGATTTTCGCGCCCTGTACCGGCGTTCTTTCCGGAGATACATCCATGGCATCCGCAATTGACATGAAGCGCCTGGGGCTCGGCATCGTTGCCGTGCTTGTGACGGCCGTACTGGTCTTCTTCGGCACCGGGCTCGACCCCTTCTGGCCGCTCATGTGGTTCGCGCCGCTACCGGTGCTGTTGTTCGCCGGCCGCGCGTCCTGGTGGGGTGCTGCCCTGGCGGCGGCCTTAGGCGTGATGTTGGGCTTCCTGAACCTGTGGCCGGTGATGCACGGTCTGCTGCACATGCCGCTGCCGATCCTGGCGCAGATCTATCTCAGTGAAGGCATCGCCTACGCCCTCGCTATCTGCCTGTACCGTGGCCTGTTGCGACGCGGCGCCTACTGGATGGCGCTCTTGGCCTTCCCGGCGGTGATCGTCGCGTTCGAATATTTCCTGAACGTGACCTCACCCCACGGCACCTCTGGCTCCCTCGCTTACTCACAATTGCATTTCCTGCCCTTCCTGCAGCTGGCCACGGTCACCGGCCCCTGGGGCATGAGCTTCCTGTTGCTGAGTTTCTCCACGGCCATCGCCATCGGCTTGCATCTTTATCCCACCGCACCGACCCAGGCCCTGCGTATCGGCGGCGCCGTCGCCGCGGTCCTGGTCTTGGTGCTGGCCCTCGGTGCCTGGCGCGTGCACACGCCTCAGTCAGGTACCCAGGTGAAGGTGGGGCTGGTGGCCTCGGACGGAGCGCATGGTGAGTACGACCAGGTATTGGACCCCGGCGCCCCGGCGGACAAACTCTTCGCTCAATACTCTGATTCAGTGCAGGTTCTCGCGGCCCAGGGTGTACGGGTGGTGGTATTGCCGGAGAAGCTCGCCGTGGTGGTGGCTGAGACCCTGCAATCCACCGACGATTCCTTCCAGAGACTGGCTGACCACACCGGTGTCGTCATCGTGGTGGGCATGATCCGCTCGGCAGACGGCAAGGCATACAACGAAGCCCGTGTGTACATGCCGGGCAGGCCGCCCCAGAACTACGACAAGGAGCACATGCTGCCGCCCTTCGAGTCCGACCTCACGCCGGGCACCGCACTCACCGTATTGTCACGCGCCGACGCGGTATGGGGCGTGGAGATCTGCAAGGACATGGACTTCACGCTGCTCTCGGCGGACTACGGCAATAAGAAGGTGGGCCTGATGCTGGTGCCGGGCTGGGATTTCGTGGCCGATTGGCTCTTCCACGGGCATATGGCCATTATGCGCGGCGTGGAATCGGGCTTCAGCGTCGTGCGCTCGGCCAAGCAGGGCTCGCTGTACGTGAGCGACGACCGGGGGCGGGTGCTGGCGGAAGTGAAGTCCAACTCGGCGCCCTTCGCCACCCTCACCGCCACGGTGCGGACAGGCCACGACGACACGTTCTATGACACCATGGGTGACTGGTTCGCCTTCCTCAGCATCCTGGTGCTGGTAGGCGCGCTGGCGCGGCTGTGGATGCTGTGGAAAAGGCCGGTGGCCTGAGCCCCGGGGATGGCAGGCGCGGGCTCAGGTGAATCCCTTCTACATAAAGGGGTTTAACCCGGATAGGCACTCTGTGGACTACGACAGATAATCACCTATGCCTCATGGACTGAGGCCAAACAGGTGAATCCATGACCCCGCTTCCCGCACCAGCCCCCTGCCCCCTGACCAACATCTCCAGCTCCGCCGACCTGGAACTGCGCGCCCGCCTGCTGACGGCAGCCCGGCAGCGATTCCTGCGCTTCAGCCACGAGAACACGAGCCTCGAGGACTTGGCCCGCGCCGCCGGCCTGAAACTCAGCCAGGTGCATAAGCATTTCAAGGATGTATATGCAGTGATGGTGGCCCTGGAACGGGCCCTCGTGGTGGGTTCCGTGGCGCCCCGCGGGCCCCGTCCCCTGCCACGAGGCCTGCAGAGACACGTGGCCGCAACGCGTCACCAGGGCGAACGCTAAGTCCTTCAGATAGTGAAAAGGCCGCTCTATGGGCGGCCTTTTCATTTATAGAAAACCTTCATCGCAAAAGCGTCATGAACGAAGGCGCATCGCATGCCATACACGGGTAGGCAGGATGCCGCCCAGCAGTTCGCGAAGCAGGGATTGCGTAGCGAAATGGGACGAGGCGGCGGTCCCGCTCCCGCACATCCCTGTGCTCCGCGGCACGTACGCATCCTGCTACAGACGAAGTTATACCGAGCGCAGAAGTTTTTGCGCAGCTGTGTAGATCTCGTCTTCGCTGAGTAGGACTAAATTAGCTGCGGAAGCCAGTGGGATGTAAGAATCTTTGCCGGCCACGCGCCGCTTCTTCACACCCGGCGCATGTTCTTCCAGGTGCGTGAAGATCTCTTCGGCGATGCCGCCGGTCTCGCGCCCTTCGTCCACCACCAGCACCTTGCCGCAGTCCTTGGCGTGCGCGGCCATCAAAGCCGCGTTCATGGGCTTGAGCCAACGCAGGTCCAGCACGCGGATCTTCTTGCCGGTCTCTTTCTCCAGCTTCTTGGCCACACGCAGGGACATCAGCACGCCGTTGCCGTAGCTGATGATCAACAGGTCCTTGGCGTTCGACTCATAGATGCGTCCCTCACCGACCGGTATGGCGCGGTCCGGCGCCGGGTACTCGAACAACCACTGGCTGTCCTTCGGCTCGTGCAGGTCCTTGGTCATGTATAGGGCGATGGGCTCGAGCCAGGCCACCACCCGTCCATCCACTTTCCCCAAGGCCGCGCAGGTGCGCAGCATCATGGCCGCATCGTCGCCGCGACTGGGGCAGGCGATCACCAGACCCGGAATGTCCCGCAGCGCCGTGAAACTGTTGTCGTTGTGGAAGTGGCCGCCAAAGCCCTTCTGGTAACCCAGGGAGGCGATGCGCGCCACCATGGGATTGCGATACTGGGCGTTGGAGAAGAACTGCAGCGAGGCCGCTTCACCGCGTATCTGGTCGCAGGCATTGTGGAAGTACGCGAGATACTGGATCTCCGGAAAAGGCAGCATGCCCATATAGGCCGCGCCCTGGGCCATGCCGAGGATGGTCTGCTCGTCCAGGATGGTGTTGAACACCCGATGGGACTTGAAGGTCTTATATAAGCCGGAGGTGACGGTATACACGCCACCTTTCTGGGCCACGTCTTCGCCGAAGATGGTCATCTCCGGATACTTGGCCATGAGATCAAACAAAGCCCGGTTGATCTGGATGGAGAGATGCTTGGGCGCACTCTTCTCTGGCAATGCTTCCTCGGAACCGAAAGCGGCGACGCGAGCCTCATGCTTCGCGGCGCGGGCCGCTTCCGCGTTAACCTTATCGGCGTGATAGGGCGCCAGGGGCGCCATGACCTGTTCCGCGGTGGTGAGCTTGGGTCGCGTGGCGGCCATCTTCGACGCCGCCTGCACGCGGGCGCGGCAGGCTTCGTACTTATCCAGCAACTCGTTGGGCGTGAGCAATCCGGTCTCCATGGCCGTCTCGGCGGACATGAGCAGCGGATCGCGTGCCTCGGAGGACTCAAGTTCCTGAGCGGTCTTGTACTCCGTCTCCGCGTCAGTGCCGGCGTGGCCCAAGAGCCGCACCAACTTCAGGTGCAGGAAGGTGGGCTGACGGGTGCGGCGGCAGTGGTCCACCGCCTCGCGGGTCTTGTCCCAGGTGTCTATCAGGTCGAGACCATCCGCCTGCACGTAGTGCAGACCGGGCCGGTGCTTGAAGTTCGCTTCAACCCAACCTTCCGGCGTGCGCACCGAGATACCGATGGAGTTGTCCTCGCAGACGAACAGCACCGGGCAGGGCAGCTTCTGGTGGGAGGTCCACTGGGCGGCGTTGAAAGCACCCAAGGCCGTGGAATGGTTCGAGCTCGCATCGCCGAAGCTGCACACCACCACGCTGTCATCAGGGATGGGGGCCGTCAGCCCCAAGCGCTTCGCCTGGGCTAGGGCCGCAGCGGTACCCACTGCCTTGGGCAGATGGCTGGCGATGGTCGAAGTCTGGGGTGGTACCCACAGGGGCACCGAGCCCCACACCTTGTGACGGCCGCCGGATATGGGGTCTTCGCTGGACGCGGCGAGAGACAGGGCCGTGTCATACACCATGTCGATGTCGAGCTTCCGGGCGCGCTCCTGCATGAAGGCGCCGCTGCGGTAATGCAGGAAGGCGATGTCCGTGTGGCGCGTGACACGGCCCACCACGGCGTTGATCTCATGGCCAGAGCTGCCGATGGTGTAGAAGCCTTCGTTGCGGGCGCGCATGGCACGGGCTTCGATGTCCTGGTGCCGCGAGAGCATCTGGGACTCGAAGAGTTCCAGGAAATCTCGGCCGGTGAGGGCATGGCCGTGGCGCAAAGGTGCGTCCAGGTCCGGGCGCGGCGGATTGTCGACCCAGCTCTTCACGAACTGGATGAAGTTATTGTCCACGATCTCCGAGCGGTTGATGCTGCGGGTGGCGGCTTTGGCGAGACCGGTCGCTTTGGGTTCAGTGCTCATGCGGCTCTCTCAGGATCAGGCGGCGCGGGTCAGGACTTGGTGCGCCGCGGCGAAGTCATACATGCTGTTGAAACGGAAGTCCGGCTGCACCTTCTCGTCCGGCGCTCGTGTAGCGCCGTGGCCCTGTTTGTCGTGCCGCCGGTTTATCCAGGCCGTCGATAGCCCGAGCTTCTTGGCGGGGATGTGGTCGTGATACAGGCTCTCAGCCACGTGCAGGATGCGAGAAGGCAGGAAGCCCTCGTCCTCCAGGTGCGAAAGCAGGTATTGGAAGTTCTCCATATCCGGCTTATAGCTGCCGATGTCCTGGGCCGTGTACACGTGATCGAATTCCACGCCTAGCTTGGCGTTGGAGTAGCTGAAGGACTCCCGGTCCACGTTGGAAAGGATCACCAATTTGAAATGCTGCTTGAGGTAAGCGAGCGCCAGGGGCGAATCCTGGAATGCAGGCCAGTTGCCCACGGAGCGGCTGAAGCTCTTCAAGTCTTCCGGGGTGGTGAACACGCCCCAGCCCGCCGCCATGCGCTTCAAGACCCGCTTCAGGATCTCGGGGTAGAGCATCCCTGAGTTCTCTTCCTGCTCTTCCCACTCGTAGCGGCCGAAGGCCTCCACGAAACCATCGTCGCTGACTTGGATATTCTCGCGGCGGCGCCAGGGGGCGAGCGCGGTGCGGATGCCCGTCTCCCAGTCGATGAGAGTGCCGTAGCAGTCGAAGCTCAGGACGTCGAAGTCGGTTAGGCGCGGCATATCAGAAGGCGTTGACGCCGGTGAGTTCCTTGCCGATCACCAACTGATGCACGCTCTCGGTGCCTTCATAGGTGATGACCGATTCCAGGTTGAGGGCGTGGCGGATGGGGCAGAACTCGGTAGTGATCCCCGCGCCTCCCAAGAGATCGCGCGCGTCGCGGGCGATGTCCATGGCCATACGCACGTTATTCCACTTGGCCAGCGACACCTGGGAAGGGCTCATGTCGCCCTGGTCTTTCAGGCGGCCGAGCTGCAGCGAGAGCAACTGGGCGAGCGTGATCTGGCGCGACATCTCCGCCATGCGCAGTTGCACCAACTGGTTGTGGTTCAGCGGGCGGCCGAAGAGTTCGCGGGTCTTGGTGTATTCCAGCACTTCGCGCAGGCAGGCTTGCGCTGCGCCGATAGCGCCCCAGCCTATACCGTAACGGGCCTGGGTGAGACAACCCAGCGGACCCTTGAGGCCTTCGGCCTTGGGCAGACGATTGGCTTCAGGGATGACCACGTTGTCGAAGTACAGAGCTGAAGTCACGGAAGCGCGCAGGGACATCTTGTGATGCACTTCCGGCGCGTCGAAACCCTTGCTGCCCTTCTCGACGAGGAAGCCACGGATGCCTTCCTCGGTCTGGGCCCACACCACCGCCACGTCGGCGATGGTGCCATTGGTGATCCACATCTTGGCGCCGTTCAGCACCCAGTCACTACCCTTCTTCTTGGCAGTGGTCTTCATGTTGGAAGGGTCTGAACCGCCGTGGGGTTCGGTCAGGCCGAAGCAGCCAATCTTCTCGCCGCGGGCCATGGCCGGCAGCCACTTCTGTTTCTGCTCTTCGGAGCCGTAGGCATATATCGGATACATGACCAGGGAGGACTGCACCGAGACGAAGCTGCGCAGGCCCGAGTCGCCGCGCTCCAGTTCCTGGCAGATGAGTCCGTAGGAGACTCCGTTCAAGCCGGCGCAGTCATAACCCTGGATGGAACTGCCGAGCAGACCCAAGGCCGCGATCTCCGGCACCAGCTCCTTGGGGAAGCGGCCGTTCTCGAAGCACTCGCCGATGATGGGCAGCACCTTCTCATCCACGAAGCGGGCGGTAGTGTCTTGCACCAGCTGCTCCTCTTCCGAGAGCAGGCCGCGCACGTCGTACAGGTCCATCGGGTTGAGAGCTTTCACGAAAATCTCCGGCGAGCGGGGTGCGCTCGTAACTCGTTGCTATTACAGGGTTTCCCGCTGTGCCTGGGGTCCCGCAGGGGGCGCATATGATACCGTAACGCCCCAGGCGCCGCAGTCCGTGTGCGTCTAAGCCCGGAAAACCCATGAGAATCCCCGAGATATTGCTTATCGAGTCCCAGCACAAGCCAGGCAGCTTGGCCCGGGTACTGGCGGTCATCGGTGAGGCCAACCTCGTGGTGGAGCACCTGCACGCGGTACGTCGGCACCAGGACAAGACCGTCTGGGAAGTGACCATCGAGATGGACGAGGATGCGGACCGCAGTCTCTACGACAAGATCAACGCCCTCGACAATGCCAAGATCATCGGCAAGTCCGATCGGGTGTTCGACCGCCACAAGGGCGGCAAGATCGAGATGGTCTCGAAGGTGCCGCTGGACGCTATCCAGCAGCTGCGCGACCTCTATACCCCGGGCGTGGCTCGGGTCAGTCTCGCCATCCAGAAGGACCCCGCCAAGGCTTACGAATACACCAACCTCGGCAACACCGTCGGCATCGTCACCAACGGCACCGCGGTATTGGGCTTGGGTCACATCGGCGGCCTCGCGGGCCTGCCGGTCATGGAAGGCAAGTCCATGATCTATGCCAAGTTCGTCGGTGTCTCCGGCATCCCCATCCTGCTCACTGACACAGATCCCAAGAAGATCATCGACACCGTGCTGGCCATCGAATCCTCCTTCGGCGCGATCCATCTCGAGGATATCGCGGCGCCCGAGTGTTTCGAGGTGGAAGAACAACTGGTGAAGCGCCTGAAGAAGCCGGTGCTGCATGACGATCAGCACGGTACTGCGGTGGTGACCTTGGCGGCGCTCATCTCCGCCACCCAGCGGGTGAAGCGCGACCTCAAATCCTGCACCGTGGGCCAGATCGGTCTCGGCGCCGCCGGCATCGGCATCGTGCGCCTGCTGCATCAGTACGGCGTGAAGACAGTGCTGGGCGCGGACCGGCGCGAGGAAGCCTTGGGGCGGGTGGAGAAGATGGGCGGCAAGCGCGCCACGTTGGAACAACTCATGCAGCAATCAGATATCGTCATCGCCACCACCGGCGTGAAGGGCTTGATCCTGCCGGAGATGGTGCGCAAGGGCCAGATCATCTTCGCCCTCTCCAACCCGGAACCGGAGATCAGCGCGCGCCGCGCACTCGAAGCCGGCGCCGCCTACGCCACAGATGGGCGTAGCGTGAACAACGCCTTAGGCTACCCCGCCCTCTTCCGCGGCGCCCTGGACGCCCGTGCCAAACGTTTCACCGATGCCATGTACTTCGCCGCTGCTACTACCCTGTCGGAACTGGCACCCAGCGAAGAACTCCTGCCGGATCCCCTGGACAAGACGGTGCACACTGCCGTCGCTGACGCAGTCAAGGATGCGGCCATCTCCAGTGGAGCCTGCAACTAGAGAAGTTTTGAGCCTCGATAACAAATGACATAGGGGAGAGTCTCATGCATCGCCGATCCGTCCTGACATCCCTATTAGCCCTTGCCTGTCTCATGACTTCCGTGGCTTATGCCGAAGGCTGCCCCGAGGGTGAAGCCATCGGGCTCACGGCACCGCAGAAGGCCTTCTACGAGAAGTTCCAGCAGTTGCGCGCTGCCCTGCCCAAGCCGGAAACCGGCTGGCAATACAACCAGGACACCCTGGAGAAGATGGCGCCGGACTACAAGGACTACATGCCGACCTACACCTGCTTCGTGAACAACTACTATCTCGACGCCAGCGCCGGCTACACGCGCCCCATGAGCGAAGCAGATTCGGCCAAGGAACAGCAGGTCATCCAGGGCAAGCCGGATCCGGCCAAGCAGAAGAAGCTCGATGACGTCATGGCCCAGGAACAGGCCCTGATGCCGCAGCTCTTGGCCGCGGCACAGAAGGGCGACACCAAGACGATGGATGCCCTGGGCAAGCAGAGCGATGCCCTCAACAAGCAGATGACCCAGGCGCAGATAGACGCCAACAGTGGCCAGCAGAATGCCATGGCGGCCATCGAGGCGGACCGCAACTCCACTGTGAGCATCGGACTCAATAATTCAGACTCTCTGGATTGCTACGGCAACCCCAAGCCCGTGCAAGTCTCCGGCGCCACCGCCTACAGCTGCGAGCATCCCATCACCTATTCCTCGCCGGGCAACCCCTTGGATAAGCCAGAAGGCCGTGTGGTGCTCATCTACGGGAAAGCCACCGTGGACAGGGACGACGACTGGGACCGGCAGGACATCAACGGCAAACACACCAAGGACACGGCGGTGATCATCCGTCCGCAGCTGGATCAGCCGGTGAGTCTGGGGGTCCACAACCTGACTATCGTGATATCAGCGGATAACCTGGCTCGAGCTCAGTCGCTGTTCAAACGACTGAACCTCGTTGCTTTGCAGAAGATGTCCCACTAATCAGAGCCCATGAAAAAGCCCCGCAGCGTCACCGCTGCGGGGCTTTTTCTTTTTCGGTGTCAGTATGCGAAACCCAAGCGCTTATATGCGTCTGCCAAAAGCCAGATGGGGCCGATGAGCAGGAACTGCAGGTCCTTGAAGAAGGATGGCTTGCGGCCCTCGATCTTGTGGCCGATGAACTGGCCGATCCAGGCTGCGGCAAAGATGGCGAACGAGGTCCACAACAATGGCCAGGGCAGACCCGCCATCCAGCCGATCACCAGGCACATCACTACGCTCACCAACAGCATGCCGACCGCAAGCCGTACCGACAGCATCAGGTAGTAGACGAGAGAAACCAGAATCAGAAGTGTGGCCCAGTTGAGATAGGGGCTGATCGAGAAGAAGAAGGCCGGGCGCGGGATGGCCCACATCATGCCTAAGGCGCTCAGCATGATGAGCGGCACGCAGACCCAGTGGATGCGCTTGTTAACGGGGTCCTGGTGGCTGATGCTGTACTCATCTAACCAGTTCTGGACAGTCCGCATACCCTGTTCCTCGGCGCAGGACTAGAATGTGCGCGGGGAGAAAGTATGGGCCTCGCTCGCTTCATTGCCAACCTGAAGTTCCTCTCGGAGGGGCGGCGGCTGGAGTTATACCCGGCCTTCGCCATGATGCGGGTGAAGGTGCTGGAAATCGGCGACGGCTGGCGGCAGGTGCGCATATGCCTGCCGCTCAACAGCGTCTCCCGCAATCCCGGCGGCGTGATGTTCGGCGGCTTCCAGGCCTGCCTCGCGGATCCCATCGCTGCTCTCGCCTGCTCGCGCGTCTTCCCCGGTTACTCGGTATGGACCCGCGCCATGAGCGTCGATTTCCAGAAAGGCGGCAGCACCGACCTCGAACTGCGGTTCCAGATGGATCCGATCCAAGAGGCCGCCATAGCCGAGGAGCTGCGGCAGAAGGGCCGGGCCACGCCCACCTTCGAATACGGTTACTACCTGGCGGACGGCAGTCTCTGCACCCTCATCAAGAACACCGTGGCCATACGCCCCAGGGGCTACAAGAAGGCCACCACGCCCCCCGCCAATGACGGGCTATGAGCGGCGTTTTGCGCTAGTCTTAATCTCCCCCTTTCGGCCAAGACCCCAAGCGAGCCACCCATGAAGGCCCTCAAACCCGCCCTGGTCCGCGAACTCATCGGCTACGCTGAGAAAGGCGAACTCGATAACGTGGTGGGCATCCTGGTGCGTCTCGACAAGGATCAACTCGCCGAGTTGAAGGCGGTACTGTGGATCGGCAAGGATGGCCAAACGCCGAAACACTGGGACGCATTGGTGATCCAGGCCCGTGCCAAGCTCGACAAAGATACCGTGCAGTACTTCACTGACGAGAAGAACCTGGGCTCGGATCTGCACAAGGGCATGGACATGCTGGAGAATTCCGGCCGTATCTAGCTCCAGATCCTCAAGGTCCGCGCCATGCGTCATCTGCTCTGCTTGCTCACGTTCATGTCGCTCGCTGCAACTGCGGATGTCACACCGGCACCTGCCGCGGCCACCAGCAGCGCAACCATCCCTTGGGCATACCAACTCAAGGATGCGGTGGCCAGCGAGACCGGACCTGACGGGCAGCCGAAGAACTCGTTGAACCTCGATGTGGTGGACAGTTTCCTGCAGACCATCGCCCGCTATGCGGACATCTATCCACCGCATTTCGACAATACGGCGGAACGCCGCGATGCCACCGACAAGCTCACGCGCCTAATCGAGGTGCTGGCGGCATTGGATACGGGTCCCTCTGTGAACATCGAAGTGCTGCGGCGCGAGGCCTTCGCCTATAACCTCGGCTGCAATCTGGATCTCTCCACCAGTTGCGCCAAGGCCATGGACGTCTACGCGCGGCTCCTGAAGGTGACACCCGACGAACCGGCCGCCAACTACCTATTTGGGGTGTTCCTGTCGGGACTGCCTCCCAAGCAGCGCGAGGCCATCCCTTATCTCGAGAAATCCTTGAAGCTCGGTGTGAAGCGCGCCAACTACACTCTCGGCATCTTGTACCTGTCATTGCATGACAAGAAGAAGGCGCTTGCAGATCTGCAGGCCTACTCGGCGGATTTCCCAGACGACCAGCATGCCAACGAGCTCATCGCGGACATCAAGAGCGGCAAGCTCAGCTATAAGAAGGCGCCGGCCGCAGCGACCCATTGATCCTGCTGGCTACCCAGCACTGCCTGCTCTTGTAGCTATCCCGCGACATCCCCTGTCTGGATAAGTTCCTGCCTCGCCCAGGAATACGCTCGATCACATCAGTGTCTCCACGTTCCTCGAAACGCCGTGGTCGCGCTATGCTTCGAGGGTCCCACCGATCGTCCTAGGAGCCCTTCCATGCGCCCCACTACCCTGGTGTCCCTGGTCCTTTCCCTGCTGAGCCTCTATGCCGTCTCCGCACCGGCGGACAAGCTCAGCTATCCCGCCGCCCGCCGTGCCGATACGGTGGACGAGTACAGCGGCGTGAAAGTCCCCGCTCCTTATGAATGGATGGAAGATATCAACAGCCCCGAGGTGGCCAAGTGGGTGGATGACGAGAACAAACTCACCTTCTCCTACCTGGACAAGATCCCGGAACGCCCCTGGATGCAGTCGCGCTTGAAGGCGCTGTGGAACTACGAGAAAGTCAGCACGCCTTACCGCATCGGCGGCAAGCTGTTCTTCACCAAGAACACCGGCTTGCAGAACCAGGCGGAGATCTACATGCAGGGGCCGAAAGATACGGCGCCTGTGCTGGTGATGGACCCCAATGTCCTCTCGGCGGATGGCTCCGTGGCCCTGCTCTCCTGGGTGCCCTCCAACGACACCGCCTACTTTGCCTACGGCCTGTCCCAGGGAGGCTCCGACTGGGAAGAACTGCACGTGCGGAATCTGGCCACTGGCAAGGACACGGCCGATGACATCAAGTGGGTGAAATTCTCAGGCGTGGCCTGGACCAATGACAACGAGGGCTTCTTCTATTCGCGCTATCCGGCGCCGGCGGACGGCAAGGCCATCGCCACGGAGATCAAGGATCAGACCCTGTATTACCACGTGCTGGGCACGCCCCAGAGTACCGACAAGGTCATCTATGCGCGGCCGGACCTTCCCGAATGGGTCGTGGGCGGCTCCGTCTCGGAAGACGGGCGCTATCTCTACATCGAGCTGGATAACGGTAACGACGCCCAGAACGAGCTGTATTACGCGGACTTAGGCGACCCGACGCACCCGAACATCGGGGCTGCGATCAAACCCCTTTTCACCGCCAACGACGTCCAGTACCAGCCCCTGGATAACATCGGCGACACCCTCTACCTGCAGACTTCCAAGGACGCTCCCAATCGCAAGGTGGTGTCCTTCAAGTTCTCGGACCCGGCGCCGGAACACTGGAAGACCGTGGTGCCGGAGACCCAGGATTCCATCCAGTCCTCGTCCCTGGTGGGCGGGCAAGTGGTGGTGAGCTATCTCAAGGACGCCAGGAGCGAGGTGAAGCTCTTCTCACCCGACGGCGCCACCAAAGGCAGCCTGAGGCTGCCGGACCTCGGGACCTTGTCAGGTCTCAGCGGCCGCAACGATACGCCGGAACTCTTTTACGCCTTTACTTCCTATCTCTATCCCACCAGCGTGTTCCGTCTGGACATGGAGGACGGCAAGATCAGCACCTTCTTCAAGCCCAAGGTGCCCTTCGACGCTTCGGCGTATGAGACCAAGCAGGTCTTCTACACGTCCAAGGATGGCACCAAGGTGCCCATGTTCATCGTGGCGAAGAAGGGTCTGAAATTGGATGGCAGCCATCCGACCCTGCTCTATGCCTACGGTGGTTTCGACATCAGCGTGACACCTTCCTTCTCCCCCATCCTGCCCATATGGCTGGAACTCGGCGGGGTGTACGCGGTGCCCAACCTGCGTGGCGGCGGCGAGTACGGCGAGGCCTGGCATTCCGCCGGTATGTTCGGCAAGAAGCAGAACGTGTTCGACGACTACGCCTGGGCGGCGAAGTACCTGGTGGCCCAGCACTACACCACGATGAAACAACTCGGAATCTCTGGCTACTCCAACGGCGGCCTCTTGGTGGGCGCGAGCATCACCGAGAACCCGCAGCTCTTCGGTGCCGCTTATGGCGGCGCGGGCGTGATGGACATGCTGCGTTACCAGAAGTTCTCCGGCGGCGCCCTATGGGCTTCGGAGTATGGCGATGTGAACGACCCCAAAGCCTTCAAGTGGCTCTTGGCCTATTCGCCGGTGCAGAACGTGAAGCCGGGCACCTGTTATCCGCCCACCATCCTCACCACCGCCGACCATGATGACCGGGTGGTGCCGAGCCACACCTACAAGTTCGGCGCCGCGTTGCAGGCGGCCCAGGCTTGCGACAACCCGGTGCTCGTGCGCATCGAGACCAAGACCAGCCACAACTATATGCCCACGGATAAGCGCATCGCTCAGACCGTGGATGTATGGGCTTTCATGGCCTATAGCCTAGGGATCAAGACCGCGCCGAAGCCTTAAGCCCACCTACCCTACGGGCTCTGAGCCTGCTGGAACCCTTCGCACACGAAACATGCAAAAGGTCCTCCAGCAGGCTCTATCATTTTGGGAGCGGTCTGTTATTGATTATACATAATGCGGCATAATGGAGGCCGCTCTGAGGGGATGGGATAGATGGACGACGCCGAGATCGAGAAGCTGCGCGCCAAGAACATGACGAAGGTGACTTCGCGTGGCGTGGACGCGTGCCTCAGGGACAACGAGGCTTCGCGGGTCGAACTCGAGATCCTGCTGAACGGCCCACATGCCAAGTCGGTGGTGCTGGCGATCCTGGACCTCTCCACCGCGGCCCAAGCGGCCATGAAACGGGCCCTGCCCATCTGGCAGCCCTTCGGCCCGAAGGAGAACTTCCTCTATGAACTGGTCACGGACCGCAGCGACCAGGGCGTGCGCCGGGTGAAGAACCTGTTGGACGCGGGTTGGGATCCGAACATGAAAGTGGATGGCACCCAGCGCACTGCATTGATGCAGGTGACCAACTCCTGGAACCCGGTAAACCGCGACTACGCAGCCATGCTCTTGGCGGCGGGCGCCAAACCTGAGATGCAGTCCGCCGGTGGCCAGAACTGCCTCGACTTCGCCCCGGTGTCCATGCGCAACTTCGTGCAGAACTTCATGCGCGACATCGAGCAGGACACCACCAATCGTACCGGCAACATCAAGGACGCTATCTAAGCTAGCGTCTTCAGATCTCGATCAATCCATCCGAGAGTTCGTCTTCGTCGCCTGGCTTCGCCGGGTAGTGTTCGGCCATGGCCTCGCCGCAGGCGCTGATGGTCGCCACGAAACCGCCGGTCACATCCCCGCTGCCCACCTTCTGCACGAAGGCGTTGACGATCTTCTGCCAGCGTTCCTCGCCGATCTTCTCGTGGATACCCTTGTCCGCCACGATCTCCACGTAACGCTCCCCCATGGACACGAATAGGAGTACCCCGGAATGCTCGCGGGTGAGATGCACGCCTTGCTCGTAGAACTGGGCATGGGCAAGTCTTGAAGCCCGGGCATGGCGCAGCCATCTCGGCACCAGGGCCATGTGCAGGCCGGGCATGAATTCGAACAGCAAGGTGAACAGGATGAAGGCCAGGATCTGCAGCTGGTAGATGTCGAGATAGCGCAGGTGTCTGAAGAGCAGTAAAGGTGCCGGCAGGATCAAAGCCAGGCCCGCGGCCCAGGATAAGGCCGTCGCGAGGTAATGGTCGCTGGCACGGGCCGCCACCACTACGAACTCGCCACTGGTGCGCCGTTCGGCGGCTTCTACAGCTGCCTTGATCTCACGTCGGTCGTCGTCGGTGAACCTATACATCACCAACTCCCTGAGGCGCCACCGCCTCCGAATGAGCCGCCACCACCAGAGAAACCACCTCCTCCGCCGCCGCCGAAGCCACCTCCGCCCCAGCCGCCGCGTCCGCCGCTGCCCAGGCTGGAGAGTATCCACAGCCACCACCAGCCGCTGCCGGTACTGAATCTGCCGGGCCGCATGCCCGCCGAGATCACCCGCAGCAGGATGAACACCAGGAATATCACCAGGAACAGGGTCGAACCGCTGTCCTTGTGGCGTTGATGCTGCACTTCCTGCACCTGGCCGCCCAGGACCGCGAGGATACGGTCCACGCCATCGCTGATGCCGCCGGCGTAGTCACCCTGCTTGAACTTGGGCGTGATGCTGTTGCGGATGATGTCGTCGGACATCACATCCGTGAGCGTACCTTCCAGCCCGTAGCCCACTTCGATGCGCAGCTTATGTTCCGCCACATCCACGATCAGGATGGCGCCGGTGTTCTTGTCTTTCTGGCCGATACCCCAGGTGCGCCCCAGTTGGTAACCCCAATACTCGATGGGGTAGCCGTCCAGGGTCTGTACCGTGACCACCACCAACTGATTGCCGCTCTGTTGGTCATAGGCCGTGAGCTTGTCGGTGAGTTGTTGGCGCGTGCCCGCATCCAGGATGCCGGCTTGGTCCATCACCGGACCTGTAAGCGTCGGGATGGGAGGTATGGAGGCATCGGCAGCGAAGGCCGGCGCCCCAAAGCAAGCCGCCGCGCAAAGGAGCGCGGCGGCGAAGTGTTTCAGGGTGATCTGCATTTAGGGACTTAGAACTGAACTTTCGGTGCAGCCTGAGATGCTTCGTCCGCGCTGAAGTTCTGTATCACCTGCTTGTCACTATAGAGCATCGAACGGTACCAGCGGCCCGGGATTGTGGTGAGCTCGGTGTTGTACTGCTGCACCGCCAGAATATAGTCGCGGCGCGCCACCGCGATGCGGTTCTCAGTGCCTTCCAGCTGCGACTGCAGGGACAGGAAGTTCTCGTTGGCCTTGAGGTTGGGGTAGTTCTCGGTCACCACCATGAGGTGCGAGAGGGCCTGGGTGAGCTGACCCTGGTTCTGCTCGTACTGCTTGAAGGCGGTCGGGTTGGTGAGGATGTCCTTGGGCAGCTGCATCTGGCCGACCTTGGCACGGGCTTCGGTCACTTCATCCAGCACCTTGTCCTCATGGCTGGCGTAACCCTTCACGGTGGCCACCAGGTTCGGCACCAGGTCGGCGCGGCGCTGGTATTCGTTCTGCACCTCGGCCCAGTTGGCCTTCACCTGCTGATCCAGGCGCGGGATGTTGTTGATGCCGCAGCCGGAGAGGGCCAGCAAGGAGCCCAAGAGGGCCGCGGACAGGAGGGTACGGGCGACAGTACGCAGGCTGGCCATGTGAGCATTCCCTATATATATGTAAGAGAGGCGCGGGCAACCGAATCATAGCGCGGTCCTGCCCCAAGGTAGGATACGACGCGGCCCCTGTCAGGGCTTAATATGTCTGTCCTGTCCGGTTTCAAGACCTCCCTGAAGGAATACATGGCCTCCCCG
>DASYCJ010000056.1:0-4697 GCA_036500225.1 Gammaproteobacteria bacterium
TAGATCCGCTGCCAATGCCGGGCCTGCTCCACCGGGATACTGCGGCGCCGGAACACGTATGAGGCGCCCGCGCGCCCCAGGGCCGCGATGCCCATGCAGGCAGAGCACCAAGCACAGGCCAAACCACCGTCCAGCGCCCAAAACACCCAGAAGAAGGCCAAGGCAGCTGCCACGCTCGGCCAGTCTGCCGCCCAGCCGAAGCGAAACAACAGGTTGGTCTGCTCGGCACTGACCTGCCGCGCAACCTGCTCGTTGTGTATCTCGGGACAGACCGCAGTGATGATTGGCACGCCCGGAGCCCCGCATGCGAATGTAAAACCGGGTTCTTAGGAACCCGCCCTTTTGGGTTTGGCCCACGGTCGGCCGAAACCTGATCCCACGACACGATATTAGTTAACTTAACGCGGCTGCGCTAGCAGGTGATTTCCTCGGCACTTTCTGGCATTTCCCCGAGTGCTTTCTGACTTTAAAAACGTAAAGATTTCACCCGGGCGCGGCGATGAGGCGAATCTCACGGACCGTGCGACCGGTGGCCTCAAGGATGCGTCGCGCGCGTCACGCGCTATTACAACGAAAGAGGGATCTTCAATGTTTTCTCAAGTAACGTTTCCCCGCGTACTGCTTGCTGCGGCACTCTCGATTGCCCTAGGACTTACAGCCTGTGGCGGAGGCGGTTCATCTGGGTCATCGGTCACGCCCCCGGGCGGGAGCAGTTCTACTGGCACCGACTGTACAGCCCCCAAGACTTCCGATGTGGACGGCTGCGCATTCGTCTCGCTGGGTGACGACACCGGCGATTTCTTGACTTACAAGGTCAAGGTCACAGATCTCAGCATCACCCGGCGTGACGGCACCGTTGCGAAACTGCTTCCGGCCGCCACCACGGTAGATTTCGCACAATATACCAGTCTGAGCGAATTCCTAACCCTGGCTGCTGTACCGGCCGGCGACTATCTAAGCGGCAGTATCACGCTAGATTTCACTGGATCAGATATCAAAGCCCAAGATGCATCTGGTAACGCCGTCAAACTTCGTGCAGTAGGCAGCAGCGGTAAACCGCTAGGCAACTTGACGGTGGCCATTACTCTGGATGCAGACCATCCAATAGGGCTCTTCCCGGGCACTCCCCATGTCTTCGGCATAGATTTCGACCTGAATGCGTCCAGTACTATCAATTCCAACAACACCGTCACGGTAGACCCATTCCTAGTGGCTTCAGTCGACTCACAGACCGCAAGTTCCGAGGAAGTGCGTGGGTCGCTCAGCGGCACCGGTACCGGCAGCTTCACTCTCGGGTTACAACCGTTCCGGGGTGGTTCGGGGGGCTACGGCAACGTGGTAGTCCATAGCGAACCATCGACGATCTACGTCGTTAATCAAAAGGTGTACTTTGGCACTAGCGGCATAGCCGCGTTGGCTGCAGCGGGTAACGCCCCAGCAGTCCTCGTCCAGGGTTCATTCAATTTCGGGAGTCATCGGTTCGTGGCTACCCAAGTCATGGCTGGCTCCAGTGTTCCCGGTGGTACGAAGGATGCGGTGGAAGGTGTGGTGATCTCGCGCAGCGGCAATACGCTTACGCTGCTCGGTAGTACCCTATATCACACCTCCCATTCAGTGGTCTTCAATGACACGGCCAAAGTCACCCTGGCCAACAGCACAGCTGTGCGCAACATTGAGAGTCCGCGCACTGCAGGCAGTATCGCCAATATATCGGTCGGCCAGCGCGTTCTGGTATTTGGAAAATTCGACAGCGCTACTTCAAGCACACTGAATGCGGCAGGTGGATTCGCACTGCTTGAGTTCACCGATGTGGATGGCTCGGTATTGTCCTTGGTAGATGCAGGTACGAACTCCAGTGTGAATCTCGACGTCCAAACCATAGGCGGCAGGCCCATCTCGATGTTCGACTTCACGGGCACAAACAGTGACCCGACAAACTATGAAGTCGCCCTACCCTGCAGCTGTCTAAACACCGGCGTGAACATCGGCGATCCGGTCATCGTCTCGGGTTTCGCGGCAAAGTTCGGTGTCGCCCCCCCGGACTTCAATGCCAACGCACTGACCGATTTCAATCTGGCAGATTCTGTCATCAGCGCAACTTGGCCGTCCGGCACCGCCAATGCCTTCACCAGCATCGAGGCGAGCAGCGGGATCGTTGTGAATCTATCTAGCTCGCCCGCGGTGCACAGCCTTCGGGAGGGCGCCGAGGTCAGCGATCTCAACACCCTTCCCAGCGTACCTGCCGTCGTGACCAAGGATTTAGGTGTATTCGCCATCCTCAAGGGCGGCAACGTCCAGCTGTTCGTGAATTTCAAGGCCTTCGTTTCAGCCCTGAACTCAGATCTCTCGGGTGGCGCCAAAGTTAAGGGGTTCTTTGCGGTCGGCGGCTATGACAGTGCAGATTCGCTGCTTGAGACCACTCAGGTAGCAGTCATCCTCAAATAAATAAGCCCAGCCTGGAAGACATGACGGCCCGCGCAAGCGGGCCGTTCTCTATTGTAGGCCAGTGAACGCCGGCGCCCCATCCCGCAACAAAGCCTCCAGATGGGCTGCCGTCTGGGGATACGCGAACAGGAACCCTTGTCCCTGCTCGCATTCGAGGGTCTTCAGGAATTCCCATTGCGCGGCGGTCTCCACGCCCTCCGCGATCACCTGGATATCCAGACTCTTGGCCATGGCGATGATTGCGCGGACGATGGCTTGCTGATGCTCGTCATGCGGCAGATTGCTGACGAAACTCCGGTCCACCTTGAGATAGTCCACCTGATAGTGGCGCAGGTAGTTCAACGAGGAATAGCCCGTACCGAAGTCGTCGATGGCGATGCCGACGCCCAAAGCATGCAAGGAAGCAAGCACCTCGCGCGCCCGTTCTGGATTTTCCATCATGCTGCTCTCGGTCAGCTCCAACACCAGGCTCCCTGGAAGCAAACCGGTCTCATCCAGGATGGTCATCAAGCGGTCGAGGAAATCCGGCTGTCGCAGTTGTCGTACCGAGATGTTGACCGCTATGTGCATGTCGGTTAGCCCGGCGTCCTGCCAGGCTCGCATCTGCAGGCAGGCACTCTTCAACACCCAATCGCCCAGCCTCAGGATATGGCCGGTCTCCTCCGCCACTGGGATGAAACGTGAAGGCGGTATCAGGCCGAGTTCGGGATGATTCCAGCGCAGCAAGGCCTCAGCTCCGCTGATGCGCCCGGTCTGCAGGTCGAAATAAGGTTGGTAATGCAGGAATAGCTCGCCATGTTCCACCGCGTGCCTCAAGCCCGTGGTCAGGTGCAAGGATTCCGCTGCATCGCCTTCCACGCCGGCGAAACTCTCGATGCTGCCGGCCCCGCGCCGCATCGCCGCATGCATGGCATGGCCCGCATGGCGGAACAAAGTCTGCGCATCCGAGTCCGGCGGCGAAGTGGCGATGCCGATGCAAGCCGATAAGGACAGACTATGGCCCTGGATGTCCAACGGTGCTTCCATGCCTGCCAGGATATTGCGCGCCATGTCTTCGGCTTCACGTTCGGACCCAATCTGAGTCAGCAACACGCCGAAGCCGTCGCTGCCGAGATGGAAGGTCTCGCCCCAGCCGGCAGTGGTCTCTTCCAGGCGCTGTGCCAACTTGCGCAATGCCTCGTCGCCGGTGGCAGTGCCGAAGGACCGGTTCACCAGGCTAAAGTTGTCGATATCCAGGTACAGCAGAGCCACCTGTGTGCCGTTGCGGCCTGCATGCTCCACCGCTTGGGTCAGTCTACGCATCAGGATGAAGCGGTTCGGCAGCCCGCTCAGCGTGTCGTGACTGGCGAGGAACGCCATCCGATCCTCGTATTTGTGGAGCTGGGTCATGTCCGTCACCACCGCGACGTATTGGCTCCCCTCGCCCTCCGCGTCCCTTACCCGGCTCAAGCTCATGAGCTCAGGGAAAGTGCTGCCATCGTCACGCCTATCGTTGAGTTCTCCGCGCCAATGGCCATCGGTATCCACTGCATGCATGATCTCCTTATGCAATGCAGGGTCCAGGACTTCAGGGCGAAGGCAATAAGGGACCTGCCCGGATAGCGCATCACGCGTGTTACCTGTCAGGTCGCAATACGCGCGGTTGGTGGAGATCACACGCATCTCGCGGTCCAGGATCAGCAATCCCTCGGCGATGCTCTCCAGCGCCTGGGACGCGAGTCCGAGTTGTCTCTCGGCCTGCGCCAGCCGGAGCTCGCTCTCACGCAAGGCCTTGTTGGAGAGCGTCCCCGTGTCCAGGTTCTGCGGCCGGGTGAAACCGAGCAACAACCGGCGGCCAGCTATTTGCACACGTTCCAGGCTGATCTCCACCAGCTTGCCCACATCGGGTCCGGAGTTGATCGTCGCCACGAAACTCGCGTGGCCGTGCTTGCCTGCTTCCTGTATCGCGACGCGCACGCGCGCCCGGTCGGGCGTCGCGAACCGCGATGCCAGGTTGCCACCGCTACGGGTGCGGATGCCGTTGATGGGGTGTTGCCAGAATCCGGTGCTGCCAGAGGCATCGCACACGAACACCAGCCTGGATTGATCTGCGAGCGCGCTCTGCTGCCGGCTCACGTCGGTCTTCTCGCGCAACGAGTGTTCCCTCCCGGCATCCATGCCGGTGAAAGCTTGTTACGGACTGGTCGTCAAGAATTCGTGGGTATAAAAACCCACGGACGAGTATAGACAGTTGTATATCAGGCACAAGACCC
>DASYCJ010000057.1:0-13133 GCA_036500225.1 Gammaproteobacteria bacterium
CGAGCGCGATTGCCACGGCGGTAATGCCTGTCTCACCCATGACTTATGGGAAGGTTTGAGTCGCGAGGTGCACAAGTACCTGCAGGCGACGACCCTGGCGCAGCTCATGCAGTCCGATGCGGTGCGCAAGGTCTCGGAGCGACAGAAGCAGGAACATGTGCTGAAGTTCGTGCCCCGGAGCCGTGTGGCTTCCTGATACCGTCCATGTCCATCTATCTCGATCACAACGCCACGGCACCCCTGGATCCGCGGGTGCTGGAAGCCATGCAGCCCTGGTTAGCAGGCGTGCACGGTAATCCTGCCAGCGTACACAAGCCTGGCCGCAGCGACCACGCCGCCCTCGAAGCAGCGCGCGCTCAAGTGGCGGCTTTGGTCAGCGCCAAACCCACCGAAGTGGTGTTCACCGGCGGTGGCACTGAAGCAGACAACTTAGGCTTGAAGGGCGTGTGCTATGGCCGGCCTTCGGGACGTTTGCTGGTGGGTGCAGTCGAGCACAGCGCGGTGTTGGGACCGGCTGACGCCCTGGCGGACTTAGGCTGGCAGGTGGAGCGTATCCCTGCGGATGGAGAAGGGCGCTACGACCTGGCAACACTCGATAAGTCGCTGGCGAAGAAAGACGTGAAGCTCGTCTCCGCCATGCTCGCTAACAACGAGACAGGCGTGCTGCAGGATGTGAAGGCCATCGCGGCGCGCGTACATGGGGCGGGCGCCTTGCTGCATTGTGATGCGGTGCAGGCAGTGGGCAAGATCGCCGTGGATTTTCGCGCCTTGTGCGCGGACCTCATGACTCTCTCGGCTCACAAACTCAATGGTCCTCGCGGTGTGGGTGCTTTGATCATGGACCGGCGCGTGGACCTGAAACCCCTGGTGCATGGCGGTGGGCAGGAACAAGGCCTGCGGGGCGGCACGGAAAACCTCGCGGGCATCGTGGGATTCGGCAAGGCCGCGGAACTCGCGAGACAGGAATTGACGCAGCGGGCCGATCACGCACGACGCTTGCGGGATGCGCTGGAAGCGGGCCTGCGGGATATATCAGGGATACGCATCTTCTCCGGCGGCGTCGAGCGCCTGCCCAATACCGTCCAGTTCGGCATCGAAGGCATCGATGGAGAATGGCTGGTGATGGAGCTGGATAAGCGTGGCATCGCTGTCTCCAGCGGCTCCGCCTGCCACAGTGGCAAGGGCGAGCCGAGTCATGTGCTATTGGCCATGGGAGTCGATGCAGCCATCGCGAAAGGGGCACTGCGCATGAGCTTTGGCTTGGGGAATTCCAATACAGATGTGGAGACGGCGCTCAAAGCAGTCCATGAGATCGTGGCGGCGCGCCCGGCACGAGTCGCAGCGGTGGGCTGGTGAGCATGACCATCTATCTCGACTACGCGGCGACCACGCCGCTGGACCCGAAGGTCGCGGCTAAGATGGCGGCGCATCTCACCCTGGATGGTGTGTTCGCTAATCCTGCCTCTATCCATGCGCCGGGCCGGGCGGCCCGTGCTGCCGTGGAAGAAGCGCGCGGCCAGGTGGCGGCCTTGGTGGGGGCTACACCCGAAGAGATCGTATTCACTTCCGGCGCCACGGAATCCGACAACATGGCCATCAAGGGCGTAGCGCGCTTCCGCCGCGACAAGGGCCGGCACATCGTCACCTCACGCATCGAGCACAAGGCGGTGCTGGATGCCTGTAAGCAGCTGGAGAAAGAAGGCTTCGAGGTCACCTGGCTCAAGCCTGATGCGGGTGGTCTGATCCAGCCCGAAGCCGTGCAGAACGCCTTGCGCAAGGACACCGTCCTGGTGTCTCTGATGCATGCCAACAACGAACTCGGCACGATGAATGACATCGCTGCCATCGGCAAGAGAGTCCGTGCCCACGGCGCGGTGTTCCATGTGGACGCTGCTCAGAGTGCAGGCAAGCTGCCTATCGATCTCAAGACGCTGCCTGTAGATCTCATGTCCTTCGCCGCCCACAAGGTCTATGGCCCGAAGGGTATGGGCGCCCTGTACGTGCGCCGGGAACCTAAAGTGAATCTTGAACCCTTGATCCACGGTGGCGGTCACGAACAGGGGCTGCGTTCCGGGACCCTCGCCACTCATCAGATAGTGGGCATGGGTGAAGCTTTCCGACTAGCGCAAGAGCTGCTGCCTGAAGAAGCCAAGCGACTTACGGCTTTGCGTGAGCGGCTGCAGCAGAGATTGCAGACCATCTCCGGTGTCTTGCTGAACGGCCATGCAAGTCAGCGCCTACCGGGAATATTGAACCTAAGTTTCCCGGGCGTGGAAGGTGAGAGCCTGCTCTATGCCTGCGAGGAGCTGGCCGTCTCCAGCGGGTCCGCCTGCAATGCAGCGGACCGGGAACCTTCTTATGTGTTGCGTGCCCTGGGCCGCGATGACCAGCTCGCCGGCGCCAGTCTGCGCTTCAGCCTGGGACGCTTCACCACAGAAGCAGAAGTGGATCGTGCCGCGGCGGTGGTGATCGAGCAGTACCGGCGCCTCACGGCTCTGGCAGCTTGAGGCCCATGAACGCTGTGCCCATGGACTATACGGATACGGTGCTGACGCACTTCCGCGCACCCCGTAACGCGGGAAGCTTCCCTGAGGGCACGCCCAATGTGTCACGGGGTATCGCCGGTGAACGGCGGCGCGGGCGGGAGATCCATCTGGAACTGAAGCTCGACGCCGATGGGCGCGTGGAGGCTTGCCGTTACCGTGTGTACGGCTGTCCGGCCACCATCGCGCTCTGCTCGGTGCTGAGCGAACGTGTCGTGGGACGCACCCAGGAGGAAGCGGTGGGGATGGGTGGTTTGAGCCTCGCGGAGGAGTTGAAGTTGCCTGCGCCCAAGCGCGACGCGGCCCTGCTGCTGGAAGATGCACTGCGGGCAGCCTTGAGCGGGGCGCGGTATAATAGGGACTGACATGGCTATCACCCTCACCCCCAGCGCCGCCGAGCGCGTGAAGAACCACCTGCACCAGAAGACCGGTGTCATGGGTCTACGCCTGGGCGTGAAGAAGACCGGCTGCTCCGGTTTCGCCTACGTGGTGGATTACGCTGACGGTGCCGCCGCCAATGATGTGATCTTCGAGGACCAGGGCGTGAAAGTGGTGGTGGACCGCGAGAGCCTTCCCCTGTTGGATGGCACCCAGGTGGACTACGTGCGTAAGGGTCTGAACGAGTCTTTCCAGTTCACAAACCCGAATGTCAAAGACGAATGTGGCTGCGGCGAGAGTTTCACCGTCTAAATCCGGTCTTTTGCGCCTGTAATCCTCTCTAAACGCCTGATTTCATTGCTTCTACCGGCCTCCAACCGGTAAAATTCGCCGTCTGAAAAATCGCCGGAAGTCCCGGGCCCCAGAGGGCTCCAGGGCGGGCTGAGGCCTAACGCGTCTCCCTCCGGCTCCCTTCCAACCCTAGTGTCCGGAGAGATATTTCGTGGCTATCGAACGTACCCTGTCCATCGTCAAACCCGACGGCGTCGCCAAGAACCTGATCGGCGAAGTCTATGCCCGCTTCGAGAAGCAGGGCCTCAAGATCATCGCCGCCCGCATGCTGCACCTGACCCGCACCCAGGCGGAAGGCTTCTATGCGGTGCACCGCGAGCGTCCCTTCTTCAAGCCGCTAGTGGACTTCATGATCTCCGGTCCCGTGATGGTCACCGCGCTGGAAGGCGAGGGTGCCATCCTCAAGAACCGCAACATCATGGGCGCCACCGACCCGAAGAAGGCCGATAAGGGCACCATCCGCGGCGACTTCGCCGAGACGGTGGACGAGAACATGGTGCACGGCTCCGACGCCGCCGAGACGGCGAAGCAGGAGATCGCGTACTTCTTCTCCGACCTCGACATCGCGCCGCGCACACGGTAAGCCCGTGACGGCTGACGCCCCAAAAGTGAACCTGCTGGGCCTGGATCGCCAGGCGCTGGAGGCTTTCTTCGTCCAGTTGGGCGAGAAGCCGTTCCGCGCCCGCCAGCTCATGAAGTGGGTCTATCACCAGGGCGTCGCCGATTTCGACCAGATGACGGACCTCGGCAAGACCTTGCGTGAGAAGCTCAAGGTCTCCGCCGAGGTGCGTCCGCCGGAAGTGATCACCGAGCAGCTCTCGGAAGACGGCACCCGCAAGTGGCTGCTGCGCATGGACGCCTCCAACAACATCGAGACGGTGCTGATCCCGGACTTGGGCGACCGCTCGCTCGATGAGGGAACCGCTGATGCGGGGCGCGAACGCGGCACCCTGTGCATCTCGTCCCAGGTGGGCTGCGCCATGGACTGCAGCTTCTGCGCTACGGGCAAGCAGGGTTTCAACCGCAACCTCACCGCCGCCGAGATCATCGGCCAGGTGTGGATGGCGAACCAGCGGCTGGGTGCCAAGCCGGGAACAGACCGGGCGATCACCAACATCGTGTTCATGGGCATGGGCGAGCCGCTCGCCAACTACAAGCACGTGCTGACGGCCATCAAGGTGCTGGTCGACGACTTCGGTTACGGCCTCTCCAAGCGCCGCGTCACCGTGAGCACCTCGGGGCTCGTGCCCACCATGTACAAGCTCGCGGAGGACTGCGACGTGGCCCTGGCGGTCTCGCTGCATGCGCCTACTGACCCCTTGCGCGACGTGCTGGTGCCCATCAACAAGGTGCACCCCATCGAGGAGCTGATGGAAGCCTGCCGGCGCTACGTGGACGCCAAGGACCATCGCCATGTGCACGTGACCTTCGAGTACGTGATGCTGGAAGGGGTGAACGACAGCCCCGAGCATGCGAGGCAGCTGATCCAGGTGGTGAAGGACGTCCCCTGCAAGGTGAACCTGATCCCCTTCAACAGTTTCCCCGGCACCGAATACACGCGTACGCCCCAGGCTGCCATCGACCGCTTCGCGGAGATCCTCTGGCAGAAGGGCATAGTCACCATCACGCGCCGCACCCGCGGCGACGACATCGATGCCGCCTGCGGCCAGTTGGCCGGCAAGGTGAAGGATCGTATCCGCCGCGCAGAACGTCGCGGCGAAACACTGGAGACCCAACCATGATCCGCCGTCTCCTGCTCCTGTTACCGGTCGTCGCCATGCTCTCGGCCTGCGTCACCAACAGCAATACACCGTTCCAGGGCGACAAGGTGTCCATGAAACAGGCGGCCCAGGACAACGTGGCGCTGGCCATCCAGTACCTGAAGTCCGGTAACCGCGATGCGGCCATGCAGAAGGTGCAGAAGGCCATCGACGAGGATCCGGACAACGCCAACGCCTATACCGCGGAGGCGCTGATCTACGGCGCCAGCCAGGAAAACGACAAGGCCAAGAGTGCCTACAAGACCGCCATGCGCAAGGCGCCGGACGACCCGGAGATCCAGAACGACTACGCGGTGTTCCTCTGTCAGCATGGCAATACCAAGGAATCCATCGGCTATTTCCTTGGCGCCGCCAACAACCCCCATTACTCCACGCCGGGTGACGCCCTCACCAACGCAGGCCTGTGCGCGCTGAAGATCCCGGATGCGGCGGCTGCGGAGCAGTATTTCCGCAAGGCCCTGCAGGTGAACCCCAACCTGCTGGAGCCGATGGCGCAGCTGGCGGAGATCAACTACGCGCGCAAGAACTACCTGGCGGCGCGGGCTTTCATCGAACGGTTCGACTACCTGGCTCCAGGCTCACGGCCGGACGTGCTGCTGCTGGGCGTGAACAACGAGCGGGCGCTGGGCGACCAGCAGCGCGCCACGGACTACGCCAAGCAGTTGATGCACCTGTACCCGACCTCGGACCAGGCCGCACAGTTACAGCAGGGGGGCACGCCGCATGGCTGAGGAACAACTATCCGGCGGTGTCATGAGCGGCAAGGAATTGCAGGCGGCGCGTGAAGCACGCGGCCTCTCGGTGCACCAATTGGCGGTGGAGCTGCATGTCAGCGATGCCATGATCAACGCCATGGAGCGCGGCGAGTATTCCGCACTCGGTGAACCGGTGTTCGTCCGCGGCCACCTGCGCAACTATGCCCGGGCCTTAGGGCTGGCTGAAGCGCCAGTGCTGGCTGCCTATGACCAGACCCAGAACAAGCCCCAGACACCGACTCTGGTGGCTTCCGTGCCACACACCGCCGGCATCGGTATGAGCCCGCGTGCCCGCGACTGGTCCACCCGCACCGCCACCGCGGTGTTTGTGCTGGTGTTGATCGGTCTCGCCGTCTCCTGGTGGCTGCGCCGTCCCGAGATTCCTGATACCCAACCCATGGCCACCGCTCCGGCGGCGGCTACCGCCGTCGCACCGACGGTCTCCACCAAGCCCATGACAGCGCTCACGGACCTGGCGGACAGCGCCACGGCACAGAAGCCTGCCAAGGCCGCGGCGTCCTCGATCTCCAAGAACTCCAGCGTGGCGGCGGCGCGACCCGCTGCCAAGCCGGCGGCGACGGCGACCCATGCGGCAGTACTGCAACCGACGCCGGTGGTGCCGGTGGCGGACCGGGACCTGACCCATGTGAAGTTCATCCTCGGTGCCGCTTCCTGGGTCGAGGTCTACGATAACAATGGCAAGCGGCTCTTCTACGACCTGGCGCCGGCGGGCGACAACCTGGAACTCTCCGGAGCCGGGCCCTTGCAGGTGTTCCTGGGCAATGCGCCGGGCGTGAGCATCGAACTCGAAGGTGCTCCCTTCGACCTGAAACCATTCCTGCGTTCGGACAACACCGCACGCTTCAAGCTCGGCTCCGCAGCCAAGCCCCAGTAAAGACGGGATCCTGACATGGCTAAGTTCATCGAGCCCGTCAGGGGCATGAACGATATATTGCCGGAGGCCGCGGGTCGCTGGCAGCAGCTGGAGCGCGTGACCCGTGGGGTACTGGAGTCCTACGGCTATCGCGAGATCCGCTTGCCGGTGGTGGAGAAGACGGAACTCTTCAAGCGTTCCATCGGTGATGCCACCGACATCGTCGAGAAGGAGATGTATACCTTCCTCGACCGCAGCGAGGAGAGCTTGACGCTGCGTCCCGAGGCTACCGCGGGCATGGTGCGGGCAGGACTCTCCAACGGTCTGCTCTATAACCAGGTGCAGCGTCTGTGGTGCCAGGGGCCGATGTTCCGCCATGAGCGTCCGCAGAAAGGCCGCTACCGGCAGTTCCATCAGATCGACGTGGAGGCCTTCGGTCTCACGGGTCCGGACATCGACGCCGAGATAATCCTGATGAGCGCACGCCTGTGGAAGCGCTTGGGTCTGACGGATGTGAAGCTGCAGATCAATTCCCTGGGCACCCCGGAGTCGCGGGCCGCCTACCGGGAGAAGCTGGTGGCCTATCTCGAGCAGCATCGGGACCGGTTGGACGAGGACAGCAAGCGGCGCCTGGGGACCAATCCCTTGCGGATATTGGATAGCAAGGAACGCGGCATGCAGGAGATCATCGCCGGCGCCCCGAGCCTGCTGGATCACCTGGATGAGCAGTCGAAGGCTCATCTCGAAGGCTTGAAGCAGCTCTTGGACGATGCCGGGATTGGCTATACGGTGAACCCGCGTCTGGTGCGGGGTTTGGATTACTACACGCGCACGGTGTTCGAGTGGATCACCACGCGCTTGGGTTCGCAGGACGCGGTCTGCTCCGGTGGACGCTATGACGGCCTGGTGGAACACCTGGGCGGCAAACCGACGCCGGGCATCGGTTTCGCCATGGGCGTGGAGCGACTGGTGTCGCTGATGGAGGAAGAGGGCGTGGCGGTACCCCAGGACGGACCGCAGATATACGTGGTGCGGGTGGGCGAGGCGGCGGAGCGGGCTGCGTTCACGCTGGCGGAGCGCCTGCGGGACGAACTGCCGGGCCTGCGCCTGCAGATGGATTGCAGCGGCGGCGGCTTCGGCAACCAGCTGAAGCGTGCCGACAAGAGCGGCGCCGGCTTCGCGCTGGTGCTGGGCGACGACGAAGTGGCGGCCAAGCGCGTGGCGCTGAAGCCGCTGCGTGGCGGCGAGCAGGAACAATTGACGTGGGATGCGCTGCCGGACCGGCTCAAGGGTCTGGTGGCTTGAATTCGAGGGGTCCGCGCCTCCAGGGGTGCGGCAACTATTTCTTAAGGAGCGAAGCGTGGACGAGTATCTGTCGGATGACGAACGGCTGGAGATGGCCAAGAAGTGGTGGAAAGAGAACTACAAATCCATCCTGTTGGGCGCTGCCATCGCAGTGCTGTTGGTGGGCGGCTGGCGCTATTGGCAGTACCGCACCGAGTCGCGCAGCGAGGCCGCTTCGGCGCTGTTCTCGGACCTGGAGAACGCCATGCAGACGCACGACCAGGCGACCGCGCTCAAGCTCGGCAACCAGATCATGGACCAGTACGGCGACACCGCCTACGCCACCCACGCAGCGCTGAACCTGGCGCAGCTGCAGGTGACCGCCGGCAAGCTGCCGGAAGGCGAGAAGATGCTGCAGTGGGTCGTGGACCACGGCAAGGATCCAGGCTTGCAGCTCCTGGCGCGTCTGCGCCTGGCGCGGGTGCAGTTCGCGGCCGGAGACGCCAAGACCGCCGCCGAGACCCTCAAGGTCACCGATCAGGGCGGCTTCGCGCCGCTGTTCGATGAACTGCGCGGCGACGTGGCGGCCAAGCTCGGTGACAGCCAGCAGGCCCGCACCGACTATCAGCAGGCTCTCGACGCCTGGACCGACACGCTGGGCGACAAGAGTCTAGTGCAGATGAAGCTCGACAGCCTGCCGCCCGCGGCCAATGTGCCGGCCGCTGCCGCCACCAAGGCGACCAAACCATGAAGAAGCTCTTATATAGCGTCGCGGTCGCGCTGGTCCTGGCGGCCTGCGCCAGCGACAACGTGGAACCGCCGGCGCTGCTCAAGGACATCGCCAAGCCGCAATACGACATCACCAGGCTCTGGTCGCGGTCCTTCCCCTCGAGCGACGCGGTGTTGCGGGTGAACCTGCGCATCGCCCATGACGACCATGACCTGTACGTGGCCTCCAACTCCGGCAAGGTGTATGCCTTCGAACAGAAGAGCGGCAGCACCGACTGGAGCATCAAGACCGGACTGACGCTGAACGCCGGACCGGTGCTGGGTGGCGGCATGCTGCTGGTGGCCAGCAGTAGCGGTATGGTCCTGGCGCTCAAGCCCAGCGACGGCAGCACCATCTGGCAGTCGGACGTGAAAGGCGAAGTGCTGGCTGACCCTGTAGTGGGCACCGGCAGCGTGGTGATCCGCACCACCGACGGGCGCATCCTGGCTCTGGCTTCCGATACCGGTAAGCAGCTGTGGAAGACTTCCTACGACGTGCCGCGCCTAACCTTGCGCGGTGCCAGCGACCCGGTCATCTCCGACAACATGGTCCTGGACGGCCTAGACAACGGCAAGCTGGTGGCCCTCAACATCGATGATGGCAGCCAGATATGGCAGGCCACGGTGGTGAACGCCACCGGCAGCGACGAGCTGGCGCGCCTCACCGACGTGGACGGTGACATCGCCGTGAACGGCGAGCACGTCTACGCGGCGGGTTATCACGGCCAGACCGTGAGCGTATCCCGCTCCAACGGCCAGGTGGAATGGGCCCGCGACCTGACGAGCTATACCGGCGCGTCTACGGACGGCGCACATGTCTATGTGACGGACCTGCATAGCGCGGTGTGGTGCCTGGACAGCGCCAACGGCGTACCGATCTGGACACAGCCGGAGATGCGGGCCCATAACCTGACGCTGCCCGTACCCTTCCACGACAGCGTGGTGGTGGCCGGCATCGACGGACACATCCATTTCCTGTCGAAGAAGGACGGCAGCCTGATGGCGCGGACTTCCCTCGGCAGCAAGCCGATCCTGGCACCGCCGCTGGTGATCGGCGACGTGGTATACGTGGTGTCCACCGATGGCGACATCGGTGCCTTCCTGGTGAAGCCCATAGGCGGATGACGGGAAACCATGCATGCTGCCAGTCATCGCCCTCGTCGGACGGCCTAATGTAGGCAAGTCGACACTGTTCAACTTCCTGACACGCTCACGCGACGCTTTGGTCGCGGACGTGCCAGGGCTCACCCGCGACCGGCAGTATGGTTTCGGCAAGGTCGGACCGCGTCCTTATCTCGTCGTGGACACGGGCGGACTGGACGGCGACCAAGCGGGCATCAAGGGCCCCATGGCCCGCCAGACCCTGAAGGCCGTGTCGGAATCCGACGTGACGGTGCTGTTGGTGGACGGCCGCGCCGGCCTCACGGAGCCCGATCAGGCGGTGGTCGCGCAACTCAGACGCATGGGCAAGAACGTGCATCTCGCGGTCAACAAGACCGAGGGCATGCGTGCCGAGATGGTGACAGCCGAGTTCCACGCGTTGGGGCTGGGTTCGCCTTTCGCCATCGCCTCGGCTCACGGCGACGGCATCGCCGCCATGATGGATTCCCTGCTGACGCCCTTGCCCCCTGACATAGACGAGGTCATGGAGACGGGCTTGCGTATCCAGGTGGCGGTGATCGGCCGCCCCAACGTCGGCAAGTCCACGCTCATCAACCGCCTGCTCGGCGAGGAACGGCTGGTGACCTTCGACCAGCCCGGCACCACCCGTGACTCGGTGTTCGTGCCCTTCGAGCGCGACGGCAAGCTCTACACCCTGATCGACACCGCCGGTGTGCGCCGCAAGTCGCGGGTGGACGATAAGATCGAGAAGTTCAGCATCGTGAAGACCCTGCAGGCCATCGACAAGGCCGAAGTGGTGGTGGCGGTGCTGGATGCCCAGGAAGGCATCACCGAACAGGATGCCTCGCTCCTGGGGCTGGCGGTGCAACGCGGCCGCGCGCTGGTGCTGGCGGTGAACAAGTGGGACCACCTGGATGGGGATCAGCGGGCCCACGTGCGCCGCACCCTGGACCTGAAACTGCCGTTCCTGGACTTCGCACGCCTGCATTTCATCTCGGCTCTGCACGGCACTGGCGTCGGTGACGTGATGGCTTCCGTGGACAAGGCCTACCGCGCGGCCATGCGCGAGATGGGTACCTCGGAACTCACCAAGGTGATGGAAGCGGCTGTGGTCCAGCATCAACCGCCCATGATCGCCGGGCGCCGCATCAAGCTACGCTACGCCCATCAGGGCGGCAAGAACCCGCCAGTGATCGTGGTGCACGGCAACCAGACCGACAAGGCGCCGGACGCCTACAAGCGCTATCTCATGGGTGTGTTCCGCGAGGCCTTCGACCTGCAGGGCACGCCGGTGCGGGTGGAATTCCGCACTGGCGGCAACCCTTACGACAAGGACCGCAAGAAGACCACCACGCCGAAGGCTGCCATGGTGCAGAAGCGCGAGCGGCGCCTGTCCAAGGATCGCAAGAAGCGCAGCGACCGGGGCCAGGGCGGCAAGAAGCCCGGCAATAGGCCGAGCAAAGGCCCTGCCCGCAAGAAGACCGGCGGCAAGAAGAAGCGCTAATCCGGCCGCCGCACGCCCGTGTCCACGGGCGTCGTGAAGATTCCGTCATACGATTCAGGTGAATACCCCAGCCAAACCCGGGTACATCCCGAATGGTCATATTCCGGGTCTTGCCGGAGAATCCTGCCACGAGGGTTCCGGAGGTCCAGGGATATGGATGCCATGCTGGAGATGCGCTTCGCGCCTGAACAGATCCCCCTGCTGACGCCCGCCGAGGGCATAGACGAGGACGGTGACCGGGTGGTGGTACGACGTACCATCATGTCCGTGGCCAAACGCCGCTTCTCGCGCTTCAGCTACGAGGGTACCTCGCTCTCGGCTATCGCCCGCGGCGCCGGGATCAACACCAGTGAACTGCTGCGACATTTCGACGGCAAGCCTGCGATCCTGCTGGCGGTGCTGGATGAGGGGTGGGCTTCCATCAATCCACGACTCACGGACATCGTGGTCACTTCGGTCAACGCCCGTGAGGCCATGCTCTCGATGTTGGGCGTGATGATGCGAGTGCTGGAGCGAGAGGAGGACCTGGCCCGGCTGCTGCTGTTCGAAGCCCGCCGCTCCCACCCCCAGACCGGCGTGATCCTGCTGTCGCGGGGTTATCGCCGCTTCGTGGAACTGATCACGGAAGTGGCCCTGCGCGGCCAGCGGGATGGCAGCTTCAAGGCCACCCATCAGTCCAAGGTACTCGCTTCGCTGATGGTGGGTGCAGTGGAGAACCTGATGCGCGACCGCCTGGTGGCGCGCCAGGATCGGGATGCGGTGCCGTACTCAGGTGCCGCGGTCTTCGCCGCCTTCGAGGCCATGATCTCGAACCTGCGCCCCTGAGGGCGAAGACATCCTGTAAAAGAAAAGGCCGGCTAATAGCCGGCCTTTTCTTTCATGGAACGCTCTCGGTCAGTGATCGTGGCCGTGAGCGCCGTGTACGTGTCCATGGGCGAGTTCTTGTTTAGTGGCTTCACGCACATCCACCACCATCACGTCGAAGTTGAGGGTCTGGCCCGCCAGGGGATGGTTGGCATCCACTGTGACGCTCTCGCTGTCCACCGCTGTGACGGTCACCACGTGGGTGCCGTGCTCGCCCTCGGCGTGGAAACGCATGCCGGGCTCGATCTCTTCCATGTCGAACATGGCGCGGGGTACGATCTGGGACAGGGCGTCCTGGCGTTCGCCATAGCCCTTGGCCGGCGGCACGCTGACCTTCACGCTGGCGCCCTTATCCTTGCCTTCCAACGCCTCTTCGAGACCGATGACGATGCTGCCGGTGCCCTGGATATAGATCAGGGGCTCGCGGCCCTTGGAGCTATCCAGTACTTCGCCGTCGGCGCCGGTGAGGGTGTAATCGATGGAGACGACGCTGTGTTTGCCGATACGCATGGAAGGGGTCCTGGTGGGCGAAAGCCGCGCATTTTACGCCTGTGGCTGGATCAATCCAATCTCTTATGGAATTTGAGGACGGCCAAAAACATCGTTAGGGCAAAGAAAGCGAGCAGGGGCCAGATATCCACCCACATGCCGCTGAGTTCAGCGCCTCGCAGCAGCACGCCGCGCACCAAGCGGATGAAGTGGGTCAGAGGCAGGAACTCGCCGAGTCCCCGGGCGAAGGCCGGCATGCCGTCGAAGGGGAACATGAAACCCGAGAGCAGGATGGAGGGCAGGAAGGTGAAGATGGTGAGCTGCATCGCCTGGAACTGGGTCTTGGCCATGGTGGAGATGAGCAGGCCGAGGCCAAGGCTCGCGGCGATGAACAGCAACGCAGCCAGATACAGGGAGGCG
>DASYCJ010000058.1:0-93816 GCA_036500225.1 Gammaproteobacteria bacterium
TCCGGCAGGGGCCGGCCGATGGCCTCCAAGGTCTTGCGGCCCATGAGCACCGGTTTGCCCAAGGTGTTGCGCTTGAAGTGTTTCAGGTCCGCCGGCAGGTGCCAGGGCATCTTGCCGGCCTTGCCGATCTCATCCTCACGCCCGACCGCAACGATCTGGGAGACGATCATCCGAGCTTCGCTCCGTTAGGCACGGATTTTTCAGGCGCCGCCAGGATCACACTGCCATCTTCCCGGTAGAAGCCGGTGATGAGGCATTCAGAAGTGAAAGGCCCGATGCGCTTAGGGGGAAAGTTCACCACGCCTACAACCTGCCGGCCCTGCAGTTCCTCGGGTGTGTAGTGCGCCGTGATCTGCGCTGAAGACCTGCGGATGCCGATCTCCGGGCCGAAGTCTACCGTGAGTTTATAGGCAGGTTTGCGCGCTTCCGGAAAAGGTTCAACCGCCACCACGGTGCCGACCCTAAGCTCAATCTTTTCGAAATCAGCCCAGCTGATCTCTTTCATACAGCGACGGGCGCCTTGATGGCGGCATGGGATTGATAGCCGCCGATCTCAAAATCTTCGAACGTATAGTCGAAGAGGCTCGGAGGGCGGCGCTTGATGACGAGATGCGGCAACGGCAGCGGATCGCGCTTGAGCTGCTCTTCCACCTGCTGCAGGTGGTTATTGTAGATGTGGCAGTCGCCGCCGGTCCAGACGAAGTCGCCCAGCTTCAGCTCCGACTGCTGGGCCACCATATGGGTGAGCAACGCATAGGAAGCGATGTTGAAAGGCACGCCCAGGAACAGATCAGCGCTGCGCTGGTACATCTGGCAGGAGAGCTTGCCCTCCGCCACGTAGAACTGGAAGAACGCATGGCAGGGTTGCAGGGCCATCTCGTCCAGGTCCGCCACATTCCAGGCGCTGACGATGATGCGCCTTGAATCCGGCGTATCCTTGAGCTGCTGCATGACCCGGGTGATCTGGTCGATATGGCGGCCATCCGCCGCCGGCCAGGAGCGCCACTGGTAACCATACACGGGCCCCAGGTCGCCCTTCTCGTCCGCCCACTCGTCCCAGATGCTGACACCGTTGTCCTTGAGGTAGGCGATGTTGGTCTCACCCTTCAGGAACCACAGCAGCTCGTAGATGATGGAGCGGAAATGCAGCTTCTTGGTGGTGACCGCCGGGAAACCCTGGGCGAGATCGAAGCGCATCTGGTGGCCGAACACCGAACGGGTGCCGGTGCCGGTGCGGTCGGTCTTGGCCACACCCTCATCGCGCACACGGCGCAGGAGATCGAGATACTGCTTCACGCGGTCTCGCGGCCGTCCCGATAGTAGGCATACACCATGAGACCGATACCCACCGCAATCAGCGGCAAGGACAATATCTGGCCCATGGTCAACCAGCCGAAAGCCAGGTAACCCAACTGCTGGTCCGGCATGCGCACGAATTCAACCAGGAATCTGAACAGTCCATACAGAATCGCAAACAGCCCCGCCACCGCCATGCGCGGCCGCTTCTTGGCGGAATACAGCCACAGCACCGTGAACATCACCACGCCTTCCATCAGCAGTTCATAGAGCTGCGAGGGATGGTGTGGGGCGCTGTAGCCGGAGGTCTGGGGGAAGCAATAGTAGTTGAAGCGTGGATCGGCGCAATCGAGACGCATACCCCAGGGCAGGTCCGTGACCTTGCCCCACAGCTCGCCATTGATGAAGTTGCCGAGGCGCCCCGCGCCTAGACCGATGGGAACCACCGGTGCGATGAAATCCACCACATCGAAGAAGCGACGGCCGGTCTGGCGGCAGAAAATCCACATAGCCAACAATACGCCGAGCAGACCGCCGTGGAAGGACATGCCGCCGTTCCAGACGAAGAAGAAGGTCTTGGGATCGGCCTTCAGGCCGTCGAAGTCATAGAACAGCATGTAGCCGGTGCGCCCACCCAGCACCACGCCCAGCGCCACGTAGAACAGGAGATCTTGTAGCTCCACAGCGGTCCAGCCGCTGACCGGTTTCTTACTGCGGATGTACATGCACCAGTAACCGCCCAGGAAGCCCACCAGATAGGTGATGCCGTACCAATGGATGGCGGGTCGCAGGACATGGCCAAAGAGGTGCCAGGTACCGAGGGACAAGGCCACCGGGTCGATATGGGGGTAGGTCAACATGGACGCCATTTTAAACGAGTTCGGCCTAGGGCCGGAGCATCAGCCGCTCACCACCCGCACATAGAAAGCCTTGAGATAGGAAGTCTCGGGGATGGCCGGATGCACCGGATGGTCCGGCGCCTGCATGCCCTGCTCCAATATCTGGGCGTCCTTCCCCAGGTGCCGCGCGGCTGACTGGATGGCACCCAGCAGATCCTCGGCGCTCATGTGATGGGAACATGAGCAGGAAATGAGCATCCCATCCCGGTCCAGGAGTTGCATGGCGAGCTGGTTCAGGCGCCGATAGGCTTCGCGGCCGGCAGCCAGGTCCTTGCGGCGTTTCACGAAGGCCGGAGGATCGAGCACGATGACGCCGAACTTCTCGCCCGCGTCCCTCAGCCCCTTCAAAGCATCGAAGGCATCTTCCTGGCGGGTGGCGACCGTCACGCCGTTGGCAGCAGCGTTCTTCTGTACCCACTCCAGGGCTGCAGCGGAGCTATCCACCGCCAGGGTCTCTATCGCGCCGTGAGCCGCCGCCTGGATGCCCCAGGCACCCACGTAGCTGCACACATCCAGTACCCGCTTGCCCTTCACGTAGCGTAGGAGACGTGCGCGATTGTCGTGCTGGTCGAAGAACCACCCGGTCTTTTGGCCGCCTTCCAGGGGCGCTTGGAACTTGAGGCCGTGTTCTTCCACCTGCACCGAAGCGGGCGCAGTGCCGAGGGCCGTCTCGGTATAGAGGGGCAGTCCTTCCAGTTCACGCACCCCTACTTCGTTGCGGAACACGATGGCGGAGGGCTTCAGTACCTTCTCCAGGGCCGCCACGACGTCTGGTTTCAGGCGTTCCATGCCTGCAGTGGTGACCTGCACCACCAGCACATCGCCGTAACGGTCCACCACAAGTCCCGGCAGGCCGTCGGACTCGCCGAACACCAGGCGGTAGTGCGGCGTGGGGTAGAGACGCTCCCGCAGGGACAGGGCGATGTTCAGGCGGTGCACCAACAAGCCGCGGTCCGGCAGGTGTTGCGGGTCCCGGGAGAGGATGCGCGCCGCGATGAGCGAGTTCGGATTCACATAGCCTGTGCCGATGGCATGGCTGCTGGAGGACTGGATCTCCACGAGGTCACCAGGCTGGAATGCCTTCAGGGGCGTACGGGCGATATCCACCTCGTTACTGAAAACCCAAAGGTGACCGGCACGCAGACGGCGGTCCTCGTTCTTCCTCAGGATAAGCGGCGGCAGGGGCATGGGGAATTCTTGGGCTGCGGCGGGACGTTCAGAAACGTATAGTAGATGCATTCTAACAGCGAGCGGACCCATGGGCGACGGCGCCGACACCAACCGGCTGGGTAACGAGACTAGCCCCTACTTGCTCCAGCATGCCGAGAACCCGGTGCATTGGCAGCCCTGGGACGAGACTGCCCTCGCCTCCGCTAAGGCCGCCGACAAGCCGATTCTCCTGTCTATCGGCTATGCCGCCTGCCACTGGTGCCACGTGATGGCCCACGAGTCCTTCGAGGACCCGGCCACCGCGGAGCTTATGAACCGGCTGTATGTGAACATCAAGGTGGACCGGGAAGAACGCCCGGATCTAGACCGTATCTATCAGCTCGCCCACCAGATTATCGCCCAGCGGGGCGGCGGCTGGCCCCTCACGGTGTTGCTCGCCCCTGGCGACCTGGTGCCCTTCTTCGCCGGTACCTATTTCCCTCGGGACCCGCGCTACGGCATGCCGGCCTTCCGGGAAGTGCTGGAACGGGCCGCGGACTTCTACCGTGACAGCAAGCAGGATCTGACCAAGCAGAGCGCCGAACTCATCGGCGTGTTCCAGCGTGCCAGCGAGGAACTCAGCCCCGGCACGGCGGAACTGGATGCAGAACCGATCGGCACAGCCTTGGGCACGCTGCTCAAGAACTTCGATCCCCGGGATGGCGGCTTCGGCCGCATGCCCAAGTTCCCCCATACCCCGGACATCGAACTCCTGCTGAACATCACCGCCAGCGTGGATGTGGATCAGGAGACCCGCCGCACCTGCCGGCATATGGCCACCTTGAGCCTGCGGCGCATGGCCACCGGCGGCATCTACGATCACTTAGGCGGGGGTTTCAGCCGCTATTCCGTGGACAACTCCTGGAGCATCCCCCACTTCGAGAAGATGCTGTACGACAACGGTTCCCTGCTGTTCCTCTATGCCCAAGCCTGGCAGCTCGGAGGCGAAGGCCTGTTCCGCCAGACCGCGGACGAGACCGCCGGCTGGGCCATGCGCCAGATGCAGGCACCGCAAGGCGGTTACTACTCCAGCTTGGATGCGGATTCGGAAGGTGAAGAAGGCAAGTACTACGTGTGGACCCGCGACGAAATCCGCAGCCTTCTGAGCGAAGAGGAGTTCATCACCTTCGCCGCCCATTACGGCCTAAATGACCCACCGAACTTCGAAGAGACTCACTGGCATCTGCGCATGAGCCTGGATCAGGCGCGCCTGGTGCCCCCACCTCGTCTCGATGCCGGCACCTCGGAGCTTCTTGAGTCTTCCCGTGGCAAATTGTTCGAAGCCCGCTCAAAACGGGTGCCTCCGGCCCTGGACGACAAGATACTCACGGCGTGGAATGGACTCATGATCCGCGGCATGGCCTCTGCAGGGCGCCTACTGTCGCGCCCGGAGTACGTGGACTCCGCCGAACGGGCTGCCGGCTTCATACACAAACATCTCTGGCAGGATGGCCGTCTCTACGCCAGTTGGCGCGCCGGCCAGAACAAGGTGCCAGCGTTCCTGGACGACCATGCTTTCTTGTTGGCAGGCTTGCTGGAACTCCTGCAGTCCCGCTGGGACGGCGTGTGGTTCGCCTGGGCGCGGGAGATTGCCGATGCCATGCTGGACAAGTTCGAGGACCGGGAACGCGGCGGCTTCTGGTTCACGGCTGAAGACCAGGCCACCCCGTTGCACCGCCCCAAGAGTTTCAGCGATGAGTCCATGCCTTCAGGCAACGGCATGGCAGCACGAGCACTTATCGAACTCGGTCATCTCAGCGCCGATCCCGTCTATATCGATGCGGGTGAGCGTGCCCTCAAGGCCGCCAGCGGAGTCATGGCCGAGTACCCGGAATCCCATGCCGGCATGCTGCTGGCCCTCAACGCCATGCTGGAGCCCCCCACCATGGTGGTGTTGCGCGGCGATCACGAAGCCCTAGCGGACTGGCGTGCGGAACTGGCGAGCCAGTACGATCCACGGCGCCTGGTACTGTGTATCCCCGAACAGGCGCGCAACCTACCTGGTCTTTTGGCGCGTTGCACACCCCGCGGCCCTGCCTGCGCCTACGTGTGCCGCGGCACTACCTGCTCTCTGCCCATCACATCCATAGAAAGCCTCTCGCGAGCCCTGACGGAATGAACCGTTGGGTGCTGGTGGTGCGCCATGCGGAAGCTGAGGAACCAGTGGAGGCGGCACGTGCCGGACGGGATGAAGGGCGGCGCGAGCTGACCAAGGACGGCCGGCGCAAGATGCACGAAGGCGCCCGCGGCCTCGCGACGCTCATCGAACACATAGACCTCCTTGTGGCGAGCCCCCTCACCCGCGCTGCCCAGACCGCCGACATCATCGGCGAGAGTTTTCCCCAAGCAAAACGCATCGCCCATCCGGGTCTCACGCCTGGTGTAAATCATCCGGCATTGCTGCAATGGCTGATGCGACACAAGGGCGTGGTAGCGCTGGTAGGCCATGAACCTGATTTAAGCCAGTGGATCGGTTACATGGTGAGCGGTGAGCCGCGGAAACTGGTGCTTATGAAGAAAGGCAGTGCGTGCCGCTTGGACATGCCCGAGACCGCAGTAGCGGGTGAAGCGTGCATCGCCTGGCACATGAGCCTGAAACAGTTGCGCCGCCTGGCGCCGGAACGCTAGAACTCTCAGTTGAGCGTGGCTGTAGATTCGATGAGCTTCTTGGCATAGCCCAGAGCGAAGCGCTGAGCCTTCTCCTCAGTGCTGAACACCTGGCTCACCTTCAGACGCTGGATATCTTCCGCATCCACCTCCGATACGTTCTTCTCGATCACCACCTCGGGGCGATACATCTGTCGGCCCTGGGTGGCATCGATCACCACCGTCACCGAGATGCGGTAGATATCGTGGCCTAGACGGTAGTCGAGGGACATGGAATCCATGGGCTGTGACCTGGCTTTGGGTTCAGAGCGTATCGTCGGCAGCCGGATAGAACTCGGCTTCGAAAGCGGCACCGTGCATGCGGGTACAGGGATAGGCAGCCATATAGTCGGCGGCCGTGGGGGCCGCAGTCCTGAGCCGGCTCTGGGGCAACACCTCGGCCCGGCGGCGCCTGCCGCGGCGGCGGCTACGGTCTAAGACGGGCTGTTGGAGGGTGCAGACCAGCATGGGTGAGCATCCTAGGCCCGGCCGGTTAAGGCTTTATGACGGTGGGATTGCAGTCGAAGGACAAGCCCCCTGGAATGGGGCCACGTGTAACACAGGAGTAACACGCCTTACACACTCTCTTAATGCTTCACCTTCAGAATGCCGCGCAAGTGAAAGTGAAAAAAGAAGGTGAACACATGGCCGTACATCACATGAAGCCGCTGCGATACCGCAGCATCTTCATCTCCGACGTACATCTTGGTTTCCGTGGCTGCCGCGCCGATTTCCTCCTCGACTTCCTCCGCAATACCGAATGTGAATACCTCTACCTGGTCGGCGACATCATCGACGTCTGGGAGATGAAGAACAAGATGTTCTGGCCCCAGGAACACAACAACGTGGTCCGTACCATCCTGGGCAAGGCCAAGCACGATACCAAGGTCATCTACATCCCCGGCAACCACGACGAGGTCTTCCGCGACTACGTCGGCATGGAATTCGGCAACGTCTCCATCCAGCAGGATGCCATCCACGTCACCGCCGACGGCAAGCGCCTCCTGGTACTGCACGGAGACGAATTCGACAGCGTCATGCAGGTGAGCAAGTGGTTAGCCAAGCTCGGCAGCCGGGTGTACGACTGGCTGCTGTACTGCAACCGCTGGGTCAACGTGTTCCGCCGCAAGCTGGGCTTCCCCTACTGGTCCCTGGCGGCCTTCCTCAAGCACAAGGTCAAGAACGCCGTGCAGTTCATCGGCGACTACGAGGAAGCCGTGGCTCGCGAGACCCTCAAGCGTGGCGCAGACGGCGTGGTCTGCGGGCACATCCACCATGCCGAGATCGCCATGCGCGGCGGCGTGCTGTATTGCAACGACGGTGACTGGGTCGAGTCCTGCACCGCGATGATCGAACGCCACGATGGCACCCTAGAGATCCTCAACTGGGCGGAGCACATCGCTGCCCGTGACGCCAAACCTGCGGCCCCGCGCCGCTCCAACACAGCGGTACCTGCATGAAGATAGCCATCGTCATCGATACTTGGCTGCCGGAGGTGAACGGCGTGGTCACCACTATGCACAAGATCGTGGAGGAGCTGAAGGCCATGGGTCATGAGACCCACGTGCTCTCACATGCGGACCGTTTCACCACCATCCCCATGCCGGGTTACAGCAGCATCCGCCTGGCCCTCTTCCCCCAGCGCAAGGTGAACCAATGGCTGGACCGGGTGCAGCCGGACGCCATCCACATCTCCACGGAAGGCCCACTGGGCGGTGCTGCGCGCCGCTACTGCATCAAACGCGGTCTGCATTTCACGACCTGCTACCACACCAAGTTTCCGGAATACATCAGCGCCCGGGCACCGATCCCGCTCTCAGTGGGTTATGCCTGGATCCGCAACTTCCACAAGCCGGCCAGCCGGCTCATGGTCTCCACTCCCTCGCTCATGCAGGAATTGAAAGACCGGGGCTTCAAGAACCTGGTGCACTGGGGCAAGGGCGTGGACACACAGTTGTTCAAGCCGCGCGATAAGGGATCCCTCAAGGACACCCGCCCCATCTTCATGTATCTGGGCCGTGTCGCTGTCGAGAAGAACATCGAGGCCTTCCTCAAACTTGAGCTGCCAGGTTCCATGTACGTTGTGGGCGATGGCCCGGATCTTGAAGCGCTGAAGAAAAAATACCCCAAGGTCATCTATACCGGCTTCCGCCGCGGCGAAGAGCTGGCCAAGACCCTGGCGGCGGCCGACGTGTTCGTGTTTCCGAGCCGTACCGACACCTTCGGCCTGGTACTCCTGGAAGCCATGGCCTGCGGCATCCCCGTGGCTGCCTATCCCGTCACCGGCCCGGTGGACGTCGTGACTCAAGGTGTCACCGGCTTCTGCGACGAAGACCTGACGAAAGCCGCCATCGCCTGTCTGGAACTGGACGGCAAGAAATGCCGCGCCTACGCAGAGCGCTTCAGCTGGAAAGCCGCCGCCGAGGAGTTCCTGCACAACATGGTGCCGGCGCGCCAATCCACCCAGGGCGAGACGGATACCCTGGTCAGAGCCTGAGCCAAAACAGATAGTAGAAATGAGACGGGCGCCGCGAGGCGCCCGTCTCGTCTATACCTGTTACCAGACCATCATTGTAGAGGTTTACGCACCCAACCCTGGGCGGTCCGGTCCACCTCATAGGTGGGCCAATACTTCTGGTCGAGCTTGAGGGTGATCACTTGGCCGGTGCCCTCCCAGTTCTTGACCGCCAGGCGCACCGCGTCACGGTCCTTCAGGCCTTGCACAGTCTTGATGAAGCTATCCATGTCCGGCGTAGCGATGCCGTTGACGCCGACGATGCGCCAGCCCGCCACCAGGCCATAGCGGCTCGCGGGGGAGCCGAAGTTATAGAACCCTACCAGCACGCCTTCGCTCGGCACGGCACGTTGAGCCGCCGCCGCGTGGTGAGGCTTCTGCAAGAGCGCACCCGCCCACAGCAGGATGCGCTCGGTGCCATCGCTAGGTAGCGCCACGGTGGAGGTCTTGATGTCCTGCACCGAACCGTCTCGCACGATGGTGAGGTCCACGTCCTGCTGGGTGGTGTCCTTCTCCACTTGGCGGTAGGTCGCCACCGGCTTGCCATCTATGGCCAGCAGCATGTCGCCAGTCTGCAGCACCTTCTCTGCAGGGGTACCCGCAGTCAGGCGGGCCACCGTTAGCACCTCACGCTTCTCCGGTGAGGCGGAGCCAAGCTTAGCGACCCAATCAGCCGGCAGGCCAAGTTTGCGGGCCTGAGCCATGGGCATGGGATAGAGCTCGGCATCCAGGGTCCTGAGCTCACCACCGTTCTCGACCCGGTGCACCATGTCTTCTACCACATCCGCCGGGATGCCGCGCTGCACTTCCTGGGAACGGTTGTTGTCGTCATAGACGAAGCTCACCCACAGAGCTGCGACCTTGCCGGATCTATCCAGCATCACGCCGGTCATGTTGTCCGGCGCATTCACCAGCCCCAGCACCTCCAGGTTGGTATCCCGGAACCGCAGCGTGCGGGACAGGGGGAACAGCACCGGGTCCAGGGAGGCGATGCGCGTCTCCAGGCTGCTCAAGTTGCCGTCCGGCTGATAGCCGATCACTTTCACGCTGTCGCCGGACTTCAGCTGGGTGGGAGAGAAGTTGACGGCCTTCACCGGCGTCTTGCCGATGAGCTTGGGGTCGTACTGGACCATGGCGAGGTTGTGCTGCGGGTTCACGTAGATGACCTTGCCAGGCACTTCCAGGGAGCCGGCGAAGGTGATCTGCACGTCGCCCATGGACACGGGCACCGTGTCGCGGTCCGTGACCACCAAGCCCTTGGCCGCATCCACCACCACACCCGCGCCCACGTAATGGGTCTCGCCGATGCCGTCCACCGCATAGGGCATGTCGAATTTCACATACACCAGCGAGGGCGCCAGCTTGCCCATGGCGGGATCGTTGTACTGGGGATAGGCGACCGTGGCCGCTTCCTGCGGCACCGGGGCCGGCGGCGCCGGCAGGTCTACGCAGGGCCATTCGCCGCTCACCAGATCGTGGGTGCAGCGGTCCGCCGGGAACCAGCGCCGGTCCACGGTGATGAGGCCCAGCACCGTCTGCTTGCGGTTCGAGAGGTTGAAATAGCGCAGCCGCGCATGCGCACCATCCGGCAGCGTGGCCAATACCTTCTGGAAGTCATCCAGGCCCATCACCGGATGGCCTTCGATGTCAGTGATGACCGCAGCACGAGCGATGCCGGCGGTGCCGAACACGTAACCCGGGTTGGCCACGTACACCCCGTGCACCGGCACGTTGTAGCCGCGGGCCGCCTGCAAGGACAGGTCGTTCAGGGTGGAACCACCGAACTCCAGATAGGACTCAGGGCTCAAGGTATCCAGGTCCTGCACCTTGATGCTGACGGTCATGGCCTTACCGCCACGTACGATGTCGAAGGCCAGGGACTTGCCCACGGACTTGTCCATCAAATCATCTAGTGGCGTGAAGGTGGAGAGGCTCTTGCCATCTACCCGCAGCAGTACATCGCCAGGCTGCAGGAACAGATCCGAAGGTCCGTCCGGCATCACCTGGTCCACCACCAGGAGACCCGTCGAGTCCGGATATTGCTTGCGCAGATCCGCTTCCGTATCCGCGGGCAGACCCAATCGCTCGAGTTCGTCGTAGTACTGATGCTGGAACACCGCCTGGATGGTGCCACGCATCACGGGCTTGCCCGCCTGCACCAGTGCTAGGGCCGGCACGATCCGGTCCAGGGGCAGGAAATAGCTGGAGGCGGCATCGTTGCGCGCCCCGGCATTCAGCGCGATGACATTACCGTCGATGTTGATCACCGGCGAACCGGAGGAGCCACCAGTGGAACCGGACACCGCCTGGAAGTAGAAGGTATTGAAATCGTTGTAGCCGCCAGCGCCATAGGTGGGCGCATCGCGGTCGATGCGCGCCAGGGTACCGGACAGGATCGAGAGTTGCTCGCCGGCATCGTTGCCGATGATGCGGATGTCAGTGCCCACCTTGGCCTGATCCGGCGCTAGCTTGAGAGACACTGGATGGATGTACTTGAGGGCGGAGGGATCGTACTGATAAAGGCCGAAATCATGCACCGGATCGTGATAGAGCTGCTTCAGGGTTACCACTTCGTGATCCTGGAATACCGCTTCCGCCACCACCGGGCCCGGCGTCACCACGTGCCGATTGGTGAGGATGATGCCCCGCTCCGCGTCCACCACGAAACCCGTGGCCTGGCCCGTCAGGTTCCACTCGGTGTCGAAGGCGCGCGGTGCATCCACGCGGATTGAGACCACCGAGGTCGAGACCTTGGCGATGGTCGCATCCCAGGCCTGTTCCGTCGAAGCGCTGAACGCCCCCTGCACGGTGAAGAGACCGAGAAGCAGGGACGTCAGCAGGGACAGGCGTTTCATGGGATATCCGATGGGAAGGTAGAGACCTAAGGTATTCGAGTCTGGGCGTTCAGGAAAGTTCGGGAAGTGTCGTGTCGTAAGCCTGTTCATAGCGCTTGGCGAACGATTCGCGTGTGAAATGGTGATTCTGGGTGCCCTTGTGAGCGATCTTGATTGAGCCCATGAGCGAGGCAATCCGCCCCGTGGTCTCCCAATCCAGGCCGCGGGACATGCCATGCAGGAGGCCTGCGCGGAAGGCATCGCCGCAACCGGTCGGGTCCACTACCGCATCGGCCGTGACGGTCTCGATGTCCACACGCCGGCCATGGGAATAGATCACCGAGCCCTTGCTACCCCAGGTGACGATCAGGGCTTTCACGCGCTCGGCTATCTGATACGCCGTGAGCCCGGTCTTCTGTTCAAGCATGGAAGATTCATAGTCGTTTACCGCAACCCAATCCGCGAGCTCGATGAAGCGCAGCAGGTCTTCCTTACCGAACAGGGGCAAGCCCTGACCGGGATCGAACATGAAGGGGATCTTGGCAGCGGCGAACTGCTCCGCATGCTGCTTCATAGCCTCGCCACCGTCCGGCGAGACGATGCCGAGTTTGATGCCGGCACCTGTCGGCACCTTCTGCTCATGAGCGTTGCCCATGGCGCCCGGATGGAAGGCGGTGATCTGATTGTCGTTGATATCGGTGGTGATGAAGGCCTGGGCCGTATAGGCACCTGCGATATCTTTTATGTAGGTGCGGGAGATGCCGTGCTTGTCCATCCATGCGGCGTAGGGACCGAAGTCCTGGCCGACCGTGGCCATGGGCAGACCCGGCTCACCCAGGAGCTTCAGGTTATAGGCGATGTTTCCGGCGGTACCGCCGAACTCGCGACGGATCTGCGGCACCTGGAAACAGACGTTCAGGGAATGGATCTTGTCCGGCAGGATGTGATCCTTGAATGCTTCGGGGAACACCATGATGGTGTCGAAGGCCATGGAGCCGCAGACGAGTATGGACATCGGAAATCCCCTGAGAGCGAAAGGTCAGTCTATCTAGAAGAGTCTGGGAAGGATGATGCAGGCCCAGATCACGATCGCGAGCAGCAGGCTGATCATGACTGCGGCCGAACCCAGATCCTTGGCCAAACCTGAGAGGGCATGACGTTCGATGCTGATACGGTCCACCACCACCTCGACGGCGGTATTGAGGAGTTCCACGATCATCACCTGCAGGATGGCGGCGGCCAGGAGCGCACGCTCCACACCGCCGTGACCTAGCCACAGGCCCAGCGGGATCAACACCACTGCACCCAGCACTTCCAGGCGGAAGGCTTCTTCGTTTCGGAAAGCCCAGGCCAGCGCTGTGAAGCCGACGTTGGTGGCGCGTTGCAGACGCGCCAGCCCGGAGAGTCCATCGCTGGCGCGTCCGCTGACAGTCATCCGAGTGCCTTCAGGGCGGCATCGTAGTTGGGCTCGTTGGCGATGTCCGACACCATCTCGGCGTGGACCACCTTGTCGTCCTTATCCAATACCACCACCGCGCGGGCGGTGACACCTGCCAAGGGACCATCCTTCAGCCACACGCCGTAGGTGTCGCCGAACTCACGGCCGCGCATCATGGAGAGCGTGACCACGTTGGCGAGGCCCTCGGCGCCGCAGAAGCGGCCTTGGGCGAAAGGCAAGTCGGCGGAGATCATGAGCATCACGGTGTCAGGATGGGCGCTGGCCTTCTCGTTGAACTTGCGGGTGGAGAGCGCGCACACCGGAGTGTCGATGCTGGGATAAATGTTCAGCACCTTCTTCTTTCCCTTGAAGTCCGCCAGGGACACGTCTTTCAGGTCCTTGGTGACCAGATGGAAATCCGGCGCCTTGCTGCCCACCTTGGGGAGCTCGCCGCTGGTGGTCACCGGATTACCGCGTAATGCTGTCTTGCCCATGTCCGTTCTCCTTCAAAGTTAGTCCGCTTTAATAGTCCGTAAGGGGCGGGCAGCTGCAGAACAGATTGCGATCGCCGTATACGTTGTCCGCACGACCCACCGGCGCCCAATACTTGCGGCGGCGCAGTGAATCAACGGGGTAGGCCGCCTGTTCGCGACTGTACTTATGTTCCCACTTATCAGCGGTCACTACCTCGACGGTGTGAGGCGCGTGACGTAGGGGATTATCTTCCCGGTCTAGCTTGCCCTCTTCCACCGCGCGGATCTCGCCGCGGATAGCGACCATGGCTTCGATGAAGCGGTCTAGTTCGTGCTTGGATTCGGATTCCGTGGGTTCCACCATGAGCGTGCCCGGCACCGGGAAGCTCATGGTGGGAGCATGGAATCCATAGTCCGTAAGGCGCTTGGCCACGTCATCCACGCTGATACCGCTAGCGTCCTTGATGGGACGCAGGTCCAGGATGCACTCGTGGGCCACGAGACCGCCAGGGCCGCTGTACAGGACTGGATAGTGAGGCGCGAGCTTCTTGGCCAGATAGTTCGCGTTGAGTATCGCCGTCTCGCTGGCCGCTGTGAGGCCGGAAGCACCCATCATGGCCACGTACATCCATGAGATGGGAAGGATCGACGCAGAACCATAAGGCGCGCCGGCCACGGCACCGATACCCTCGCCGCTGCGCACATAACCTACAGAGCGCATGTTGGGGAGGAACTTGGCTAGATGCGCGCCCACTGCAACTGGGCCGACACCAGGACCGCCGCCGCCATGGGGGATGCAGAAAGTCTTGTGCAAGTTGAGATGCGAGACATCGCCGCCGAAATGACCCGGCGCCGCGAGGCCCACCATGGCATTCATGTTGGCCCCGTCCACGTATACCTGGCCACCGTTCGCGTGCACGATGTCGCCAATCTGACGGATGCCTGCTTCGAACACACCGTGGGTAGACGGATAGGTGATCATGATGCAGGCCAGTTTCTCCTTGTGCTGCTCGGCCTTGGCCTTGAGATCGGCGATATCCACGTTGCCCTTGTCATCACAGGCCACTACCACAACCTGCATGCCGGCCATGTGTGCCGACGCGGGATTGGTGCCGTGGGCCGAGGACGGGATCAGGCAGACATCGCGCTGCGTATCGCCGCGGGAGGCATGGTAGGCCTGGATGATGAGCAGGCCAGCGTATTCGCCCTGGGAACCGGCATTGGGTTGGAGCGAGACCGCCGCGTAACCGGTGCAGGCCACCAACATCTGTTCCAGCTCTGCCACCATGTCGCGATAGCCGGCGGTCTGGCTCTCGGGCGCGAAGGGATGCACGTGAGCGAACTCAGGCCAGGATACTGGCAGCATCTCGGAGGTCGCGTTCAGCTTCATGGTGCAGGAACCCAGCGGGATCATGCTGCGATCCAGCGCCAGGTCCTTATCCGCGAGTTCGCGCAGGTAGCGCAGCATCTCGTGCTCGGAATGATGCACGTTGAAAATCTTGTGGGTGAGATAGGCGCTCTTGCGCTCCAGGGAGTCCGGCCAGGCATGGTCAGCTTCCTTCTCCAGCGCCGCGAAGTCCGGCAGGCTGCCGGCCTTGCCGGTGGCGGTGGCGAGCAAGGACCATATCTTCTCCACGTGTTCGCGGGTGATGGTCTCATCCAGCGAGATGCCCACGTGGGCATCGTCCACCTGGCGCAGGTTCATGCGTTTGGCGTTGGCGGAATGGTGCACGGCGGCGGTATTGCCGGCAGTACGCACCGTCAGGGTGTCGAAGAAATGTTCGTTGAGGGGCGCCAGGCCCAACTGCTTCAGGCCTAAGGCCAGTACGTTGGTCAGGCGATGCACACGCTCGGCGATGGTCTTCAGGCCCTTCGGCCCGTGGTACACCGCATACATGCTGGCCATGATGGCGAGCAGCGCTTGAGCGGTGCAGATGTTGGACGTGGCCTTCTCGCGGCGGATGTGCTGCTCGCGGGTCTGTAATGCGAGACGCAAGGCAGGCTTGCCCTGAGCGTCCACCGTGACGCCCACTAGACGCCCCGGCATGGAACGCTTGAAGTCATCTTTGGTGGCGAGGTAGGCAGCATGGGGGCCGCCGAAGCCCATGGGCACGCCGAAGCGCTGGGTGTTGCCTACCGCCACGTCTGCACCCCACTCCGCCGGCGGAGTGAGCAGCGTGAGCGCCAGAAGATCAGCAGCAGCGATGACGGCTGCGCCCTTGGCGTGCAGCTTCTCGGCCACGGCGCGGTAGTCCCGCACCTCGCCACCCACACCTGGATACTGGAAAAGGGCACCGAAGCAATCCACGTCGGCTGCAGTCTCAGCCTTACCCACTACCACTTTCAGGTTCAGTGGTTTGGCGCGGGTCTGCACCACTTCGATGGTCTGGGGCAACACGTCGTCTGCCACGAAGAACGTGTCGGAGCCGGACTTACTCATGCGCTTCACCAGCGTCATGGCTTCCGCCGCAGCGCTGGATTCATCCAACATCGAGGCGTTGGCGATGTCGAGACCCGTTAGGTCCGTGACCATCTGCTGGAAATTCAGCAACGCCTCGAGGCGGCCTTGGGAGATCTCCGGCTGGTAAGGCGTATACGCGGTGTACCAGGCCGGGTTCTCGAAGATGTTGCGCAGGATCACGCCCGGCGTATAGGTGCCGTAGTAACCCTGGCCGATGAAGGTCTTGAACACGCTGTTCTTGGCGGCCAGCACCTTGAGCTGCGCCAGCGCCTCGTGTTCGGAACGCGGTTCGCTGAAGCGCCCAAGCGGCAGCGGCTCCTTGCGGCGGATGTTGGCGGGGACGATGGCGTCCATCAAGGCGGCGCGGCTGGCGAAACCGAGCTCCTTCAACATGGCCTTCTGTTCATCGGAATCCGGACCGATGTGGCGACCGCTGAAGGCGTCGTGCTGTTCCAGGGTGCTGAGCGGGGTACGGGCGGTCATGTTCGGCGTCGAGTCTCTTGGGTAGCGAAGGGCCCCTGAGGGCCCTCCATATATAAGGTGTGGATCGTGGGCTTCAAGCCATCGTCAATGAGCTTCGTCAGCCAGGAACTTCTCGTAGGCCTTGGCGTCCATGAGACCGTCCACATCCTTGGCATTGGCGGGCTTGAGCTTCATGAGCCAGGCGCCGTAGGCGTCCTTGTTGATGTTCTCGGGGGTATCGTTGAGCGATTCATTGCCTTCCAACACCTCGCCAGCGAGGGGGCTGTACACGTCGGATGCAGCCTTCACGGATTCCACCACGGCGCAGCTCTCGCCGGCCTTGAGGGCACGGCCCTTCTTCGGCGGTTCCACGAACACGAGGTCGCCGAGCGCCGCCTGGGCGTGGTCGGTGATGCCGATGGTGGCGACGCCGTCAGCGCCGAGTTTCACCCACTCGTGGCTCTTGGTGTACTTGAGGTCGGCCGGGATCTTGCTCATCGCTCTCTCCAACGTGGGATTCAGTTTCAGACTTTGACGATGGCCTTGCCATTGCGCGCGAACGGCGGCTTCACGACCCGCGCCTTCAGGAGCCGGCCACGGATATCCACCTGCACCTCATCACCGGTGGCGACGGGCACCCGCGCCAGGGCGATGGAACGATCCAGGGTCGGTGAGAAGGTGCCGCTGGTGATCTCGCCCTCACCGGCACTGGTTACCACCTTCTGGTGGCCACGCAGTACGCCCTTGTCTTCCAGCACCAGGCCCACCAGCTTGCGGCGCGGGCCCGCGTCACGCTGACTGGTCAGGGCCTTGCGACCGATGAAGTCCCGGTCGTTGGGTTCCCAGGCGATGGTCCAGGCGAGGCCGGATTCGAGCGGCGTCACGCCCTCGTCCATATCGGAGCCGTAGAGGTTCATGGCCGCTTCGAGGCGCAGAGTGTCGCGCGCACCGAGGCCGGCCGGCTTCACGCCGGCCTTGAGGAACTTCTGCCAGTAATCGGCGCCCTGCTCGGTGGGGATCATAATCTCGAAGCCGTCTTCGCCGGTGTAACCGGTGCGCCCTACGAAGAGCCCCTCGCCTTCCAGGGCGCTGAACGGCTTCAAGGCTAAGGCCAGCTCACGCAGGGCAGCGGGCAATACGGATGCGGCCTTCTCACGGGCCTTCGGCCCCTGCACCGCGATCATCGCCACCTGGCGTTCGGTGAGTTTGATGCCATAAGGCTCGGCATGCTGGGTGATCCAGGCCAGGTCCTTATCGTGAGTGGCAGCGTTCACCACCATGCGGAACCAACCGTCACGCATGTAATAGACGATTAGATCATCGATGATGCCGGCCTGATTGTTGAGCATGCAGCTGTAGAGCGCCTTGCCGGGCTCTTTCAGCTTAGCCACGTCGTTGGCCAGCAGATGACGCAAGAACTCGGAGACCCGCGGGCCTTCCATGTCCACCACGGTCATGTGGGAGACGTCGAACATGCCCGCGTCGCTGCGCACTGCGTGGTGCTCATCGATCTGCGAGCCGTAATTCACCGGCATATCCCAGCCGCCGAAGTCGACCATGCGGGCGCCTGAGGCGACGTGTGAATCGTAGAGGGAAGTGCGTTTACCCATGCTCGGTGTTGGCATCCAAAGGTGGCGTCTAAAATCAAAAGGCGGAGGGAGACCCGCCGCCCGCATCGCATCCTGAGTGGACTTCCGGAGGACGAAAAGCCCGGTCCGGAGGCGGAAAATGATACCGGAAAGGGGGGTGTCATACCATGCCGCGGCGCTTGCCGGCCCGCTTCAATCCGGTACAGTGGGGCACGTTTCACGCAGGGAAAAAGCCTCCAAGTGGCCAATATCCTCATGGCTTGGGAACTGGGCGCGGGCTATGGACACCTGGGTCCGTTACTGACGCTGGCCCGCCCGCTCAAGGCTGCGGGGCACACGGTCAGCTTCGTGGTGCGGGACGTGGTGGCCGCCGAGGCGATACTCGCCGGCAGCGGTATCCCCTACTATCCGGCACCCGCCAACTTCTTGCCCTCCGGCGCGAGCACGCTCCACAGCTATCCCCAGATCCTGCTCAGCACCGCGTTCAACGACGAAGCCGAGCTACGGGCGCGCCTGCGAGCGTGGCGATCCCTGTTCGCGGTCTTGAAGCCGGATGTGCTGGTGGCGGATCACGCTCCCACCGCGCTCCTAGCGGCACGCGGCGAGAGCATGCGCACGGTCATCACCGGTAATGGTTTCGTGGTGCCGCCGGATGCTTCGCCTCTGCCGGACCTGAGGGGATGGGCCCCTGCTGAACCCAAATCATTGGAAGACGCTGAAGCCCAGGCCCTGGAACGCATGAACCATGTGGCGAAAACACTCGGGATGCCGCCTCTGCTGCGTTTCGCAGACCTGTATGCAGGCGCCGCTCCTGCCCTGTTCACTTTCCACGAGCTGGATAACTACGCAGCGCTGCGCAAGGGCGCCGAGTACTGGGGTACGCTCCCGGGCCCCGGCGGCGCGTTGCCGCGCTGGCCCGAGGGCCCAGGCAAGCGGGTGTTCTTCTACGGTCAGCCTTTCGACAGCCTGCCGGAAGTGTTGCAGTCCCTGGCCACCGCCAGACACCGCAGTCTCATCTATATCCCCAAGCTCGCACCGGAATTGATGCGTCTCGCCAGCCCACAACTCGTCTTCGCCGACGGCTTGCAGGACATGGCCACCGTGACCCGAGAATGCGACGCAGCGGTCATGACCAACGGCCACAGCACCGTCGCCGCCATGCTCATGGCAGGCAAGCCCATGGTGCTCCTGCCCCGGCACCTGGAGATGTTCCTCATCGCCCGCAGCATCGAGGAGCGCGGTGCCGGACTCTCGGCACCGGCCCTGAAGCGCGAGGGCATCCTCGGAAAACTTGAGCGGGTACTCGGCGAACCACGCTTCGCTGAGAAGGCGCAGGCCGTGGCAGAACGGCATCGTGACTGGGATCCCATGAGTCCTGTACAAAATTTCACTGCGCTGGTGACGCGCCTGGCGGCGGAGCGCTGACATGGCGAACATCGTCATGTGCTGGGAACTGGGCGGCGACTTGGGTCACGTGGCGCGTATGAAACCCCTGGCGGAGGCCTTGCATGCGCGGGGCCATCGCGTGAGTTTCATCCTGCGCGAGTGCCTGCCGGCGGAACGGCTGCTGGATCCCGCGCGTTTCCCGTGGTTCCAGGCGCCCTTCCAGACTGAAGCCGTGCCGCAGCCCCTGGTGCCGACCCGCAGCTTCGCTGAAGTCATGCATAACACCGGTTTCCACGCCGCGGGCAATGCTACCGGCCGCCTGCGGGCTTGGCGCGCGCTGTATGCGCTGCTGGATGCGGACCTTCTAGTCTTCGACCACAGCCCCACTGCCATGCTGGCGGCACGCGGACTCAATATCCCACGCCTCGTGCTCGGCACCGGTTTCGGCATCCCGCCTGCCGTCAATCCGTGGCCGTCCTTCGCCCCGGAAGATTCGAGCCCTGACCTCGCTGCGACGGAGGGCCGCGTCACCGCCATCGCCAACGCGGCGTTAGTGAGCCTAGGTGATGCACCGCTCGCGCGCCTCGCGGATATCTACTCGGCGGAAGCCAGCGTATTCTTCACTTTCAAGGAACTGGATCATTACGCTGAGCGCGATGCAGGCGACTATTGGGGCGCCACCCAGCAGGATGCAGGCGTCGAACCGAGATGGCCGGAGATGCTGGGCCGGCGCGTGTTCGCCTACCTCAAACCGTTCAAGACGCTGCCGCAACTGCTCACGACCCTTCGGGACGCGGGCCACCCCACGCTCGTCTATCTCGGTAAGGGCACGGAAGACGTCGCCAAACGATTCCAGGGCGGTAACCTCACCTTCTCGGACCGGCCGGTAGACCTGCGCACTGCCATCGCGGCGGCCGAGGCCGTGATCTGCCACTCGGGCCATGGCACCATCAGCGCCGCGCTCCTGGCGGGCAAGCCGCTCTTACTGTTGCCGCTCAACATGGAACAGCGCATGCTTTCGACTCGGGTGATGCAGATGGGTGCGGGCCTCGCGGCTCCGGCCCTGATACCCGAGGGGATGCAGCAGAAGTTCCACAGGCTCATGGCGGAGCCCGCTTTCACGGCGGCAGCCCGGGGCTTCGCGGAACGTTATGCCGGTCTCAAGGTCGAAGAAATTCCAGAACGCTTCGCCGTGCTGGCGGAGAGATTGATCGCTTCGGAGGCTGTATGAATCTGCGCGACTACTCCCTGTCCATCCTCATCGCCGCCACCTTAAGCCTGCCGGCCCTGGCAGCAGGTGCCCCCGCAGCCGCGAGCGACCCGGCTCCGGCATCTGCGACGACGAACTCGGCCACGACTGCTCTGCACGCGCTGTTCGACCGGGAGTGGGATCGCAATATGCGCGAGAACCCGCTGGAAGCCTCGGACCTTGGCGACTATCGGTTCAACGACAAATGGCCGGATGCCAGCATAGCTGCCATCCAGAAGTCCCATGCCGCGGACCAGCAGGCCCTCGCCGATCTCTTGAAGATCGATCGCGACGCCCTGCCCCCTCAGGATCAAGTGAGCTACGACCTCTTCAAGTGGCAGATCAACGACGGCAACGACTCCTACAGGTTCCATGAATACCTGTTCCCGCTGAACCAGCTGGGCGGTATCCAGACTGCCGGCGACATCGCCAGCCAGTCGCTGCGCTTCGAGACTCTCAAGGATTACCAGGACTGGCTCACGCGCCTCAAGACTTTCGGTCCGTATATGGATGAGACCATTGCCTTGATGCAACAGGGTGTCACCGAGAAACGGGTACTGCCCAAGGTGGTGGCGGACCGCATCCCCCAGCAGATCGCCGATAACATCGTCGACGATCCCACTAAGAGTCCCTTCTACACGCCGTTCCTTAAGCAACCGGCCTTCATCGACTCCAAGACTTGGGGCGATATGCAGACCCAGGCCAAGGACAGCATCAGCAACGTCGAGATGCCGGCCTACAAGAAGCTCCAGGATTTCTTCAACAACACCTACGAGCCGAACGCACGCACCGCTCTCGCGGTGACCACCTTGCCGGACGGCCAGGCTTACTACGCCTATCTGGTGCGGCACTTCACCACTACCGATGAGACACCGCAGCAAGTGCACGACATCGGCGTGCAGAAGATGAAGGAGATTCACGCGCGCATGGTGCAGGTGATCAAGAGCAGCGGCTTCAAAGGCAGCTTCGCCGGCTTCTTGAAGTTCCTGCGCACTGATCCACGCTTCTACTACAAGAACCCGGATGACTTGCTTGAGGCCTATCAGGCCCAAGCCAAGATGATCGATCCCCTGCTGGTGAAGGAATTCGGACACCTGCCCCGCATCCCGTGGGGCATCTCGGTGATCCCGGCGGATCAAGCGCCCAATACCTACCCCGCATATTCCGATCAGCCCTCGGCAGACGGCACCCGGCCCGCCTTCATGGCCGTGAACCTCTACAAGCCCGAGACCCGCCCCAAATATGAGATACCGGTGCTCACCTGCCATGAAGGCCGGCCCGGCCATGCCCTGCAGTTGTCGCTGGCAATGGAGATGAAGGACCTGCCCAACTTCCGCCGCTTCGGTTACTACAACGTGTACGGCGAGGGCTGGGCCCTGTACTCCGAGACACTGTGCGACGAGATGGGCGTGTACAACGACCCCAAGACCGGCAAGCCCGATCCCTACAAGGAATTCGGCATGCTTTCCTACCAGATGTGGCGCGCGGTGCGCCTGGTGGTGGACACCGGCATCCACCAATACGGAATGACCCGCGAGCAGGCGGTGCAGATGTTCAAAGACAACACCGCCCTCACGGATCAGAACATCGGCACCGAGGTGGACCGTTACATCGCCTGGCCAGGTCAGGCCCTCTCCTACATGACCGGTGAGATCAAGATCCAGGAACTGCGCAAACGCGCCGAAGACAAGCTGGGAGCGAAGTTCGACCGGCGTGCCTTCCATGACGTGATCCTGGAGAACGGCACCGTACCCTTGAGCGTGCTGGAGAGCATCGTCAACGATTGGATCGCCTCCCAACAGAAGCCGGTCTCAGGCCTGGTAGGGCGCGCACCCGGGATCAGAGGCTGAGAACTAGTCGCCGAAGAACTGGCGGAGGTCAGCGCCCATCTGTTGCAGGTCCTGGCTGAAGTATCCATTCAACCTGGCTCCCCCATCGACTAGCCAAGTCTGGCGCGCTTGCTCGATGCTCAGGGAAGCGGTTTGGTGTGCCGCGTCTCAAGCGGGTGTATCCAACATCCTTTCGAGCGCGAGGCGCGCCTGGCCCGCATCCGGCTCCGGCACTGTGATGTGATTCACCACGTTGCCTTCCGCCAGGTTCTCCAGAGTCCAGGCGAAATGTTGCGGATCGATGCGGAACATCGTCGAACACATGCACACCATTGGCGACATAAAGTGCACGTTCACGCTCTTGCTCTTCATCTCCTCATGCAGGCGGTTCACTAGGTTGAGTTCGGTGCCCACCAGCCAGCGGCTGCCCACTTCAGCCTTATGCACGGTATCGAGGATATATTCCGTGGAACCCACGTAGTCCGATTTCAGGCACACCTCGAAGGCGCTCTCCGGATGGCAGATGACCTTGGCCGTAGGATATTTGGCGCGGAAGGCATCAATGTGGTCCGGGCGGAACATCTGGTGCACCGAGCAGTGGCCATTCCACAACAGCACCTTGGCCTTATGGATCTGCTCAGGCGTGAGCCCGCCCATGGGCTTGTGGAAATCCCAGACCGCCATCTCGTCCAGAGGGATGCCGAGCTTGTGCCCGGTCCAACGGCCGAGGTGCTGGTCCGGGAAGAACAGCACTTTCTCGCGGCGTTCGAAGGCCCACTTCAGGATGCCCGGGGCATTGGTGCTGGTGCAGACGATGCCACCATGTCGGCCGCAGAAAGCTTTCAGGTCCGCTGCTGAATTGATGTATGTGATCGGCGTGATCTGTTCGTCGGGCTTCAGCACTGACGCGAGTTCGCGCCAGGCGGTCTCGACTTTGGCGAGGTTGGCCATGTCTGCCATGGAACAGCCGGCGGCCAGATCCGGCAGGATCACCTGCTGGCTGGGCTTGGAGAGTACATCCGCTACTTCTGCCATGAAATGTACGCCGCAGAACACGATGTACTCCGCATCGCACTCCGCGGCGAGTCGCGCGAGCTTGAGGGAATCACCGGTCTTGTCGGCATGCTTATACACTTCGGCACGCTGGTAGTGATGGCCGAGGATGATCAGGCGCTTGCCGAGACGCGCCTTAGCGGCGCGGATGCGCGCGTCGCAGCTCTGGTCGTCTAGTTCGGAATAGAAGTCGTAAGCGAGTGCAGGGACGGCCATGCAGGCCTCTGTGACAGCCGGGTAGCCGGCGGATAGGTGGATATTTTACACCTGGAGGCGGGCGGGCAATAAGGCAAGGATGGCGGCTTTATCCGTGGCTGAGCCGGCCGCTTCCGCTGCCTGTTCACGGGGTAACCAACGGTATTCCAGGTGCTCGTCTGACAGACTTATGTCGCAAATAGCCGGCAGCGCAAGATGGAACACGTATTCGGTGTTCTCCTGTACCTCGGGCGCGTACTTATGCCGCCAGGCCGGATGGATGGGATAGCGGTTGATGAATCCACCATCCACCAGACCTGCGTCGCCCAGGAGCCCCGTCTCCTCCCGCAGTTCCCGCAGCGCCGCCTTGATGGGCGTCTCGCCGGGATTGAGGCTACCGGTGACGGATTGCCAGAAACCTGCTGGTTCCTTGCGCAGCAAACGTAGTACCTGGCTGTCGTCCGTGTGGACGACGACCAGTACCGACTCAGATCTTTTGAACTGGTTACTCAGGAAGGTTTCGGTTCCGTGACCGGTAGCTTCACGCGCACGTGCAGTTCCTTCAGCTGATCGTCGCTGGCGGGTGCCGGCGCATCCGTGAGCGGATCCCAGGCAGTCTGGGTCTTGGGGAAAGCGATGACCTCACGGATGTTCGGCGCACCCACCATGAGCATCACCAGCCGGTCGATGCCGAAGGCGATGCCGCCGTGGGGCGGACAACCGGACTTCAAGGCGTCCAGCAGGAAGCCGAACTTCTGGCGGGCATCCTCGTCGCTGATGCCCAGCATGCGGAACACTGCCGCCTGCATGTCCTGATTGTGGATACGGATGGAGCCGCCCCCCAGCTCGGTGCCGTTCAAGACCATGTCGTAGGCGCGGGAGCGGATGCCACCCGGATCGGCAGCCAGGGCCACCGGATCGTCCACCCGCGGCGCGGTGAAGGGGTGATGCAGGAACACCCAGCGCTTGTCCTTCTCATCCCACTCGAAGGCCGGGAACTCCACTACCCACAACGGGGCCCAGGCACCCTGTACCAGCTTGCGGTCGTGGCCCAGCTTCAGGCGCAGCGCACCCAGGGCGTCTGCCACCACTCGCGCCTTGTCGGCGCCGAAGAAGATCAGGTCACCGTTCTCAGCGCCGGTACGCTTCAGGATGCCGGCGATAGCTTCGTCGGACAGGAACTTCACGATGGGCGACTGCAGGCCTTCCTTGCCCTTGGCAGTGTCGTTCACCTTTATATAAGCAAGACCCTTGGCGCCATAGCGCGCCACATAGGCGGTGCAATCGTCGATCTCGCTGCGGGGCATCTCGCCGCCCTTGGGCAGACGCAGGGCCGTGACGCGGCCGGCCGGGTCGTTGGCGGGGCCGGCGAAGACCTTGAAGTCGCAGGTCTTCACGAGATCCGCCACGTCGACCAGCTCCAGCGGGATACGCAGGTCCGGCTTATCGGAACCATAGCGACGCATGGCCTCGTCGTAGCTCATGCGCGGGAAGGGATTGGGCAAGTCGATGTCCAGCACCTTCTTGAAGGTGTGGCGGATCATGCCTTCCATGATGTCGGTGATCTGCTGCTCGTCGAGGAATGAGGTCTCGACGTCCAGCTGGGTGAATTCCGGCTGGCGGTCGGCACGTAGGTCCTCGTCTCGGAAGCAACGCGCCACCTGGTAGTAGCGGTCGAAGCCGGACATCATGAACAGCTGCTTGAAGATTTGCGGCGACTGAGGCAGCGCGAAGAAGCGGCCCGGATGGGTGCGGCTCGGCACCAGGTAGTCGCGAGCGCCTTCCGGCGTCGGCTTGGTGAGAATCGGCGTCTCGAGGTCGATGAAGCCGTGCTCGTCCAGGTAGTTGCGCAGGGTACTGACGATCTTGTGGCGCAGGCGCAGGCGCTGCTGCATCACCGGGCGGCGCAGGTCCACGTAGCGGAACTGCAGGCGGCGCTCTTCGTTGACACCCTCCTCGTCCAGCATGAAGGGCGGTGTCTCGGCACTATTCAGGAGCTGTAACTCGGTGGCGAGCATCTCCACCTTGCCGCTCGGCAGGTTGGCATTCTCGGTGCCGGCCGGGCGCTTGCGCACCTTCCCCTTCACGCTTACCACGAACTCGCTGCGCAGACGCTCAGCCTCGGCGAATACCGCGGCACGGTCCGGATCGAACACCACCTGCACCAGGCCTTCGCGGTCGCGCAGGTCGATGAACAGTACCCCGCCATGGTCGCGGCGCCGGTGCACCCAACCAGCGAGTTGGACTTCTTTATCGAGGAGAGTTTCGTTGACCTGGCCGCAATAATGGCTACGCATGGAACTGCTCGGTATTCAGTAGGTTAGAGGCAAAACCCGTTTTCGGGCCGGGAATGTTACGGGCGCCTAGGCGGCTGCGCAAGCTCAGGCAGGGTATCTCCGCCGGTCGTCTCGCGGGGTGACACAGGCCGGGGCCAGGGCGGCACGATCACCCCCAGGGAGATGATCATCTTGAGGGCTTCATCGACGGTCATCTCCAGCTCGATCATGTCGTCCTGGGGAACCAGGAGCAGGAAGCCGGAAGTGGGATTGGGCGTGGTGGGCACGAACACACTCACCATGTGCTCCGGCAGGCGGGCGTTCAGCTCGCCCAGGCTCTCGCCGGTCTGGAAGGCCAGGCTCCATGTGTCCTTGTTGGGGTAGCGGATCAACACCACCTTGCGGAAGGAGTTGCCCTTATTAGAGAACATGGTGTCGGAGATCTGCTTGGCGGCGGAATATACCGAGCGCACCAGCGGGATGTGCTCCAGGAGCTCCGCACCCAGGCCCAGTAGCGTGCGGCCCAGGTAGTTGCTGGCCACGAAACCCGTGAGCAGCAGCAGCGCCACCACCATGATCACGCCCAGGCCGGGGATGTTGAAGCCCACCAGGTTGGACGGCTGCCAAGCATGGGGCAACAAAATCACTGCCCTGTCCATGAAGTCGATGAAGAACTTGAAGACGAAGATGGTGACGCCGAGCGGTATCCAGATCACGAGGCCTGTGAACAGATAGCGGCGCAGACGCGCCATTGCCGGGCGCTTGCCCGAGGGGGTCTGGACTTCAGTCATTTATCGGCTGCCTTGGATTTTACGCCGCCCGTGGACGGCTTATCGTTATTGGGTTTGGCGCTCGCCGGCTTTGCCGGCTCGCTCTTGGCGGGCTTGGACTCCGCCTTGGCAGCGGTCTTGTCTTCCTTGCCGCTGTCCGCCAGGTTCTTCTTCTTGCCGGACTTGAAGTCAGTCTCGTACCAGCCGCCGCCCTTGAGGCGGAACGAAGGCGCCGACAAGAGCTTCTTCAGCTTCGGCTTGCCGCATTCGGGGCACTTCTTCAGCGGGGCGTCGCTGACCTTCTGCAGGGCCTCGAGCTGATGCCCGCAGGCTTGGCACTGGTACTCATATATAGGCATGCACGGATCTCTTGTCGGAAGCGGGTCGGCACCCCATATGTAAGGAACAGCCGTACCTGCTTCAAGTCCCGCCGGCGGCGGGGCGTGCCATTATAGCTGTTCAAGCTCGACATCACCCCGGAACGACATGGATCAGACCCCAGGCCACAACAGCACGCTACGCTCCCTGCTCCCCTACCTCTGGGAATTCCGCGGCCGCGCCACCCTGGCGCTGGCGCTCCTGGTGTTGGCGGACCTGGCCACCGTGGTGGTGCCCTGGTTCCTGAAGCGCATCGTGGACCAGCTGGGCCCGGGCCATGCGCTACTGGTACTGCCCCTGGGATTGCTGGTCGGCTATGGCGCCATGCGCTTCACCGGGACCCTGCTGGGGGAACTCCGGGACGTGGTGTTCGAACTCGCCACCTTGCGGGCTGCACGCCGGGTAGCCCTCAAGGTGTTCCGTCATCTGCACGATCTCGACCTGGCCTTCCACTTGGAACGCCAGACCGGAGGTCTGTCCCGCGACATCGAGCGTGGTAGCCGCGGCGTGAGCTTCGTCATGAGCGCCATCCTCTTCAACGTGCTGCCCACCATCATCCAGGTGGCGCTGGTGACGGTAGTGTTCCTATGGAACTTCTCCGGCTGGTTCGCAGTGATCATCCTCACCGCCGTGGCACTCTACATCACCTTCTCCATCGCGGTCACCGAATGGCGCACCCGCCACGTGCGGCTCATGAACGAACTTGACTCCAAGGCCAACACCCGCGCCATCGACAGCCTGCTCAACTATGAGACGGTCAAATACTTCGGTAACGAAGAGTTCGAGGCCAAGAGTTACGATGCGGACTTGGCCAAGTGGGAGCGAGAGGCTCTCAAGACCCAATATTCCCTCTCCACCCTCAACAGCGGCCAGGCCTTGATAATCGCGCTCGGCGTCACGGCCATGATGGTACTGGCGGGCTCTGAAGTGGTGCACGGTAAGATGACCCTGGGCGACTTCGTCATGGTCAACGCCTACATGACCCAGCTGTTCCAACCCCTCAATATCCTGGGCTTCATCTACCGGGAGATGAAACGTTCGCTGACAGACATGGAGCGCATGTTCTCGCTCTTGGACCGGCACGCCCAGGTGGCGGACCGTCCAGGCACGGAGCCCATGTACCATGCCCGCGGCCACATCCGCTTCGAGAACGTGCAGTTCGGTTACGGGCCGGATCGGGAGATCCTGCACGGCGTGGACTTCGAGGTGCTGGCGGGTTCCAAGGTGGCCATCGTCGGTCCCAGCGGTTCCGGCAAGTCCACCATCGCGCGCCTCTTGTACCGTTTCTATGACGTGACCGGCGGGCGCATCACCCTGGATGGCTGCGACCTGCGGGACGTGACCCGCTCCAGCCTGCGCAGCCAGCTCGGCATCGTCCCCCAGGACACGGTGCTGTTCAACAACGACATCTACTACAACATCGCCTACGGCCGCCCGGACGCTCCGCGTTCGGCGGTGGAGCAGGCGGCCGAGATGGCGCATCTGAAGAGCTTCATCGAGTCCCTGCCCCAGGGCTACCAGACAACCGTGGGCGAGCGAGGCCTGAAACTCTCCGGCGGCGAGAAGCAGCGAGTCGCCATCGCCCGCGCCATCCTCAAGAATCCGCCGGTGCTTATCTTCGACGAGGCCACCTCGAGCTTAGACTCCAACGCCGAACGGGCGATACTCGTGGCCATGGAAGAACTGGCCCAGCACCGCACTAGCCTAGTCATCGCACACCGTCTCTCCACCATCGTGGATGCGGACGAGATCCTGGTACTAGACGCCGGGCGCATCGCCGAGCGCGGCACCCATAAGCAACTGCTCAAGGCCAAGGGCCTGTACGCCAAGCTCTGGGCCTTGCAGCAGCGGGAGGCGGAGGAGCACGAGAAACACGCGGTAGTACAGGCAGACCCTGCCTTCAAACTGGAGTGAGCGGCATGCAGAGCGTGCTCATCACCGGCTGTTCCAGCGGGATCGGTCTCGCCACCGCGGAAGTCCTCAAGGCGCGGGGTTGGAGGGTGTTCGCCACCGCCCGCAAGCCAGAAGACGTCGCAAAGCTATCGGCCCAGGGCTTCGAAGCACTGCAGCTCGATGTCGGCGATCCCGCATCGATCGAACGGGCTCTCGCCACTCTCCTCACCCTCACGGGCGGCGGCCTGGACGCATTGGTGAACAACGCCGGCATCGCCATCCCCGGCGCGGTGGAAGATTTGTCGCGGGATAATCTGCGACTGCAGTTCGAGACCAACCTGTTCGGTGTGGTCGAACTCACGCGACGGGTGCTCCCGGTCATGCGCCACCAGGGTCAAGGTCGCATCGTCATGATCAGCAGCATCCTCGGGCGGGTGGCCATGCCCTGGCGCGGTGCCTACAACGCCAGCAAGTTCGCTCTGGAGGGCATCACCGACACCCTGCGCATGGAGCTGCGGGGCAGCGGCATCCGGGTGGCGCTGGTGAACCCGGGGCCGGTGCGGAGCCGTTTCCGGGATAACTCCCTGGACAACTTCGAGCGTGAGGTCGATGCCAAGAGCAGCGTGCACGCCGGAGATTACACACGGCTCAAGGCCGACACCGGGGCGCGCAAGGATGACCAACCTTTCACCGTGGGGCCGGAGGCGGTGGCCGCCAAGGTGGCCCGCGCCCTCGAGAGCCGTTCCCCCAAGGCCCGCTACTACGTGACCTTGCCGGCCTATGTTCTAGCCACGGCCCGTTGCCTCTTGCCCACCGCTTGGTTGGACGCTGTCCTGGCCCGGCTCTGAGACCTTAAGCTTGCGGCGGCTGCCGCTGGGGCTATACTTCGGTTCCCGTCATCAGCTTAAGAAAGGGCCCCTCGATGAACGTCACTCGTCGCTCCAGCCAGATGCTCATGACCGCCGCCTGCATGCTGGCGCTCAGCGCCTGTGCCACTGATGGTGGAACACAGCCCGATGCACGCACTATGGCAAATGCCCAGGATGACATCACCCAGATGCATGCCGCCTACCTCAAGGCCTTCAACGCCAAGGATGCTGCCGGCGTAGCGAACACGTATACCGATGATGCGATGCTGATGCCGCCCAACGATACGGCGGTGAAGAGCCAGGTCGCGATCCTGAATTATGAGAAGACCATGTTCGCCTCGGCACCGATCACGGGGCTGCTGCTGAACGTGAACGACACACAGGTGACCAATGGCTGGGCCTTCAGCTCCGGCTACTACACCATGCTGGGCGTCGGTGGCACCGCCATGGACCGCGGCAAGTTCCTGGAAGTGCTGAAGCAGACCGACCAGGGCTGGAGGATCTACCGGGACATGTACAACAGTGACATGGCGCCCCCGAGCGCCACGCCGGCAGCGACGACTGTCATGGCGCCAGCTGCTGCCACGCACTAAGTAGATATCCGAAGATAGAGAATGACTGGGGCCGCAAGGCCCCAGTTTTTATCCAGGATAAGTTCCAGCGTGCAGCAGGCCTTCAGTCTCCGGGAATCCCAGGGCGAGATTCATATCCTGGATGGCTTGCCCCGCCATGCCCTTCACCAGGTTATCCAGGGCGCTCATCACCGCCACGCTGCCATCTTTCACTTGCCAGCCGATATCGCAGAAGTTGCTACCGACCACCGCGCCCACCCGCGGTGGCTCACTGCCGAGCAAGCGCACGAAGGGCGCGGCCTGATAAGCCGCCTCCATGCGCTTGGTCACTGCTCCGGCATCGAGCCCCGTGGCTCGGAACTGCACCGTGGCGTAGATACCCCGCACCATCGGTGCTGAATGGGGCACGAAGCTCAAGGAATATCCGGTACTGCCCTGCACGTCCAGTAGCCGGCTGATCTCTGCCTGGTGCTGGTGTGCCAAGACCTTGTAAGCACGGAAGTCCTGGGCGCGGCTGGGATGATGCGTGCCCTCACCCGGTGAGATACCAGAACCGGAAGACCCAGTGGCAGCGCTTACGGCGATGAAACCCAGATCCTTCACGCCTGCGAAAGGCAGTAGCGCGAGCTGGATCGCCGTAGCGAAGCACCCGGGGCTGGCGATGCGCTTGGTGCCCGGCAGCTTTGCCTTCTGCCATTCCGGCAAGCCATAGACGAACTTGCTGAGGCCAGCGGGGTGAGGATGAAGCTTGCCATAGGCAAGCTCGAAAGCCTTGGCGTCGTCGAGACGGAAATCTCCAGAGAGATCGATGAGCGTCAAACGTCCCGCGAGCCCACGCTTCGCCCAGGCAGCCTCCAACGTCGGTAGTTGCTGTGCCAATTCGAAATGTGGCATGGCGGAGAACACTACCGGCCGTTCCACATCCGCGAACGTATCCCAGTCCGGTTCAGCATCGAACGTGCCTTGCACCGCTGAGCGCAGGTTGGGATGCGCCTTCCAGAAAGGCTCGCCGGCACATTTGCGGGATACGGCACGTATTCTGCCTATCTGCGGATGGGCGGATAGCAATCGCAGCAGTTCGCCACCACCATAGCCCGATCCACCCAAGATATAGACCGGAAGCCGAGTCATTGCTTGCGGATACCCCGCTCCGACAGTAGCTTGAGCAGGTGTTCGCCGAAGGCCTTGGAGTGAGTGCGGGCGTTGATGGCCGTCATGCCTACTTCACGCTCGACGAAGCGCACCCCCACGTTGTTGTCCGTGGCGGGGCCGGTGATCACATCCGCGTCGATGCCGTACTCACTCTGCAGGTGACGCACGCCACCCGCCACGCCCACGGGATCGTTGGCGCAGAACACGAAGCCCGCTGTGAGGGATTTCAGTTCGGGATCTGCGAGGATCGCCTGCACACCGTAGTCGCCCATGATGCCATCTCCGGTCTCCGCCACGATCACGTCCAGACCGCGACCCGAAAGCTGGCCGAAAAGGGTGCGCGCGACTTGGTTGGCGCTGTCCTGGCCGGTGCAGACGATGCCAGCGTCCGTGAAGTCGTAGGTAACCTCGGCACCGTAATCGCGCATGCTCAAGGTGTCGCGCATCAGGGATACACCCGTGAGCTTGGCGCCGCCAACCCGGTAACCCGCCTGAGAGAGGCGACGTACCAGAGCGCAGGCAGCGGCGGTCTTGCCGGCGTTCATGCATGTGCCGGCCACGTAGATGACCTTGCAATCCAGCTTGCGGCCGTCCTTCTGCAAAGCGCCCATGCGGATGTTGGCAGACTGGCCTTCCCGGGATTGGAACTCCGGATACACCAACACCTGGCCCAGCACTTCGAACTCGAAGGGCGTGCCAACTTCAGGGTTATGCGACACGCACTCGCCGATGACACCGCCCAGGTTTAGGACATGCAGCACTTGGCCCTGCTCCACCTTTTTCGGCAAAACGCCTTCGTAACCATGCAAGGCGTTGCGGTGCCCCAGGGCGCCGACAATCACGTCGTCACCGTGGATCACGTTCATGCGACCGTGCACGTCTTCCAACTGGTTGTAGCCGGATTTGTCACTGATTATGCGGCCTGCCACCACTGCGCCGTGCTCTGCCTGGATGGTGGACGAGAGCGTGAGGGTGCGATCCAGCTTGAGATTGCGAGTGACGGATGCGATCTTGTCTGCATTAATCCGCACGACCACCTCCCGCCTGGAGGGCCAGCATCTGTTGCACACCGTAGAGCTTGGCGAAACCGGCCGCCTCGGCGCCGGACCAGAGCCGGTTGGCTTCGCCGTAACTCGCCACCTTAGCATCCATGAGGGAGTGGGGAGAGCGCACGCCGTCCACCGCGAAGCTGCGCGGATAGAGCGTGAGCTGCACTTCACCTGTCACTTGGGCTTGGCTGGATTCCAGGAATGCCTCCAGGTCGCGAGACAGCGGATCGAAATGATGTCCTTCATGCAGCAACTGTCCGTAGAGGTTGCCCAGGGTCTCTTTCCAGAAGAGCTGCTTGCCCGTAAGGGTGAGTTTCTCCAGTTCTCGGTGGGTACCGATGAGCATGTGTGCCGCTGGCGCCTCGAAGCCGACTCGGCCCTTGATGCCAAGGATGGTATCGCCCAAGTGCACGCCTCGGCCGATACCGTACTTATGACCGAGAGCATTCAGCTCGGCGATCAAGGCCACGGGGTCGAGACCCTTACCATCGATGGCGATGGGCACGCCCTGCTCGAACCTCAGGGTGAGCTTGCGGGGTTCCAAGGCCCCCACATCGATCTGACCACCGGGGAAAGCCGTTTCCGGCAACTGGCTCCAGGAATCCAGGGTCTCCCGGCCACCCACGGAGGTGCCCCACATGCCTTCATTGATGGAGTAGTGGGCGGTCTTTTCGGGGAACTCGAAACCATGTTCCTTTAGGAACTGCATCTCCTCGGCACGACTCAGACCTAGACTGCGGATGGGCGTGATTAACCCCAACTCCGGCGCTAGGGCCCGGAACACCACGTCGAAGCGTACTTGGTCATTGCCGGCGCCGGTGGAACCGTGGGCCAGGGCGCCGGCCTTCAACTCCTTCGCCACCGCTACCACGTTCGCAGCCTGGCAGACCCGTTCCGCCGATACACTCAGAGGATAGAGGTTGCCGCGTAGCACGTTGCCATATACGAGATAGCGCAGATACCTGTCGAACAAGGTGTTGCGTCCATCCAGGGTGCGGTGCGCCTTGGCGCCGAGCTTCGGGCTTAGCGCTTCGATGCGCCTCAATTCCTCGGGGCTGAACCCTCCGGTGTCCACAGTGACGGTGATGACCTCGTAGCCCTGCTCTTTCAGATGCACCACGCAAAAGGATGTGTCCAGGCCTCCGGAGAAGGCCAATACCACCTGCTTCTTCATTTCGTCTTGCCCCCGATGTCGGAATTCCAGAGCTCTTTCTCAGCTGCGGCTAGTTTTCCGCGGATATCTCGGCTCCAGCTCTGCGCCGCGGTCAGTTCTGATTCCATGAGTTCGAGCCCAAGGTTTCCAGCGCCCCCCAGATGGGTCGTGGTCAGGGCGTCACGATCCGGTTTGAAGCCGCCGTCCTCCAGCTGCTTCGCCACCTGCTTGTAGGCATCCCGGAAAGGCATACCGCCCTGAGCCAATACAAAAGCTTGATGAGCAGCGTAGATATCATCTCTGCAAGCGGCTTGCGCCCTGACCGCATCCACTTCCAGGGCTGGCACCAGGGCGATGAGTACATCCAACCAAGCCTGCACCGATTGCACCGCATCGAACAAAGGCTTCTTCAGGAGTTGCAAGTCCCGGTGATAGTTGGAGGGTAGACCCGAGGCCAGCTCCTGCATCATGGCGGCGTAGCCGCGTAGTTCGCGGCAGCGACCTCGTGCCAGCTCAACCACGTCCGGGTTGCGTTTCTGAGGCATGATCGAGGAACCAGTCGTGAAAGCATCCGGTAGCTTCAGGAAACCGAACTCCAGCATGGAGTACAGGGATACATCCCAGAGGAACTTCTCCATGGTGAGCCCAATGGAAGCAAAGGCATTGAGCAAGGCGAGCTCATGGCGGCCACGAGAATTCTGCACATCCACCGGCGAGATCTGCACACCGGAGAAGCCAAGCAACTTGGCGGTGCACTCGCGGTCGATAGGCAGCGGCACACCGAAACCGGCGGCGGCACCCAGGGGACAACGGTCCAGGCGGGTGTAGAGCGCTTGCATAGCCTGCAGCTCTTCCGCGAGGCCAGCGGCGAAGGCGGCGGCCCATAGGCCGAAGCTCGAAGGCATGGCCGGGCGCAGATGCGTATAGCCCGGCATCGGTTCATGCGCATGGGCCCGGGCGAAGACCGTGAAATTCAGCGCCAGCTTCGCGGTGCGCTCCATGGTCTCCAGCAGCGCTTCGCGCATATACAGTCGCAGCGCCAGGATCACTTGATCGTTACGGGAACGTCCCAGATGGATCCGCTTGCCTGCGTCGCCCAACTCTACCGTGAGCAAGGCTTCGATGGCCGTGTGGGCGTCTTCCTGTTCGGTGGTGATGGTGATACCGCCCTGACGCGCGCGCCTGGCGATGCCGGCGAGCGACTTCACCACGGCGGCGGCGTCTGACTTCGGCATGAGGCCAGCTTCCGCCAACATGCGTGCGTGGGCGGCACTGCCCAAGGCATCGTGGACCAGGAGCTGCGTGTCCAATCGCGGATCATCTCCCACCGTAAAACGGTGGATGGACTCATCCAGCGGCAGTCCCTTGGCCCAGAGTTGGGCGCTCACGCCGCCTGTTCCTTGGCCTTGTCAGCGCGCGCCACCACCATGGTGCCGCTGCCCTGGTTGGTGAAGACTTCCGTGAGCACCGCGTCAGGCACGAGACCGCTGACCAGATGGGCGCTGCCCACGCCGCCACTCAAGGCCCGGCGTATCGCCGTGAGCTTGGGTCGCATGCCGCCGCTCACCTTGCCGGAATCCTCGAGACCCTCGATGCCTTCGAGATTTGCATAGGGCACGAGGCTGGACGGGCGGGAGAGATCTTCCAGCAGACCCGGCACTTTCAGCAGGAAGAACAGCTTCTCGGCATTCAGGGCCACGGCGATCTCCGCCGCTACGGTATCCGCATTGGTGTTGAACACCTCACCCTTATCATTGGCAGACAGGGGCGTCACCACCGGCACGTATTCGCCCTGCAACAGGTGCTGTAGGAGGGTCGGGTTCACTTTCTCGATGTCACCGACCAGGCCGAAGTCCACGAACTGGGATTGGCCCGTATCGTCCTTCATCTGTACTGGCTGGCGCTTGCGGGCTGTGAGCAGACCTCCATCCACGCCACTGACGCCGGCCACCGGCAGGCCTGCGGCTCTCAAATCCGCCAGGAGATCGGTATGGATCGAACCCGCCAGCACCATCTTGGCGGCGTCCAAGACTTTGGCAGTGGTGACGCGCCGGCCGGCCACCTTCTCCACCGGCAACTGCAGGGTGTCGCAGAGGGCGTCTATGCCGGTGCCACCGCCGTGGATCAACACCAGCTTGATGGAGAAACTCCACAAGACCGCAAGCTGCTCGCAGACCGCGCGGCGTATGGCCGGATCGTCCAACACTTCACCGCCCAATTTGAAGACGAATGTCTTGCCGCGGAAGGCGCGCACGTACTGGGCCGCGGAGCGCAGGGTGGCATAACTATCGGGGGCGACTGACATGGTTTTTCTCCTCTTAAACGTTCAACAGGCGGTGCAAGAGCACCCGTTGCACATGAAACCGGTTCTCGGCTTCATCGATGACGCGGCTGGCCGTGCCGTCCAAGACCGCGTCGGCTACCTCCACGTTGCGCCGTACCGGCAGGCAGTGAAGGAAGATGGGATCTTTCGCCGCGGCCAGCACCTTGGCATCCACGATCCAGTCGCGGTGCTTGGCGATGTGCGCCGGAGCTTCCTTGGGCGAGACCACGGTGGTGTTGGGGCCCCAGGCCTTGGCATACACCACACGGCTACCGGAGAGCGCCGTGCGCCGGTCATGAGTCACGCTCAAAGAACCGCCCACTTGTTTGGCGTAAGCCTTGGCTTCGTCCACCACAGCCGGATGCAAGTCAAAACCGGGCGGATGCGTGACACGCACCTCGCAACCGGCGGCGGCAGCGCTGAGCAAGAAGGAATGGGGCACCGCCTTGGGCAAGGGCTTGATGTGGGGCGCCCAGGTGAGCGTCACCGGCAGGCCCCGAGTGGCGCCGAAATTCTCCCGCAGGGTAAGCACGTCCGCGAGTCCCTGGCAGGGGTGCTCACGGGCCGATTCCATGCTGATCACCGGCACCCCGGCCAGCTCGCGGAATGCGCTCAGCACCGGATCCATGGCATCGATGTCATCGTCTTCCAGTGTGCCGAAGGTACGTATCGCCAGTGCATCAGCATAACGACCCAGCACCGGGATGGCTTCCCTGATGTGCTCGGGTCGGTCGCCGTCCATGACAACCCCTGTCCGGTCTTCCAGCTTCCAGACGCCGTTACCCACATCCAGCACCAGAGCGTTACCGCCGCCCCGGATCATGGCTGCTTCGAAAGAAGCACGGGTGCGCAGGGAGGGATTGAAGAACACCATGCCTAAGAGTTTCCCAGCGAGATGCGCCCCCGGACCCTTACGCTTCCAGGCCAGGGCCTCATCCAGCACCGACGCCACGCCGTCTACACCGAGATCGGCGATGTGGGTGAAATGCTTCAAGGGGTGAAACCGCGGATAGCTGTGAGCAAGCCTTCCACTGCTTCTGTCGAGACGTTCAGGGGCGGCATCAGGCGCAAGACTTCGGGATCAGAAGAACCGCCCACCAGGATATGTTGCTCCTGTAGCTTCTTCTTGAGGGCTGCAGCCTGCGCACCAGCCTTGAGACCCAACAACAACCCCTCGCCCCGCACTTCCTTCACCACGCTACCCTTGAGACCCGCACGGATGTGCTCGGCCTGTCGTGTGGCATTCGCCATAAGTGCTTCATCGCGGATGACTCGCAGGGTCGCGAGCAGTGCGGCGCAGGCCAGAGGCCCGCCGCCGAAGGTGCTGCCGAGATCACCGGATTTCAAGGCGCGGGCGATGTCCGCGGTCATGAGCAAGGCGCCCATGGGTACGCCGGAGGCGATGCCTTTGGCGAGGGTGATGAAGTCCGGCGTGACGCCGTAGAACTGTGCGGCGGAGGGCTGGCCCAGCCGGCCCATGCCGGTCTGCACCTCGTCGAATATCAGCAAGGCGCCTTCGCGACGGCACTTCTCTGCCAGGGCTACGAACCATTCACGGGATGCGGTGCTGACGCCAGCCATGGACTGGATGGGCTCGACTATCACAGCCGCGGATCTCGAGAGATCCGCGGCCTTCAGCGCATCGAGGTCGCCGAAAGAAAGGAACTCCACCGGCGCCAGCAGGGACTCAAGCCCCGTCTTCAGAGACGGCGAATCCGTGACCGAGAGGGCGAGCGTAGTGCGGCCGTGGAAAGAACCTTTGAAGGCAGTGAACCGCGGGCGACCCGTGAGCTGCACCGCGAGCTTGAGAGCACTCTCGTTGGCCTCGGCACCAGAGTTGCAGAAGAACACCGAGGCCATGTGCGCGGGTCCGAAATCCACCAATGCCTGGGCTGCTGCGTCGCGCACTGAGAGGCGTGCCGCCGCTGAATAGAAGATGAGCGCTTCCGCCTGCTCCGCCACTGCGGCTACCACCTTCGGATGGCTGTGGCCGGTGGCCACCACGCAATGGCCGCCGTAGAAATCCAGATATTCACGGCCCGCATCGTCGCGGACTACCGCGCCCGTCCCTTCCAATAGCGGGAAGGGATACGGCGCATAGGTAGGCAGCAGCGCCGGCACCTGCGTATTCTTCGGGGAATCCTTAAATATATGCATTATTCTTGAATATTTTCGCTTGAAACAGTATATAATGCGGTTATATACAGTTTAATTACGAACAATGCAATACTATATGCAGTCTTTCTTACTTCTCCATGACGGATGCAGCCATGACCCTGGATGAAGCCATCCTGAGACTGACGGAAGACCGGGAAGTCACCGACCAAGCCGTATTCCTGAATCTGCTGCAGCGCGATGGCCACAAGGTCACGCAGCCGACGCTATCGCGCCACCTAAACAAGCTGGGTATCCAGAAACTCGCAGGACGCTACCAGCGGGTCGAGCCCATGCCCACGGAACTCCCCGCCTACGCCGTATCTGCGGCGCCGCCTAACTTGGTGATCATCAAGACCCGGCCGGGCTACGCCCAGGCACTGGCGGTGCTGGTGGACCAACACGCCATCGATGGAGTGGTGGGGACGTTGGCAGGCGACGACACGGTGTTCATCGCCGTGACGCCGGAGAAGAAGATGCGGGAAGCGGTGGATACGGTGCGCAGCATCTTGGAACGGCGCAGCTAGACCTCACTTCGCCGGCGGGAACGGCGTATCCATGGCGATCAGCAACTTCCACCCATCAGGGCCGCGCTGCCACACGTGCATGAATGAGCCTAGGGGCTTCTGCAGTTTGTACTCGTCTGCCACGGTGTAAGTCATTCCATAGAGGTAACCCAGATCACCGGATGGGGCCACGCTGCCGCCGGACGGCTGCCAGATCAAACTCACGGGTTGCGCGCCTACTGCCTTCATGACAGCCGCCTTTCCCACTACCGGCTCGTGGTCTTCCTGCATCAGACGCAGGTCGTCCGTGCCCATGTTCTCGTAAGCACCACGCGGACCCTTGACCACCATGTTATTGGAGAACACTTCTTCCGCCCGCAGCAGTTGATCCTGCAGCTCGGAAGCCGCCGGTACCGATCCATCCAGGACCTTGAGTTGCGGGACCACCGCATCATGGGCCAGACCCTTGAGCGGTTTTGACGGCGCCGCATAGTCGATACCCGAATCGAACAGTATCTTCCATTGCCCGTCCTTGTCGCGCTTCCAGATACTGAGCCAGTCCCCATAAGCCATATCCGGCTTGCCGTCCTTACCCACGGCCGTATAAGTCCAGGGGCCGGTGTCCACGCCGAAGTCGCCGGAGGCTGAGACCAGCGCCCATACCGGGTACCAGGTGAGCGAGACCTTGGCCTTGGAGGGCTTGGCCTTCTCATGAGCGTCATAGTCGTTCACAGGCTTGGGGCTCAAGGTCATGGCCTGCTTGTCTAGATACTGGAGGAAGCCGTCACGTAGGCCCTTCTGCGCTGTGGTCGCGGCGAAATCGTATTCGTTCTGCACAAGGCTCACGGGTGCTGCAGCGGCACCCAGCAGCGAAGAGGCCACCAGCGTCAGCAATAGCTTTTTCATGGGCTTGTCCTTTCCAATCCGAGTGTCATGAGCGGCAGCACGGTAGACCGCTGTCACCGCGATAGTTCAGCGCCTGATATCAAATACAGATGATTCATTCATCCCGACCTTCCACCTGATTGCGGCCGGCGCGTTTGGCGCGATACATGCGATGGTCCGCCGCCATATATAGCCGATCCCAGTCCTGGCCATCCTCGGGGAACACCGCAACGCCGCCGCTCACCGTGGCAGTGGGCGTGGCCATCTCCTCGTGGGAGCGGGCACCCTCCACTGCCTGGCGCAGCCGATTGGCAGCGCGGATGCATTCCTCGCGGTCGTGCTGCGGCAGGATCACCAGGAACTCCTCGCCGCCGATGCGGCCCAACACATCCTCGCCGCGTTTATGGCGTTCCAGGGTCCCGGCGATGTGTTGCAGTACTGCGTCACCCACGTAGTGGCCGCAGGTGTCGTTGATCTGCTTGAAGAGATCGATGTCGAACAACACCAGACCGAAAGTCTGTTGCTGGCGGCGGCAGCGGGCCACTTCCTCATCGAAGCGCTGGTGCATGGCCCGCCGGTTGGGCAGGCCCGTGAGCAGATCGGTGAAGGCCGAACGGCGCAGGTCCGCTTCCATGAGCCTTACCTCGACCCACATGAGCCCAAGGGTCGAGCACACCACCAGCAGCATCTGGAAGATGGCGAAGCCTGCTTGCAGCGCGTCGCCGCGGCTCGGGTCAGAACTGCTGCCCACCGAGACCCAGATGGCCGCGAGCCTCAGATTCCACACCACCAGCGTCAGCAGGATGGTAGTCACCAGGAAGCGCGCCGCGGCCTGGGCCGCCTGCGGTGGATGGCGGATGAGCTGCCAGGACACCACCATATAGAGCAGCGTGGCATAGAAGGTCGGTAGGGCGATATCCAGGATCGCGTAACCCGGCAGCACGTGGTTCAGAACCAGCCCAGCGATCACCACACCAAGGAGGCCGCCTGTGAAATGCAGTTGCGGGCGCTGCGGCACGTGCATGAACACGCCGCGTGAGGTGAGCAGGGCTGAGAAAGAGATGAGACTGTTACCCACCACTTGGGTGAGATCGTAGGGCAGCCACCAAGAGGAGATGATCACCAGCATGCCGACGGCGTAGACCACGAGGCCCCAGCCCCACAGCCTGAGCGCGATGGATTTCCGCTCGCCACGGGCCACCACCAGCACCAGGACGCCCATGAGCATGCTCATGGTGAGCAGGCATAGCAGCAGCATGGCCGTGAGCTTCACACCGTCTCCCCGATTAGCCTTGGTCTAAAATATCCCAGGACTTCCCCACCCGCCATTCTACGCGGGTCGAAACCGTCCCGGGCCAAGCCGTCTCAGGTGCGCTTTTCGTAGCGCCAGTTGTAGTTCTTGCCCTCCGCCAGCCATTCCAGCGTCGTGGCCAGGCGCTTATCACGGGTCGCCGCCTGCTTGGCGCCGGCGATCCATTCCACGTATTCATTGCGGTGGCTGGTGCTGAGGGCCTTGAAGGTGGCAGCGGCCTTGGCATCGCGCTTGAGGGCGGCCGCGAGGTACGCCGGCACCCGCAAGGCCGTGGCTTTGCGCTTGGACCGGCCCGGTACTTTCGCTCCCTCCTGGTTCAGTTTCACCGCCTTCTTGATATAGCCCAGGAGCTTGGCATCCGACGGCAGATCCTTGAGGCTCTTGATGCGGCCGAAGCTGCCCATGGCGTCGTCCACCCGACGGCCCTTCCCATCCACGATCAGCTTGCCTTTCCAGAAACCCAGGGCGCAGTGCTGCTTGAACGCGGCCATGCCACAGACGATGCCATCATGGGTGAAGGTGGGCATGCGCCACTTCAGCGTCTCCTCTATCTCCGGATCCGCCTGATGCACAAGCTTGCGGATGTGCTTGAGGATCGGCTGGGCGAAGTCCGGAGAGTTGGCGATGTAGGCGTCGACACGCGGGTCTTTCTTGCCCATGGACCTCCCCCGTTCAGTCACCCGTAGGGATGATACCTGCGTTCTCCACCATGAGGATTATGGATTTCTGCGGTGCCCGGGTGCAGTGCACCACACCCTTGGGCACCGTGAAGCCCTGGCCGGGCCTGAGTTCCACGGAGCGGCCTTCCAGATCGATGATGAACAGGCCTTCCAGCACGAAGAAGAACTCATCATCCTCATCATGCTTGTGCCAATGATATTCGCCTTGCATCACGCCCAGGCGCACCACCGAGTCATTCACCTTGGTTAGGGTCTGGTTGTACCAGTGGTGTGTGACAGCCTCGACCAGGGGCTTCAAGTCCACCAGCTCCAGGGCCTTGAACTTGACGTCCAAATGGGTCTCATATGGGAAACTCTTGGGATCGCTCATGACTTCACCTCTCACTACCGGGATACCTGCATGGACTCGGGATGTTAGCTAATTGTTCCAAGCAAGCTTGTTGTAAATTTACGGATGTCTTGTTGTTATTTCACGGCACCGCCGCGAGGCGCCGGCCATGGGCCCGCAGGGAGCTCACCAGTTCCGCAGGACTGCGTATCTCGAAGCCGAAGGACACCCGCGCCAGCTGCCGCGCCATCCAGTCGATGCCGTCGGTGCTGGTCTTGAACAACACGCCTTCCGCCTGGGGCTCGTATAGGCCGATGTGCTCGCCCATCTCCAGCATGGCGGTCTTGAGGTCGGTTTTCAGCAATACCTCCACTGGCGTGGTCCGCGGCAGGGTGGCGATGCTGAAGTCCAGATGCGCACCCGTATCGAAGTCCGCAGGACGGACGAACGCTGCTTCCAGCATCTCCACCTGGCCCACCCGATCCAACCGGAACGAGCGCAGACCGCGGCGCAGATGGCAGTGGCCACCCACGTACCAACTGCCATTGCGATACAGAAGCCCATAAGCATCGAAGTCCCGCTCGCTGTCCTCGCCCTTGGAGGAGCGGTAATGCATATGCACGCGCTTCTGTGCTTGGGCTGCAGCGCTCAACACCGTGAGCGCGCGATTGTCGCCCGGTGGTGCGCTGCGGGTGAGGTCAAGGGTCACGGTCTCGTCCACTGCACGCAGCCGTTGTTTGAGCTTGGTGGGCATCACCCGCTCGAGCTTGGCCTGGGCACTCGCTACGGCGGAGGCGCCTTCCGCCAATCCCAGACTGCGGGCCGCCAGGAGACCCACAGATAGAGCCAGGGCTTCATCCTCGTTGAACATCATGGGCGGTAGTTTGAAACCCGCCACCAGCATGTACGCACCGTAGCGTCCGCGCTCGCTGGTGAGGGGGATGCCCATCTCTTCCAGCGTCGCGATGTAACGGCGCAGGGTGCGGGTGTCCACTGCCAGCCGGTCAGCCAGCTCCGTGCCGCTCATGCGGCCATGGGTCTGCAGCAGTTCCAGGACTGCCAGGACTCGGGTGGTGGATCTCGCCATTGGGAATAGTCTATCTGTAATTAGGGCGAGAAATGCCCTAATTATCTCCTACCGTGCTAGTCCATAGCCCGGTATCCCGCCGGGCTCCAACACAGGAGTCCGGACATGCCTATCCACACCCGCCCCATGGCCCTGATCGCCGGTGCCATGCTGCTCACGGCCTTCGGCGGCTATGGCCCCGAAGTCCTCGCCAACAATGCCACTGGTACGGTGGCCGCAGAACAAGTCACTGCGGTCCGCGATGGCTCTCACGACTTCGACTTCCTCTACGGCAAATGGAAGATGCCGAACCACCGCCTGTTGAAGCGCCTCGCCGGCTCCCATGAATGGGAGGACTTCATGTCCTACGACGAGTGCCGTCCCCTACCCGGCGGCATCGGCAACGAGGACTTCTTCAAGACCGATCACTGGAAAGACTTCGTGGGCATGACCACCCGCACCTATGACCCCACGACGGGACTGTGGCGCATCTACTGGGTAGACAACCATTTCTCGGGCGGCGTCATCGAGCCACCGGTGGTGGGCAAGTTCGAAGGAAACGTGGGCATCTTCGAAGGCCCCGATAACCTCGACGGTAAGACCATCATCGTGCGCTTCACCTGGACCGTGCATCCCAAGGGCGACATGGTCGTAGCCGATTGGGCGCAGGCCTTCTCCGCCGACGGTGGCAAGACCTGGGAGACCAACTGGACCAACCAGATCATCCCGATGGATGAGGCCGAAGCCACCCGGCATTTCAGCTCAAGCATCTAAACCAAGGAGATACCACGTGAAGTATCTGATACCCAGCCTGATCTTCGGCGCCCTGGCTTGCGTGGCTGCAAGCGTCTACGCCGAATCCCCTGCCACCACCGCCGGCCCCGCGGTGCGCGACGGTTCCCATGACTTCGACTTCGAGATGGGCAAGTGGAAGATGCATAACCGGCGGCTGGCGAAGAAGTTCGCCGGTTCCCACGACTGGGTGGAGTTCGACTCCTACAGCGAGGCCCACCAGATGCCGGGCGTGATCGGCGACGAGGACGTCTACCGTACCGATTACTTCAAGAAGGGCTTCGTGGGCCTGACCTATCGGCTCTACGATCCGCGCACCGGCCTGTGGAGCATCTACTGGGTGGACAGCCTCTCCATGCAGGGTACCTTCCTGCCGCCGGTGGTGGGCAAGTTCACGGGTAACGTCGGTGTATTCGAAGGACCGGACACCTATGACGGTAAATCCATCGTGGTGCGCTATACCTGGACCGTGAACCCGAAGGATTCTCCCATCACTGCGCATTTCGAGCAAGCTTTCTCTGAAGACGGCGGCAAGACCTGGGAAGCCAACTTTACCAACGACCTGATGCCCGCGGGCAAGTGATGTAAGTCTCTGTGAACCTCAACTCCCACTGCCGGCCGTATAACCAGCAGTGGGGTTTCTTGATATCAAGCTGGGATAATCTGTAACCATGACTGAATACGCACATCTCTGGCTGTTCTTCGTCTTCGTGCTGGGCATTATGCTGCTGCCGGGTCTGGACATGGCCTACATCCTGGGCAGTGCCTTGGCGGGCGGCCGCAAGTCAGGCTATCTGGCCTTGGGCGGCGTCGCCGCCGGCGGCACCTGCCACGTGATCGCCGGGGTGCTCGGCATCAGCGTGCTCCTGAAACTCTATCCCGCCGCCTTCCGCTTCATGCTGCTGGCAGGCGCGCTATACATCGCTTGGATCGGCTTCTCGATATTGAAGAGTGCATCCGCTTTCCACCTGCATCCACAAGCCAGCCGGCGCAGTCCCTGGGGCACTTTCCAGCAGGGCATGGTCACCTGCCTGCTCAACCCCAAAGCTTATCTATTCATGCTGGCGGTGTTCCCGCAGTTCCTGCGCCCGGAATACGGCGCGCTTTGGCTGCAGGGCCTGATCATGTGGCTCATCATCCTGTTAGGGATGGTAGGCGTGTATGGCCCCCTCGCCTATACGGCAGGTCGCTTCAGGGACTGGCTTGAGCGCAACCCAGCATCCGCGGTGCGCGTGAGCCGCGGCGTGGGAGCCATGCTGATGCTGGTGGCGGTGTTCACCGCTATGGATGGTTGGCGCGGCGTGTAGGTACCGCGTGCCACGGCATAATGGCCCATGGCTTACCTGGCCCATCTCTGGCTTTACTTCCTGTTGGTATTCGGCGTGATCCTGCTGCCGGGCATGGACATGACCTACGTGCTGGCCAACGCCCTCACCGGTGGGCGGCGGGTGGGCTTCGCCGCCCTCGCCGGCATCGTGACTGGCGCCATCTTCTTCATGGCGGGTGTGGTGCTGGGGGTGAGCGCGTTGCTGCGGCTCTATCCCACGGCCTTCCGCTTCCTGTTGCTGGCGGGCGCCGCCTACATCGCCTGGATCGGCTTCAACATCTTCAGGGGATCATCGGCGCTGCACCTGCACCCTGGTGCCGCGATACGCAGCCCCGCTCAGGCTTTCCGTCAGGGCGTGGTGAACAACCTGCTGAACGCTAATGCCTATCTCTTCACACTGGCCGCTATCCCGCAGTTCCTGCGCCCTGACTATGGCCCACTCTGGATGCAAGGTACCGTGCTGTGGGGTATCGGTGCCCTCTGCCAAGTCATCGTCTATGGCTCTGTAGCGCTACTCGCCGCCAAAGTACGTGCCAAGCTCGCGACTGACCCGGGCGCCGCATCACGCATCGCCCGCGTAGTGGGTGTGATGCTGATGCTAGTGGCCGTCTGTGTCGCTGTGGGAGGCTGGCGCAGCGGATGAGGGGCTGGCGCCCGCGAACTGCATCTCGATGACGAAGGGCGAGAACGGTGGCGCTTTCACCCGCAGGCCGAGATATAACTTCCTGAAGCAGCGCGCTTTCTCGTCGTCCACTATGGGCGTGATGTAGCTGACATAGCTATCGACGATCACGATATAGAGGGTGACGGGGGTCTTGGCGATGGCAGAGCAACCGCCCTGGCTGTCTAGATGCAGGGAATTGTTGTACTGGATGAACGCTTGCATGTATTGATCATAGCCAAGCTTCGCATGATCCTGTTGCATGAGCTCTGCGAGCTTGCTCACATCCGTGAAGTTGTCATCGGCGGATACCGCCATGGATCCAAACATGGCTACGACTGCGAATAGTACTATCTTGATGCGCATCTCATGACCCCCCCATTGCTATCCGAGACATGACTATAGTCGAGCGCTGACCGGAGATTCGACATAATTTTTACACAGAGTTGAAAACGTCCAGCCATCCGCTCGTCATGCACCTGTAGCAACCTCCTCGGCTTGTCCCATCCATCCGAGGAGACATCCATGATCAAGATCCGATTCACCCCCTTGGCGCTCGCCGCCTTCGCCGTGGCGCCTCTTGCCCAGGCTGCTCCCGACCTCATCGCCGTAAGCTCTGTCAGCGGCACTTACCAGGATCTCAACACCCACACTACCGCGCCCCTCGAGAACGGCGTGGCCGGCAATCGCCTGGGTGGACTGGGCTCCGGGATCGCTTATGCCGGTGGCCAGACTTTCATCACCGTGCCGGATCGCGGCCCGAACGCGGTGCCCTTCGACAGCGCGGTGGATGACACCGTGGCCTATATCAACCGCACCGAGACCTTCCACCTGGCACTCGCGCCCAGCGACGCTGGTTCGGCATTGCCCTTCATCCTGACCCCGACCCTACGCGCCACCACCTTGCTCTCCAGCCCGACTCCGCTGGTGTACGGGAACCTGGACGGCAGCGGTGTGCCGGCCTTGAATCGGATCAACCACACTTTCTATTTCACCGGCCGCTCCGACGGCTTCGATCCCAGCAAACCATCGTCCAATAGCAACAACGCGCGCCTAGACAGTGAGAGCATCCGCGTCTCCAACGACGGCCTAAGCGTGTACATCTCCGACGAATACGGCCCCTATATCTATCAGTTTGATCGCTTTAGCGGCCAGCGTATCCGCAGCTTCAAGCTGCCGGCCAATCTGGCGGTGAGCAATCTGAGCCCCAATAGCGCCACCGAGATCTCGGGTAACACCTCCGGCCGCATAGCCAATAAAGGCATGGAAGGTCTCGCCATCACTCCGGACGGCCGGATGCTAGTGGGCGTGATGCAGGAAGCCCTGATCCAGGACGGCGGCGACAACGGCCCCTACACACGCATCGTCACCATCGACCTACAGCGCGGCACCACTCATGAGTACGCCTACCCGCTCACCAACACCGGTAGTACTTCCAAGCCCAAGTTCCCCACCGTGAGCGACATCACTGCCATCAACGACCACCAGTTCTTGGTAGACGAGCGTGACGGTCACGGCCGTGCCGACCAATCCCAGGCCAAGTTCAAGCAGCTCTCGATCATCGACCTGGACGGTGCTACCGACGTGAGCAATGTCACTGGAGCCGCGAACTTGGCCCCGGCCGCTTTGACCAAGACCCTGTTCCTGGACATTGTGGCGGTGTTGGGTAACCATGGCTTCTCCGCAGACCAAGTGCCGGCCAAGCTTGAGGGCATCACCTTCGGCCCCGATGTGATGATCGATGGCGTCAAAGAGCACACGCTGTACGTGAGCAACGACAACGACTTCCTAGCCACCACCACCGATGACAACGGCGTGACGGTCGACAATCCCAACCAGTTCTTTGTGTTCGCCTTCCTGGACAGCGATCTGCCGGGCCTGGTGTTGCAACCCATCCATGCCCTTGAAGGCGTGGATTGCAACCAAGACGGCTTCTTCGGTGGCGGCGGCGATGATAGTCACAAGCACGACCATCGTTGATTCGATCCGGGCTTGAGAAAGCAGAAGGGCCGCGCAAGCGGCCCTTCTTTTTCCACGCTGCCTAGTAGCTCAGGGCGTGGGGCCGGCGCTGAAGCTCACGGTCTTGTCGCTGGCCTTGGCGCTCTTCGCATCGAGATGCCCGTCCACGACCGGCACCTCGAAGCTCAGGATCGGACGGTCGCATTCGCATTCCAGCTTGCCGCGGATGCTGAAGCCGGTGATGGACTTTGGATCCTTGGATTTGTTCGCGGACCAGAGGTCCAGTTCGCTTCCCGCCTGAGCCTTGCCGCGCAATACGAAGCGCAGGCCGGCATAGTGGTAGGCGTCTCCCTTACGGCCGTGCAACACCAGGGTCTCGCCTGGCTCCCGGTCCGAGGAGAAGTACAACACCCCGATGGCATCGTCGGCGCCGCCGGATTCCTTATCGAAAGACATGCTGGCGGCATTGTCCATGAGCCCCACGAAGCGCAGCAGACCGCCGGAGTTGGGGACTTCCAGGCTCAGGATCGGGCCGGTGCTGGAGAACAGGCGTTTGCCATTCCACAGACTGAAATAGGTGTCCGTATCACTGGAGCCACAGCAACCGGGCATGGTCACGCCATACAGGGACCAGTGGCCTTCAGGTTCCGCGCCACCCTCCCAGCCTTCGCTGGAGAAAGACCACAAAACCTTGGGGTCCTTGAAGTCCTTGTCATAGACCGTGGCTTCCACGCTGACCTTGCCTTGGACCTGCTCCATGCAGTCGTTGTCGCCGCGCTCGAAAGTCTCATGCAGGACCAGGTTGAGGGAATCGGCATTGCGATAGCTGTCCACACCCACCGGGCTGAAACGGCTGTTGGTAGCGCGAGTGATGGTGCATCCATCCTTGTCACGAGTCGCGGCGATACTGGACTCGGCGTGCTGTACGGTGTTCGGAGCCGGCGCGGCGCTGGCCGTATCGGTGGCGCAGTACGCTGCCTGGGAGAAGCCGACCAACACGCAAGATAGGGCCAGAGTGTGCATCTTCATGAGACGTGCTCCGTGCTGAAGCTCTAGATCTGGCGCTTAATATAACGATAAAGCCCGCCGGAGGGCGGGCTTTATGTCCTCAGTAACAGAATGTCACATCAGCCGTTGGCAGCCTTGGGCCCCGCTGACTTGCCCTTGGTGAACTCGAAGCCGATGTCCCGCGCATCGATGCTGATACTGTCTCCCGGGCCGAACTCTCCTGCCAGGAGCTTCTGGGCCAAAGGGTTCTCCAGTTGCTGCTGCACCGCCCGTTTCAGGGGCCGGGCACCATACACCGGATCGAAACCGGCCTTGCCAAGCTTGTCCAGGGCCGCATCGCTGACCTTGAGTGTGATATCCCGGTCCGCCAGACGCTGTACCAGATGCTGGATCTGGATGTGAGCGATGGAACGGATCTGGCTATGGCCCAAGGGATGGAACACCACCGTCTCATCTACACGGTTGATGAACTCGGGACGGAAATGTCCGCCCACGATCTCCATCACCTTGTCCTTCATCTTCTCGTAGTTCTCTTCGCCGCTCATCTCCTGGATCACCTGAGATCCCAGGTTCGACGTCATGACGATCACGGTATTCTTGAAGTTCACAGTGCGGCCCTGACCATCCGTGAGGCGGCCATCGTCCAACACCTGCAAAAGCACACCGAACACATCTGGGTGCGCCTTCTCCACCTCGTCCAGCAGAATCACCGAATAGGGTTTGCGACGCACTGCTTCCGTCAGATAGCCGCCCTCCTCATAGCCCACGTAACCCGGAGGCGCACCGATGAGCCGCGCCACCGAGTGCTTTTCCATGAACTCGCTCATATCGATGCGCACCATGGCCTCATCGGTATCGAACAGGAAAGTAGCGAGCGCCTTGGTGAGCTCGGTCTTGCCGACGCCAGTGGGACCCAGGAACAGGAACGAGCCCGTAGGCCGGTTGGGATCCGCTAAGCCCGCGCGGGAACGGCGGATGGCATTAGCTACGGCGCGTACCGCCTCGTCCTGGCCCACCACGCGGGTCTTGAGCGCATCTTCCATGCGTAAGAGCTTGTCCTTCTCGCCTTCCAGCATCTTGGACACGGGGATACCGGTCCAGCGGGACACCACTTCCGCGATCTCCTCCGCCGTCACCTTGTTCTTCAGCAACTCGGTGGGTTTGTGCTCGACGGCCGACGCCTGGGCGAGTTTCTTCTCCAGGTCCGGGATACGCCCGTACTGAATCTCGGACATGCGCGACAGATCGCCGGCACGCCGCGCCGTCTCCAGTTCCGCCTTGGCTTTTTCCAGGGCTTCCTTGATCTGGCTCGCGCCCTGCACCTGGGCCTTCTCAGCCTTCCAGACTTCCTCGAAATCCGAATACTCGCGTTCGAGTTTCTTAATCTCGTGCTCCAGTGTGCCGAGACGGCGCTTGGAGGCCTCGTCCTTCTCCTTCTTCAGGGCCTCCCGCTCGATCTTTAGCTGGATGAGCCGGCGGTCCAGCTTGTCCATGGCCTCCGGTTTGGAGTCCAGTTCCATGCGGATGCGGCTCGCTGCTTCATCGATCAAGTCGATGGCCTTGTCCGGCAGTTGCCGGTCGGAGATGTAACGATGTGAGAGGGTCGCAGCCGCCACGATGGCGGGGTCCGTGATCTCGACCCCGTGGTGCACCTCGTAGCGTTCGTTCAAGCCGCGCAGGATGGCGATGGTGTCTTCGAGGCTTGGCTCATCCACCAGCACCTTCTGGAAGCGACGTTCCAGAGCTGCGTCCTTCTCCACGTACTTGCGATATTCGTCGAGCGTAGTCGCGCCCACGCAATGCAGTTCACCGCGCGCCAGCGCGGGCTTCAACATGTTGCCCGCATCCATGGAACCCTCGGCCTTGCCGGCTCCCACCATGGTGTGGATCTCATCGATGAAGAGGATGATGCGGCCTTCCGCCTTGCCGATATCGTTCAGCACGGCCTTGAGACGCTCCTCGAACTCTCCCCGGAACTTGGTGCCCGCCAAGAGTGCCCCCATGTCCAGCGTCAGTACGCGCTTGTCCTTCAAGCCTTCCGGTACTTCACCGTTGATGATGCGCTGCGCAAGACCTTCTACGATGGCAGTCTTACCCACGCCCGGCTCACCGATGAGCACGGGGTTGTTCTTGGTGCGTCGCTGCAGGACCTGCACAGTGCGGCGGATCTCGTCATCCCGGCCGATGACCGGGTCGAGCTTGCCCGCTTCGGCGCGGGCCGTGAGATCGATGGTGTACTTATCCAGCGCCTGACGCTGGTCTTCCGCGCCGGCATCGTTCACGGCCTGGCCGCCGCGCATCTCTTCTATCGCTTTCTCGAGCGCTTGCTTGGCAGCGCCTGCATCACGCAAAGCATCCGCCAGCGGACCCTTGGAGTCTAAGGCCGCCAGGACGAAGAGTTCGGACGAGATGAACTGATCTTGGCGCTTCTGCGCCAGCTTGTCCGTGAGATTGAGGATGCGCGTCAGGTCCTGGGAGACCTGCACGTCGCCTGGATGCCCCTGCACCGTGGGCAGCTTGTCCAACAAGGCATCCAGGGAGTTGCGGAAGCGATTGAGGTTGGCGCCGACCTTGGTCAACAAGGGACGTATGCTGCCGCCCTCCTGGTCCAGGAGCGCGAGCATCAGATGGACCGGCTCTATATAAGCGTGGTCCTGGCCAACGGCTAACGACTGGGCATCGGCCAGGGCCATCTGAAACTTACTGGTAAGTTTGTCTATACGCATATTTATTGCTCTTCGAAAGAGTTTAGGCCCCCAAAAGGGAGGGGCAAACCGGATGAACAATAAATGGGGATTTCGGGAGGGTTTTCAACCTTCCCGCCTAGCCGCCGAGCGCGGCCTGCATGACATATATGAGGCCGATGCCCGCCCCGATTAGGACCACCGTCAGTACCGAGAGCCGAGCCCCCTCATGCCGGTGCAAACCGGGAATGAGGTCCGCCACCGCCACGTAGATGAGGCTGGCGGCGGCGATGGCCAGCACATAAGGGATAGCTTCCTGCAGGCTACCGAGCAGGAAGAACGCGGCGACACCGCCCACCACCATAGTGGCGCCGGAAAGAGCCGAAAGCATGAGGGCACGGCCCCGGGCCACCCCTGCCGCGAGCAGCACCGAGATATCCCCCACTTGCTGTGGGATCTGGTGGGCGATGATGGCGATGGCCAGCACCACGCCCAAGTGCACGTCCGTCAGGAAGGTGGCGCCCAGCAATACGCCATCCAGGAGGTTATGCAGACCGGTACCCACCAGGATCATGGTGCCAGCGGCATGCTTACGCAGTTCCTCGTGGTCGAGATGTCCCTCATGGCCGTGGTGCCAGAAGGCGAGCTTCTCCAGGAGGAAGAAGCCCAGCACCCCCAGGGCGATGGCGAGACCCACGCCCTGTACTTGGCCCGGCGCGGCGGACTTCACTGCTTCGGGCAAGAGATCCAGGAAAGCCGCGCCCAGGAGTGCGCCGATGGCGAAACTCACCAGGGAGGGCAATAGCAAGGTGCGGATACGAGCCGGGAACAGGAGCAGCACCGAAGCCAGGAGCGCGCTCAGCACGGCTCCCGTCAGGGTCGCGGGGATTATCCAGAACAACAGGCTCATGGCGGTCCCATCCGGTATCAGGCGCGGATTTTAACCCGTGCGGAGCCCGATAGGGCCGCTGCCGCTTCCGGTACAATGCGCGCCCCGACCGGCGCCAACAGAATCCCCGTGATCCGCATCGACTCCCTCACCCTGCAACGCGGCACCAAGCCGTTGTTCGAAAACGCCAGCGCCATGGTCTATACCGGCGAGAAAGCCGGTCTCGTGGGTGCCAACGGCTCCGGCAAATCCACCCTGTTCTCTATGCTGCGGGGCAAACTGCACGCCGACGGCGGCGAACTGGACTTCCCTGCTTCCTGGCGCGTGGCCCACGTGGCCCAGGAGACCCCGGCGGTGGAACGCACCGCCCTCGACTATGCCCTGGACGGCGACACGCGCTTGCGTGAGATCGAAGCGCAACTGGCCAAGGCCCAGGCCGCCCACGATGGCCACGCGGAAGCAGACGCCCACATCGCTTACGCAGACGTGGACGGGTACACCGCCGCATCCCGAGCTAGCACCCTGTTGATGGGCTTGGGTTTCAGTCTTCCAGAGATCAGCCAACCTGTGGCGAGCTTCTCCGGCGGCTGGCGCATGCGCTTGAACCTGGCCCAGGCACTCATGTGCCCGTCCGATCTCCTGCTCCTGGACGAGCCCACCAACCATCTGGATCTCGATGCCATCGTCTGGCTGGAAGACTGGTTGAAGCGCTATCCCGGCACCCTGTTCATCATCTCCCACGACCGGGAGTTCCTGGACGGCATCTGCGACGTGACCCTGCATCTCGAGAACCGTCAGATCAAGCGCTACAGTGGCAACTACAGCGCCTTCGAGACCCGCCGAGCCGAACAGCTGGTGCTGGAACAGTCCGCCTACGTGCGGCAGCAACGCGAAGTGGCGCATCTGCAGAGCTTCGTGGATCGCTTCCGTTACACCGCCAGCAAGGCCCGCCAAGCCCAGAGCCGCATCAAGACGCTTGAGAAGATGGAAAAACTCGCTCCTGTGCATGTGAGCTCACCTTTCAACTTCGAATTCCGCGATCCCCTCGCTTCTCCCAGCCCGATGCTGACCCTGGAAGAAGTGCGCTGCGGTTACCAGACTGACGAAGGCGAGAAGACGATACTGAACGACCTCAGTTTCTCGCTGCTGAATGGTCAGCGCATCGGCCTGCTCGGCGCCAACGGCCAGGGCAAGTCTACCTTGGTGAAGACTCTCGCCGACACACTGGCACCCCTGTCCGGCACCGTGGGCCAGGGCAAGGGGCTTGCTATCGGTTATTTCGCGCAACACCAGTTAGAGACTCTCAGAGAGGACCGCTCACCGCTGCAGCAACTGGCTGCCATCGCGCCCGGCGTACGCGAGCAGGACCTCCGGGACTTCCTCGGCGGCTTCAACTTCCGCGGCGAGATGGCGCTCTCACCCGTGGGCCCCTTCTCCGGCGGTGAGAAGGCGCGGCTCGCACTGGCGCTGCTCATCTGGAAACGCCCCAACCTGCTGCTCCTGGATGAGCCCACGAACCATCTCGATCTGGATATGCGTGAGGCCCTGACCGTGGCCCTCGCCCAGTTCGAAGGCACCCTGATCCTGGTGTCCCACGACCGGCACCTGCTACGCGCCTGTGCAGACGAATTCCTGTTGGTGGGCCAGGGCAAGGTCACGCCCTTCGATGGCGATCTGGACGAATACCGCACTTGGTTGCTGCAGAATGCAGCTGCGCGGCGCGCGGGCCTTAATGCTCCTCAATCCGAGAGCGGTGGCAGCCGCAAGGAACAGCGTCGCGCCGAGGCCCAGGAACGTCAGCGCCTGGCGGAGTTACGCAAACCCCTGCAGAAGGAGATCGCGGCTCTGGAGAAGCGCATGGAGAAGCAGAACGCCGAGAAGAAGCGTCTGGATGCCCTGCTGGCGGCGGAAGATACCTATAAAGACAACAACAAGACTCTGCTAGCGGACAGCTTGCGCAGCCAGGCCGAGGTGAAGAAAGAGTTAGAGAAGATCGAAGCCGAGTGGCTGGAGAAACAGTCAGCCCTGGAAAAGATCGGCTGACTACTCGAGCCAGATAAGGCTGGCCATGCGGCCGCATTGACCATCACGCCTGAAAGAGAAGAACCGTTCCCGTTCCGTATAAGTGCAGAACCCGCCACCGTGGATGGAGTTGAGGCCCAGCGTTTCAAGACGCAGACGGGCTAGTAGATATAGATCACACCACCATTTGCCGAGGTCCTTGCCGGGTTTGAAAGCCGCCGCGGCTTTCGCGGATTGCCGCACGAAAGCCTCACGCACCTCGTCTCCCACTTCATAGGCTTGCGGGCCGATGGCTGGACCGAACCAAGCCATGAGTTTGCCGGGCGCTACCGCCATGCCTTGTACCGTGGCTTCCAGCACACCTGAGGAGAGGCCACGCCAACCGGCGTGGGCCGCCGCCACCTTAGTCCCACCCTGATCGCAGAACAGCACCGGCAGGCAATCTGCAGTCATGATCACGCAGGCTTCGCCCGATGCTGCGCAGACCGCCGCATCAGCAGGCTCCTGCACCGGCATACCGTCCAATACAGCCACGCGGGTGCCATGCACCTGGGAGAGCCAGCGCGGCTTCGCGGTGCCCATGTCGAGTTGCAGCTTGGCGCGGTTCGCCAGCACCGAGACCGGGATGTCGCCCACATGTTGTGCCAGGTTGAGGCTGGCATAGGCGCCTCGGCTCACGCCGCCCATACGCGTGGTGCTCAGGGCATGCACGTTCCTCGGTGCCGGCCAGTCGGGCCGGACGTGATCAAGCGTCATATTTAAGGTCGGCTTCGAGAGCCGCGAGTAATGCCTGGAAGTCCGCCGGCGGCGGCACATCCCATGACACGTTCTCCTCGCTCACCGGATGCACGAAGCCCAGATGTGCTGCGTGCAGGGCCTGACGGCGGAATGAGCGCAATACGTCCTGCAGTTCCGGGCTCGCATTGCGCGGTGGTCCCAGGCGCCGGCCGTAGACCTGATCTCCCACCAGCGGGTATTTGACATGGGCCAGATGCACACGGATCTGATGGGTACGGCCTGTCTCCAACTCGACGCTTATATAGGTGTGAGAGCGGAAGCGTTTGAGCACCCGGTAATGGGTCACGGACTCGCGGCCACCCTCCCGCACACTCATTCGCACCCGGTCCGTGGGATGGCGTTTGATGGGCGCATCCACAGTACCGCCGCCGGTCATGACACCCAGGGTCACCGCCAGATAACTACGCTCGAACTCACGGGCCTGCAAAGCAGCCACCAACGTGGTGTGGGATTCGAGGGTACGGGCCACCACCAAGAGGCCAGATGTGTCCTTGTCGATGCGGTGCACCAGACCCGCGCGCGGTACCTTGGCCAGCTCCGGCGCGTGATGCAGCAGCGCGTTCTGCAGGGTGCCGGCCCGGTTACCGGCCCCGGGGTGCACCACCAGCCCCACGGGTTTGTTCACCACGATCAGGGCCGCATCCTCGTACACGACATCCAGCGGCAGGTCCTCCGCCTCCATGCCGGTGAGCGGCTCCTCGGCAGGCGTGAGGCTGATCCTCTGGCCGCCCATCACCGCGTCGCGGGGGCGGGCCTTGGCGTCATCCAGCAATACCCGGCCTTCCTTGATCCATTGGCTCAAGCGGCTGCGCGAATACTCCGGGAACAGCTGCGCCAGGGCCTGGTCGAAGCGCTGGCCGGAGAGTTCCGGCGGGATACGGGATTCACGGCTTGCGGATGCGGTCATCTTGGGCGGGGCAACTCACTTGGGTGCGCACAGTCTAACAGCCCCGCTGAAAAGCCCCGCCCTGTTCAGTTATACTGCCCGCCCGCAGAGCCGCAATCAGCCGATGAACTCCCCCATGCACCGTTACCTCCGCCTGTCCGCGATCCTGTGCCTCGCCGCCGCGCTCGCCGCCGGTTGCAGCTCCGATAAGTCCAAGGACCAGACCATGGCCGCCCCGGACCTCTATAACGAGATCCAGGCCAACATGGACGCCACCAACTATAAGACGGCAATCGAGCGGCTCAATACCTTGCAGGCGCGCTTCCCCTTCGACGATTTCGGCACCCAGGCGCAGATCGACCTCATCTACGCCAACTACATGAACCGGGACTACGACGCGGCGGTGGACGCGGCGGACCGATTCATCCGCGAGCATCCACGCCATGCGGACGTGGACTACGCCTATTACATGAAGGGCGTGGCCTACTTCGACCCGGAAGTGGACTTCCTGCGCAAATGGTTCGGCCACGACAACTTCCAACATGATCCGGGCAACTCCCAGAAGTCCTTCGAGGCCTTCGGCCTGCTCATCGAGCGCTTCCCGGACAGCCGCTACATCCCCGACGCGCGCCAGCGCATGGTGTTCCTGCGCGAGCGCCTGGCAGACTTCGATTGGCAGGCGGCGGACTGGTACATGCGCCGCGGTGCCTGGGTCTCGGCCCTGCAGCGTTCCTACAGCATCATCCAGCACTATCCGCAGACGCCCCGTACCCAGGACGCGCTGCAGATCATGTATAGCTGCTACAAGAAGTTAGGGCTCGATGATCTGGCGGCCAGCACCCAGAGTCTGCTGGAGACGAACTACCCCGGCGTACCGCTCGAATACACGCCGCGCGGACCCGCATGATGATCTTCGAAGCCCCCGCAAGGGGGCTTCGCTTTAGTCTCGCTTGAAACCCGAGGTGATGGGATAGCGCCGGTCGTCGCCGAAGTTGCGGCGACTGATGCGGATGCCTGGCGCTGCCTGGCGGCGTTTGTACTCCGCTGCCTGCACCGCGCTCGCCACGCGTCTCACCAATGCAGCCTCGAAGCCCATGGCCACCACTTCGGCGAGGGGTAGTTCTTTCTCGATCAACGCCGTGAGGATCGGGTCCAAAGATTCATAGGGCGGCAGCGTGTCCGAATCCTTCTGCCCCGGCGCCAGTTCCGCCGTGGGCTCTCGTTCGATGACCGCCTCCGGTATCGCCGGCGACAAGGTGTTGCGGTAACGGCTCAAGGCATAGACCCGGGTCTTCAACACATCGCTCAAGGGCGCGAAGCCGCCAGCCATGTCGCCGTAGAGCGTGGCATAGCCCATGGCGGCCTCGCTCTTGTTGGAGGTGCTGAGCAGGAGCTTGCCGCTGCGGTTGGAGATGGCCATGAGCATCACACCCCGGGCCCGCGCCTGTAGGTTCTGACCCGTGAGGCCTGAGGTATCCGGCAGCACGCCTTGTAGCGAAGCCTGCAGGGTCTCCACCACCGCTTCGATGGGGATGAGGTGATAGGCGACGCCGAGCTTGCGAGCCTGCTCCGATGCACCATCCAGACTTAGGTCCGAAGTGAAACGCGTGGGCAGCATCACTGCCGTGAGGTTCTGGGCACTCAGGGCATCTACCGCGATGGCGAGGGTCAGGGCCGAGTCGATGCCGCCGGAGAGACCCAGCAGCGCGCCTTTGAAGCCGTTCTTGCGTGCGTAATCCTTGAGGCCCAACACGAGGGCCCGATACACACATTCCTCTTCGCTGGCATCCACATGCACGGGGCCCGGCAACGCACGGACGCTGCCCGCCTCCAGCAGGAAGTCCACGGGATACAGCCCTTCCTCGAAGTTCGGCGCGCGGGTCGCCACTTTGCCGTCGGCCCCCATCACCAGGGAACCTCCGTCGAACACCAGGTCGTCCTGGCCGCCCACGTGGTTCACATAGACGATGGGTACCCTCACTTCGGCTGCGCGCTGGCGAAGTTCGTCTTCCCGTTCGCGCTGTTTACCGACATTGAAGGGCGAGGCGTTCGGCACCAGCAGCAGGCGTGCGCCCGCCTCGGTCGCGCGCTTGACCGGCTCCGCATGCCATACGTCCTCGCAGACGTTGAGGCCCACCGCGAAGCCCGCCACTTCGATCAAGGCCGGCTTGCCGCCGGGCGTAAAATAACGCTTCTCATCGAAGACTTCGTAGTTGGGGAGTTCGCTCTTGCGGTACACGGCTTCGAGCTTACCGTCCCCGAACATGGCCGCCGCGTTGTAGATGCGGCCGTCTTCATACAGGGGGTAGCCCACCAGGGCGCGGATGCCCCTGATCTCCCGGGTGAGGCGCGCGACGGCGGCCTGCACCTGGACGCGGAAATCGGGATTGAACAGTAGGTCTTCGGCGGGATAGCCGGTGACGGCCAGTTCCGGGAACACCACGATCTGGGCCTTGAGCCGGTCGCGGCTCTCGGCAGCCGCATCGAGCAGCTTCTGCGTATTGCCCGCCACATCCCCCACTAGGAGGTTGAGCTGGGCCATGGCGATACGCAGGGATGCGCTCATGCTGTATTCAGTGCCTGAGCGTCAACGGCTCAGCGGCGCCCACGGCCCTTCTTCTTGGCGACCTTCTTCTTGGGTTTGGGCGAAGACTTCTTGGAGGCCTTCTTCGCCGGCTTCTTCTTGGCGGTCTTCTTGCCGCCCTTCATGAGCTTGACCATGGTGCTGCCCAACTCCGCCGGGGAATGGGTGGTCTTCACGCCCGCCTTCTCCAAGGCCGCGAACTTGGCCTGGGCGGTGCCGGCACCGCCGGAGACGATGGCGCCCGCGTGGCCCATGCGCTTGCCCGGGGGTGCAGTCACGCCGGCGATGTAGGCCACCACCGGCTTGGTCACGTGCTTCTTTATATAGTCGGCCGCAGCTTCCTCGTCGGTGCCGCCGATCTCGCCCACCATGATGATGCCTTCGGTCTGCGGATCCTTCTCGAAGAGTTTGATCACGTCGATGAAGTTCATACCGTGCACCGGGTCGCCGCCGATGCCGACGCAGGTGGACTGGCCGAGCTTCAGGTTGGTGGTCTGGAACACCGCTTCATAGGTGAGGGTGCCGGAACGGGACACGATGCCGATCTTGCCCTTGCGATGGATATGGCCCGGCATGATGCCGATCTTGCACTCGCCCGGGGTGATGATGCCGGGGCAGTTGGGGCCGATGAGCACGCAGTCCTTGTCACGGATCGCGGCCTTCACCTTCACCATGTCGACGACCGGGATGCCCTCGGTGATGCAGACGATCACCTTGATGCCGGCATCGGCCGCTTCCAGGATCGCATCGGCGGCGAAGGCCGCCGGCACGTAGATCATGCTGGCTTCAGCGCCCGTGGCCTTGACCGCATCGTGCACGGTGTTGAACACCGGGAGGCCGAGGTGCTTCTCACCGCCGCGGCCCGGGGTCACGCCGCCGACGAGCTTGGTGCCATAGGCGATGGCCTGTTCGGAATGGAAGGTGCCCTGCTTGCCGGTGAAGCCTTGGCAGATGACCTTGGTCTTCTTGTTGACGAGGATGCTCATGGTTTCACTTCTTCTTGATCGAGGCGACCACTTTCTTGGCCGCGTCGGTGAGGTCGTTGGCGGGGATGATGGCGAGGCCACTCTTGGCGAGCAGCGCCTTGCCCTGCTCCACGTTGGTGCCTTCCAGCCGCACCACCACCGGCACCTGCACACCCACGCCCTTGACTGCGTTGATGATGCCTTCCGCAATCAGGTCGCAGCGCACGATGCCGCCAAAGATGTTGACCAGTATGGCCTTCACGGATTTGTTGGACAGGATCAGGTTGAAGGCTGCGGTCACGCGCTCAGTGGTGGCGCCGCCACCCACGTCCAGGAAGTTGGCCGGGGTGCCCCCGTGCAGCTTGATGATGTCCATGGTGGCCATGGCGAGACCCGCGCCGTTCACCATGCAGGCGATGTCGCCGTCCAGAGACACGTAGTTGAGGTCGTGCTGGCGGGCGGCGCTCTCGCGCTCGTCCTCCTGGGAGGCATCGCGCAGAGCTGCGAGCTTGGGCTGGCGGTAGAGCGCGTTGTCGTCAAGGTTCAGCTTGGCGTCCAGCGCACGGATGGCGCCGTCCTTGGTGACGATCAGCGGATTGATCTCCACCAGGCTCACGTCCCGCTCCATGAACATCTTGTAAAGCGCCTCGGCGATCTTGCCGAACGCTGCCATGTGCTCCTTGCTGGTGAGCCCGAGGCCGAAGGCCAGCTCACGGATCTGGTTGGGCTGGATGCCGGTGGCAGGATGCACCCAAACGTGGAAGATCTTCTCCGGCGTCTTGGCCGCCACTTCCTCGATGTCCATGCCGCCGGCAGGGGAAGCCATGAACACCACTTTTTCCTGGGCACGGTCCACCAGCACTGACAGGTACAGCTCACGTTCGATTTCGGAGCCCGCTTCCACGATCACCATGTTGATGGGCAGGCCTTCGGGGCCGGTCTGGTGGGTGTGCAGGCGCTTACCCAGCATGGCCTCCGTGGCGGCGCGCACCTCAAGGGTGCTGCGGCAGAGCTTCACGCCCCCCGCCTTGCCGCGGCCGCCAGCGTGCACCTGGGCCTTCACCACCCACAGGTTGCCGCCCAGGGTCTGGGCCGCGTTCACCGCCTCGCCGGCGTTCTTGGCCGGCATTCCGCGGGGCACCGGGATGCCGTATTCTGCAAACAGTTGTTTTGCCTGATATTCGTGCAGGTTCATTGGCTTGGGATTTCGGCTGGGTGGGAGGAGCGGTATTTTGAAGCAAAGCCGGGGCATGTGCAAAGGCAGAGGATCGCGTACGGCATGAGCGCCACGCTGAACCCGCAGACGACCGTGCATGAGGTGTCGCCCGCCGAGGCTGCTGCCTGGCGCCTGCTCAACATCGTCAACCTGTTCCGGATGGTGGTCGGGGGGCTGGTGTTTGCGCTGTTCTTCAGCGATCGCACCCCGCGCCTGCTGGGCGATGTCTACCCGGATCTGTTCCTGTGGACCGGCATCATGTACGCCTGCTTCGGGGCGCTCTCCACCTTCACGGTGAGCGCACGCCGGCCCGGCCTGCAGCTCCAGACCTACGTCCAGCTCGCCGCCGACATCGCCGCCGTGGTCCTCCTCATGCACGCCTCCGGCGGCGCGGCCAGCGGCCTCGGCAGCCTGCTGTTCATCACCATCTCCATCAACAGCGTCTTGCTGTCGCGGCGCATGAGCGTGGCCTTCGCCGCGGTGGCGGCACTGGCCGTGCTGGGTGAACAGGGGCTCGCCATCCTCTACGGTACCGGCGAGCAGGGCGGTTACACCCAGGCTGGCATCATCGGCTTGATCCTGTTCGCAGCAGCGCTGGGCGGCCAGTACGTCGGCCGCCGCCTGCGTGAGACTGAGGCCTTGGCCGAACGGCGCGGACTCGACCTGGCGGACCTCTCGGAGATCAACGAATATGTGATCCAGCACATGCGCTCCGGCATCCTAGTGGTGGACGAGCAGGATCGCATCCGCATGCTCAACAGTGCCGCAGCTGAGAGCCTGCACGTCAGCGCCGACGCGCGTAGCCCGCTCGCTGACGTGGCACCGCGACTCTGCAGCGAACTGCAGGACTGGCGCCGCGGTCAGGCCACCCGTCCGGCCACGGTGGTGACACCCCACGGCCGACCTCTGATCCCGCGTTTCGCCGGCATCGGCCGCAACCGCGGCGGCGGCGCGCTGATTTTCCTGGAGGACGCGAGCGCCGTGGCCGAGCAGGTGCGACAGATGAAACTCGCCACGCTCGGGCGCCTCACCGCCAGCATCGCCCATGAGATCAGGAACCCGCTGTCGGCGGTGAGTCATGCCAACCAGCTGCTGGCCGAATCGCCGCAGATCGACCAGGGCGACAAGCGCCTCATCGAGATCATCGGCGAGCACTCCGAGCGTATGGAACGCATCGTGGAGAACATCCTGCAACTGTCGCGGCGCGATGCCACCCGTGCCGAGGACCTGGATGTCACCGCCTGGCTCAAAGACTTCATCGCTGAGTTCCGCGACCGGCATGAGTTGTCCACTGAGGCTGTGCCGCTGGATGCTGAGTACCGCCAATTGCCGCGCATGCGCGTGGACCCCACCCATCTGCATCAGATCGTCTGGAATCTGTCCGAGAATGCACTGCGCCACGGCCGCCGGGGCCCGGATATGGAGCCGCGGGTCGAATACCGCATCGGCCCCCTGGCATCGGAAGGCGCGGGTTACCTCGAGATCCTGGACCGCGGCCCGGGTGTGCCGCCGGACATCGCCGAGCACATCTTCGAACCCTTCTATACCTCGGACCCGCGCGGTACCGGCCTCGGCCTTTTCATCGCCCGGGAACTCTGCGAATGTAACCGCGCCCGCCTCTCCTATACCCCGCGTCCCCAGGGAGGGAGTTGCTTCCGCATCGAATTCGGTACGCCCGAAGGCTGGTTGATCTGAACATGCGCAAACCTACGGCACTGGTAGTGGACGATGAGCCCGCCATCCGCGAACTCCTGGAGCTCACGCTCACGCGCATGGAGGTGGGCTGCGTGCTGGCGGCGGATCTCAAGCAGGCGCGCGCCATCCTCCAGTCTCAGGCAGTGGACTTGTGCCTCACGGACATGAAATTACCGGATGGCAATGGCCTGGAGCTCGTCAGCCATATCCAGACCCATTCTCCGCAGGTGCCGGTGGCGGTGATCACCGCCCATGGCAACGTCGAATCCGCCGTGCAGGCGCTCAAGAACGGCGCCTTCGACTTCGTCTCCAAACCGGTGGATCTCGCTGCCTTGCGCAAGCTCGTCAGCACTGCTCTCAAGCTGCGTGAAGGGCGCCAAGCCGAAGGCCACAGCAGCACCCGCCTCCTAGGCCGCTCGCCAGCCATCGAACAAGTACGGGTGATGGTGGCCAAGGTGGCGCGCAGCCAGGCGCCGGTACACATCAGCGGTGAATCCGGTACTGGCAAGGAACTGGTGGCACGGCTCATCCATGAGAACGGTGCGCGCGCCGAAGCGGCCTTCGTCGCCGTGAACTGCGGCGCTATCCCCACCGAACTCATGGAGAGCGAGTTCTTCGGTCACAAGAAGGGCAGTTTCACCGGCGCGATGGCGGACAAGGACGGCCTGTTCCAGGCAGCCCAGGGCGGCACTCTGTTCCTGGACGAGGTGGCGGAACTGCCGCTGCACATGCAGGTGAAACTCCTGCGTGTGATCCAGGAGAAGGCCATCCGCGCGGTGGGCGCACAGCGCGAGACGCCGGTGGACGTACGTATCCTCTCAGCCACCCACCGCAGTCTCGGCGAGCTGGTGCGCACCGGCCGTTTCCGGGAAGACCTCTACTACCGCATCAACGTCATCGAGCTGCGTGTGCCGCCCCTGCGCGAGCGTCTGGAGGATCTGCCGCTGCTGGCCGAACATGTGCTCGCGCGCCTGGCACAGGGCAGCGGCCGGCCCCCTGCGAAGCTCGCACCGGACGCTGCAACGCTGCTGCGAGGCCATGGCTTCCCCGGCAACGTGCGTGAGTTGGAGAACATCCTGGAGCGCGCCACCACCCTCGCCGAGGGCGAGCTGATCGACGCCGACGACATACATCTGCAGAGCGCCGCAGAAGCAGACGATGTGGAAGCCGTGACCGGGCCCGGCACCCAGCCCCTGGGCAAGCAACTCGGTGACGTGGAGAAGGAAGCCATCAAGAAGGCCTTGGAGCAGGCGCGCTACAACAAGACGGCCGCCGCAAAACTGCTGGGGATGAGCTTCCGGCAGCTGCGTTATCGCATCAAGAAGCTGGGACTGGAGTGAAGGCCGCGCCTCTGCCGGGGGGCCGACAAACAGTGACAGGGATTGTCAGTATTTGACACTGTTGGGCCACTCTTTTTAGCGCTAACTCATTGATATTTAAAACTTAAATACTTGGCACATCCGTTGCATACGTATAGAGCAGGAGTGTAAAGTCGGCGCTCCAGGTTTCTGTCCAGAATTTGACCGTCAACCGAGGAGTCATACATGAAGACGTTGCAAAAGGGTTTCACCCTCATCGAATTGATGATCGTGATCGCGATCATCGGCATCTTGGCGGCCATCGCCATCCCGGCCTACCAGGACTACATCGCTCGTTCGCAGATGTCGGAAGGCATCCAGCTGGCGGGTGGTGGTGAAGTCGGCATGTCCGAGTTCTACCAGAACAACAGCCGTTGGCCGATTGGCGCAGGCGCCACCCACGGCCTCGAGTCCGTGTACAGCACCGCTAGCGACAACCCGACCATCGGTGCCGGTCGCTACATCACCACCGTGCATGCCACCTCGACCCCCGCGGGCGGCACCATCGGTATCGTAGCCACCATGAAGGACACTGGCACGAACGCGCACATCAAGGACACCAGCGTCGAGATCTGGACCACTGACGGTGGCAACACCTGGCACTGCGGTCCCTCGAATACGGCTGATGCCGGCTCGGGCGGCCCGGTGGACCAGAAGTATCTCCCGGCTTCCTGCCGCGATATCAATCCTGCTAGCTGATTGCGAAAGTCTTAAGGACATTCGTTATCCACTATGCCCCGCACTCGCGGGGCATAGTTTTTTTACCCCTCTGAACTCCCGGTAGCATCGGCGCGTGCTCAAAACCCATTCGCAACTATGGTTCCTGCTGGCCTGTGCCTTGGGCGTCCTGGCAGCCATCGCCGTGTATCTGCCGAGCCTGCCCGGGGAGTTCCTGTTCGACGACATCGGCAGCATCGTGCAGAACTCCGCCGTCCATATCCGGGACCTCGGGTTCACCAGCTTGTCACAGGCCGCCCTGTCCTCGCCGAGCGGCGACCTGGCGCGCCCGTTGAGCATGTTGAGTTTTGCGCTCGACTACTATTTCTTCGGCCTGTCGCCGTTCGCGTTCAGGCTCACCGGCATCGTCATCCACGTGAGTTGCGGCGCCGTGCTATGTCTCGTCGCCCGCGAGATGCTCATCGCCTACTCGGATGTCCGGCATGCCGACCTGACACGCCGCGAGATCGGCTGGCTGAGCCTCGGCATCGGGGTGTTGTGGTGCGTGCATCCCCTGGACCTCACCGCCGTACTGTACATAGTGCAACGCGAGACTTGCCTCGCTGCGCTGTTCAGCGGCCTGGGTCTGCTCGCCTATTTGCACGGCCGGCGGCGACAACGGGAAGGGCGTGACGGCAGGTGGCTGATATGGCTGTGCACGCCACTCGCCATGCTGGCGGGCCTACTGTGCAAGGAGAACGCGGCGCTGTTGCCGGTGTTCCTGCTCATCTTCGAGTTCTGCCTGCTTGGGTTCAAAAGCCGTGACGGCAAACTGGATCGGGGGGTATTGGCGTTCTTCAGCGTGTTCCTGCTGCTCCCGGGTCTCGCTCTGCTCACCCTCATCGTGTTGCGTCCCGGCGCGCTTTTCTGGGGCTATTCGGTACGCGACTACACGCCAGTGCAACGGGTGTTGAGCGAGTCCCGCATCCTCCTCGACTATCTGCGCTGGGCGGCCTTACCTGACCTGCAACAACTGGCCTTGTTCCACGACGATATCGTGCCCTCACGTGGACTGCTGACCCCCTGGACCACGCTACCGAGTTGCATCGTCATCGCTGCCCTGTTGTCGGCTGGCGTACTGCTGCGCCGGCGCCTGCCCCTGCTCAGCCTGGGGATATTGTGGTTCTTTGCCGGCCACCTGATCGAGTCCACGGTATTGCCGTTGGAACTGGTCTTCGAGCACCGTAACTACCTGCCGTTGTTCGGCCTGATCTTCGGCATCGCCGGCACCCTGTACATGCTGGCACGGGGACAGGGCGAAGCACGCCTGGTGGCAGCACTCATCGTGATCGGCATCGCCGCCATGTCCGTCGCCACGGCGGTACGCGCCACGGGTTGGAGCACGGAACTGGATTTCGCCCGCTCCGAGACCCAGCATCATCCGGATTCACCGCGCGCGCTCGCCGAGCTTGAGTGGGCCTATCTCAACTACATCGTCTCGACCCACGATACTTCGCTCGTGCCGAAAGCCATTGCGGCGGCGGAGCGCTCCAAACGCGCGGACGCATACAGCATCAACCAGGACGTGAGCCTGGCCTATATGTTCACCGAACTCGGGGATATGCCACAGGCACGAACGTATCTGGTCGCTTCCGCCGCAGATGCAGGCACCGCCCACATCAGCGCCACCTTGCAGTTCTCCTTGCAGACCCTGATCCAGATGGCCGTGCCGAAGAACCAGACTCTCTATCCGGATATGGCAGGCGTGTTCCACTCTGCTCTGGCGAATCCGATGCTCGAGAGCAACGCTTCCTTTGCCGCCAACATGTGGAACGACTACTCCCTGTTCCAGAGTCGGACCCAGGATATCCCGGGGTCCCTCGTTTCCAGTCATAAAGCGATTGTCCTGTGCCCATCGGACTCGCAGCTGCAGGCCAACTTCGCGCGCCTGCTGCTGCGCTACGGCGACACCAAGGATGCCAAGGGCGTATTGCAGACGCTACGCGATATGCATGACCTGCGCCGTGAGGCGGAACTCGCTGAATTGCAGGCGGATTACGACCGGCTGACCGCTGCGCAGCACAGAAAATGAGCGGACCCCGCGCCGGCCTACGTCCGTAATCGCGTACTATCTGCTTCCCTGACCGGCCGCTGATGCGACTGCCTATGCTCCGCCCCCGCTTCGCCCAACCACTGCTGTTCTTAGCGGTCTGCATGCTCGCCGTTGCGGCCTATATCCCGGGCCTATACGGCGGCTTCGCCCTGGACGATTACACCAACGTGGTGGACAACAGCGCCATCGCCATCCATCACCTGGATTGGGCTTCCCTGAGCCACGCCATGTTCTCGTTCCAGGCGGGTCCGTCCATGCGTCCCTTGAGCATGCTGAGCTTCGCCATCAATTGCTACTTCACAGGCGGCGCTGACGCCTTCACTCTCAAGCTCACCAACCTCGTCATCCATCTCTGCGACGGCCTGCTGGTGTTGCTGCTGTTGCGGCGCCTGCTCGGCATCTATCGGGAACGCCAGGCTCCTGCCGCCGACCCGGTGCGTCTGGAATGGCTCGCCTATCTCAGCGCCGGTCTCTGGCTGCTGCACCCGCTCAACGCCATGCCGGTGTTGTACGTGGTACAGCGCGAGACCTCGCTCTCCAGTCTCTTCATCCTGCTCGGCCTGCACCTCTATGTCGCGGGGCGCCTACGCGGTGACCGGACCGGTGCCTTCATGGTATGGGCCTGCGTACCTGCGCTCACCGTGGTCGCGGTGCTGTGCAAAGAATCCGGCGCGCTGCTCCCTGTGTACGCGCTAGTGATCGAGTACTTCCTGCTGCGCTTCCGCCGCAACGATGGCTCCGCGGACCGTCGCATCGTGGCGTTCTACGCCCTATTCCTGGTGCTGCCGGGGTGCCTGGGTTTGAGTTGGGCGCTGTTCGCCCATGGCGGCGGCGTGCTCGACTACTCTGGCCGCGACTTCACCCTGGGCGAACGACTCTTGTCCGAGACTCGCGTGCTCTGGTCCTACATAGGCTGGACCCTGGTCCCTGACCCGGCTTGGCTCGGGCTTTACCACGACGACATCGCCCCCTCCCGCGGGCTACTGCAACCCATCACCACCCTGTTCGCCACGGGCGGAATCGTGATAGCCGCGGCAGCGAGCTTCCTGTTGCGCCGGCGTCTGCCCTTGGTCGCATTCGGCATCGCCTGGTTCTTCGGCGGCCAGCTCATGGAATCGACCATCTTTCCCCTGGAGCTGGCCTACGAGCATCGCTGCTATCTCCCGGACTTAGGCATCATCCTGGCAGTACTTTCGCTGCTGATGCCCATGTCCGCCCAGGCACCAGCACGCGCGGTCCGCTATGTGCTCTTGGGGATGGCGCTGGCGCTCTGCGCCACCGTGACCTGGAGCCGGGCCTATGACTGGCGAGATAACCTGGTGTTCGCTGCCGCCGAGGCGGAGCATCACCCTGAATCGCCCTACGCCACTTACATGTTGGGACAGACCTACGCCAACCTGGCGCTCATGACCGATCCCAGACAGTACGACAATGCAGTGAAGACGCTGCGCGCCGCTTCGGCGGTGCCGAACTCCACCGTTATCCCGGACGTATCTTTGGTGTTGGTGGAAGCACAGCTCAGGAACACCGTGGATGCGGACGTGATGCCGCGTATCGCAGTCAAGGTCGGGGATCGCAAGCTCGCTGCCTCCGATATCCAGGGCCTGGCGGCTTTAGGTGACTGCGTGGACAAGCGCAACTGCCTGGTCAAAGCCGGCGACATGCAGGCCATATTCAGATCGGCTCTCGCCAACCCCTATCTCTCCCAGCTCAAGGACACCCACGCCAACATCCTGGTCATCTATGGCAACTACGAAGCCATCATGGACCGGGACTATGAGAGAGCACGCGCGCTGATGGGCGAGGCTGCCGCCTTGGTGCCGAGGGAGCCCCAATATCAGGAGAACTTGGTGACCATGGACCTCAGCCTGCAGGACCGTGCCCTGGCCGAGCGGGACCTGGAGGGCTTGAGGCACATGGATTACCTAGGCCACCTCGACCCGGTGATCGAGGACCTGCAGAAGCAGATCGATACGCTGCCGCCCTCCCGGTGAACGGCCGGAACGGTGCTATATTGCGCCGGTCCTCAAGACATCGCCTATACGCATGAGTGAAACCAAGATACCGCTGTCCATCGTGATCCCCGCCAAGGACGAGGCGGCGAGCCTCGGCCCTGTGCTCCAGGAACTGAAGACCCGACATCCCGATGCGGAGCTGGTGGTAGTGGATGACGGCTCCAACGATGACACCGGTGAACTGGCCCGCAAGGCTGGCGCCGTGGTGGTGCGCAATCCTTATTCCATGGGCAACGGCGCTGCGGTGAAAGCCGGCGTGCGCGTGGCCAAAGGCAAGCTTGTGGCTTGCATGGATGCGGACGGCCAGCACGCACCATCTGACATTGCGCGACTCCTCGAATTCCAGGCCCAGGGCTACGACATGGTGGTGGGCGCCCGCACCGGCGCGCGCTCCCAGGCCTCTCCTTGGCGACATCTCGCCAATACCTTCTATAACCTGCTGGCGAGCTGGATGACGGGACACCGCATCCTGGACCTCACCTCGGGCTTCCGGGTAGCGGAGACAGCGCGCTTCCGCGAATTCCTGCATCTCCTGCCCAACGGCTTCTCCTATCCGACCACCATCACCATGGCGTTCTTCCGCGCCGGTTATCGGGTCGGTTACGTACCCATCGATGCCCACAAGCGCGCCGGCAAAAGCCATATCAAACCTTTGCGGGATGGCGTGCGCTTCCTGCTCATCATCTTCAAGATCGCCACGCTGTATTCACCGCTGAAGATCTTCCTGCCCATCAGTGCGCTGTTCTTCTGCACCGGCCTCGGCTACTACGTGTATACCTTCATCGAGTATCATCGTTTCACCAACATGACGGCACTCCTGATCATCACCTCGGTGCTGATCTTCCTAATCGGCCTCGTGTCCGAGCAGATCACCACGCTGATGTTCAGCCGTCAGGCCTGATATGGCCCGCAGCGGAAAGCCGCGGATGCGCGTGCTGGTGTTGGCCTCCACTTATCCGCGCTGGCCCGACGACTCCCTGCCTCCCTTCGTGCACGAGCTCGCGCGCCGGCTAGCGATGGATCACGAGGTCCATGTGCTGGTGCCCCACGCCACAGGCTGTAAGACCCATGAGGTGATGGACGGCGTACAGGTGCATCGCTTCCGCTATGGGCCGGAGAGCTTCGAGACCCTCGCCTACTCCAGCGGCATGCTGCCGGGTCTGCGCCGCCGGCCGTGGCGCTTGCTGGGACTGCCGGTGTTCCTGTTCTCCGAGTGGCTCGCGACCTTAAGGCTGCTGCGGCAGCAGAGGTTCGATGCCATCCACGCCCACTGGTTGCTGCCCCACGGACTCATCGCACTCATCGCGCGTGCATTAAGTGGCTACCGTCCGGCGCTGATCTGCACCTCGCACGGTGCTGATCTCTACGGCCTGCGCGGTGGCCTCGCCCGCATGTGCAGACGTTACGTGGTGCGCCATTCCGAGCGCATCACCGTCGTCAGCCAGGCCATGCTCGACGACATGCGCGAAGAAGCGGGCGATGTCTCCAATTGCAGCGTGCTGCCCATGGGCGTGGACACCCGGGAGCGCTTCGTGCCACCCACTTCGCCCATCAGCCGCAGCGGCCTGTTGTTCGCTGGACGTCTGGCAGACAAGAAAGGCATCCATGTACTGCTGGAGGCCATGGCCGCCATCAAGGACATGCCGGACTTGAGCCTGCACATCATCGGGAGCGGGCCGGAAGAGACACGTTTGAAGCAGCTCTGCACCCGCCTGAAGCTCGACGGGATCGTGGACTTCGTGGGCCCGGTGCCCAACAAGGATTTGCCACCCTGGTACCAGCGGTCAGCGGCGCTGGTATTCCCCTCAGTGGTGACAGCCTATGGCGACCAGGAAGGTCTGGGGCTGGTGCCGGTGGAGGCCCTGGCCTGCGGCTGCCCAGTAGTGGCGAGCGACTTGCCAGCGGTGAAAGACGTGATCCGCGACCGGGAGACAGGCTTGCTGTTCCCAGCCGGCGATGCCAGGCAGCTGGCTGAGGCCCTGCACGTGCTCTTGTGGGACGAGAAACTGCGTACCCGATTGGCGGCCCGGGGCCGCGAATATGCGCAGGAGAATTTCGATTGGAGCCACATCGCCGCACGCTACGCGGCCTTGATCGAGGGCCTGCGTCCGACCGCCTAGTCCAGCAGCAGTCGTCTGGCGGCCAGGGCCACTGCATCCAACTCCAAGCCGCGGATACAACGGGCCTGATAGAAAGGCACAGGGCAGCGGTATTGGTCACAGGCCAGGCTGCACAGGCCTGAATCCAGGTTCTGCACGTTGGCATAGGGCGGCCGCCAATGTAGCGGCGCGGAACCGGTGAGCGCCAGGGTCGGTTTGCCAAGCATGGCCGCGAGGTGCATCACGCCGGAGTTGTGGCAGATCACGCCCCGACTGCCCCGCAGGCACACCGCCAGATCCGCCAGCGCATAGTCGCAACGCACGGACACCCGCGTGCGCAGACCCTCCGGGATGCCCGCTGACAGACCCTCGAGCATCGGCTGTTCACCCGGCGTCCCCACCAAGATCAGCCGCAGACTCGACGTCTCCAGCAGATAGCCCATGAGTGCCCGCCACTTCTCCTCCGGCCACTGCTTGGTCTGCCAACGGCCCTTGGCGCCGGGGTGCAACACCAGATATGCACCGTCACCGGCGCGCGCGGCGGCTGCGCCCCACTCACCACCGTAAGGCAGCGTGCCTGCAGCAGTCCCCGCGAGCCCCAGGTCGCGTACGTCTGCCAATACCTGCTCACCGATGAACCGCTCAGCATCGAGATGTCGCACGCTCCAGATGCGTCGCGCGCCGACCACTTCCGCCAACAAACGTGTCTTGAGCCGCGGATGGGGGCCGAGATAGATCCAGTCGAAACGCACTTTGAGCCTACGGAACAATCGCAATGCGTCCAGGGGCGCGGTGGGCAGCACATGCAGATCTACCGGCAGATCCAGGGACTGGAACAGGCCGTCCAGATGGTTAGCCGTGGTGAAGAAATATGGCGGCCGCTCCAGGTGGGCGCATAGGGCCAGGAGCAGCGGGCGCACCACCAGGATGTCACCCAAGCCGCCGCCCCAGAACAGCGCGAAACGGTCCCGAGGTCCTACCAGTGAAGGTGCGCTCAAGGCTTGGCGCCTGCTGCGTGGTCGCCATGGGCGGAACGCACGATGCTGCGCAATGCCAGCCCCAAAGCGACGATCAGCAGCAATTCGGTGAACAGCGTCACCCAGGCAGTACCGCGCCAGGAGAAATACGGCACCAAGGCCAGGTTCAACACCACATTCACAGCCGCGACGCTGAACTCGATGTGGGTGCGGGTAGCCTGCCAGCCTGCGCCGGTGAGTGAGTCCGCTGCGAAACGGTGCAAGCTCATGAGCAGCGGCACCGGCGCCAGCCAACGGATAGCGGTCACGGACTCAGCGAAATCCGCGCCCAGGAGCCAGGGCACCACCGGCGCCAGCACATACAGACCGACGCCGGCAGCCGCTGCATAGGCGAGCGCATACGGCAGGAGCCGGCGCGAGAGATCGAGGGTTCCCTTCACGCCCTGCTGGCCTGAGGTGAAGAACCGCGCATAGGCCGCTGCCAAGAGCGAATACACCGGGATGAAAGCCACTTCCACGATGCGCGCAGCGGCAGTGTAGATGCCGGCCGCTTCCAGCGAGCCCAGGCGCGTGAGCAACGCCTTGTCGCTGTCCATGTAGATGCGTTGGGCACTGAAGCTGGTGGCGAAATAGAAGCCTTCACCAAACTCATGGCGCCAATCGGCCAGATCCCACCTGGGTGCACCGAGCTCCAGCGTCACCCACAGAGCGCCGATGACCGCAACCACTGCGCTGCCAGCGAGATATAGCAAGGACCAGGTCACGAGCTTGTCATCGCCGCTGCTCGACAGCAGCAACAACACACCCAGGAGTTTCGCGGCGGAGAACAGCACGCTCAGGACTGCGGTCTTGAACAGACTATGCACGGCCTGGAAGGCCAGGCAGCAAGTCTCCAGGATGCGGGTGAAGAACAGATCCGAGATCGCGACCCACAGCACCATCATCGGCGGTACCGCTGCCGGCAATATCAGCCAGGCCAAGAGTAAGGCCAGTAGGATGAGCAGGCCGGCGCTGACACACGACACGATCAGCGCCCGTCCCCAGTAATGGGAGAAACTGGCCGGATCACGCGCGACATTTTTGACCAGGAGGTTGCCGCTGCCCCAGCCGGCGAAAGGAGCCAGCACCGCCACCAGCGCTACCGCGCCCGAGAACGCGCCGTAGCCGTCCTTGTGCAGGATACGGGCTATGAGCACGAAGTAGCCCACCTGCGCCAGGATGCGCACACCCTGGCCCAGGATCATCCACAAGGTATTGCGGGCCAGGGCCCCAAAACTCAGCAAATCGGCTCCTCGTCGCTTGGCGTCCCCGCTCGCGCCGCCGGGCGGCGGGTGGCCTTTGCCCCCATCGTCAGCGAAGGGCTCCGGCATGGGGATTTTAGCCTCCAAAAGGCTCCTAGGCCCCTGTCCCCATTGGACAATTTAACCTTGTCCGCACTACTATCTAAGGCAGGGATGCCTGTTCTCGGGCGTCAGAATCCTTCAAGGGTAGGGACATGGCTACGACCACCGTCAAGACGAACTTGACCGGCCTTCCGCGCCGGTTGGTAGCAGCCGGACTGCTGTCGGAGATGGACGCCGCCGACGCGCAGCGAGATGCCGCCGCCGAGAAGCTGCTGCTGGTCAGCTACCTTGTCCGCATCAAGAAGATCGATGCCCGCGCCGTGGCCAGTGCCGCCTCCGAGGAGTTCGGCGTGCCGGCCGTCGACCTGGACGCGGTGGACTTAGGCCAAGCCCCGCTCAAGGACGTAGAAGCCCAACTCATCGAGAAGCACCACGCCCTGCCGCTGTTCAAACGCGGCCGCAAATTGTTCGTGGCGGTATCCGACCCCACTAACTTGCAGGCGCTGGACGAGATCAAGTTCAAGACCGGCATGACCGTCGACGCGGTCATCGTGGAAGAAGACAAGCTCGCCAAGGCCATCGAGAAAGCCATCCAGTCCATGGATACCTCGATGAAGGACCTGGCGGACGGTGACGTCGGTGACCTGGACATCTCCGCCGGCGACGAGGACGCAGCGCCCACCGACGAGGGCAGCGCCGATATCGACGATGCGCCGGTGGTGAAGTTCGTGAACAAGGTGCTACTGGACGCCATCAACAAAGGTGCCTCGGACATCCACTGGGAACCCTACGAGAAGGAATACCGCGTGCGCTTCCGCCAGGATGGCATGCTGCGCGAAGTGGTGAAGCCACCCATGGTGCTCGGCCCCAAGATCGCGGCGCGCCTCAAGGTCATGGCCAAGCTCGACATCTCGGAACGCCGCATCCCCCAGGACGGCCGCGTCAAACTCAAGCTGTCGGCCACCCGCTCCATCGATTTCCGTATGGCCACCTGCCCCACGCTCTTCGGTGAGAAGATCGTGATGCGTATCCTCGACTCCTCCAGCGCCAAACTGGGCATCGACGCCCTGGGTTACGAGGACTTCCAGAAGAAGCTGTACCTGGAGAACCTGGAGAAACCCTACGGCATGATCCTGATCACCGGGCCTACGGGTTCCGGCAAGACCGTGTCGCTGTATACCGGCATCAATATCCTCAACACTGAGGACCGCAACATCTGCACCGCCGAGGACCCGGCGGAAATCCAGTTGCCCGGCGTGAACCAGGTGAACGTGAACCCTAAAGTGGGTCTGACTTTCGGTGCCGCGCTCAAATCCTTCCTGCGTCTCGACCCAGACATCATCCTGGTGGGTGAGATCCGAGATCTGGAGACTGCCGAGATCGCGATCAAGGCGGCCCAGACGGGCCATATGGTGCTGGCGACCCTGCATACCAACGATGCGCCCAAGACCCTGACCCGCTTGGCCGACATCGGTGTGGCTCCCTACTCCATCGCCACCGCTGTGAACCTCATCATCGCGCAACGTCTGGCGCGCCGCCTGTGCAAGAACTGCAAACGCCCGGCCGAGATCCCCAAGGAAGCCCTGCTCAAGGAGGGTTTCACCGAGACCGAGATCGACGCCGGCCTCACCATCTTCGAGCCGGTCGGTTGCGACCAATGCAACGAGGGTTATAAGGGCCGTACCGGCATCTATCAGGTCATGCCCGTGTCAGAAGCCATGGGCAAGATCATCATGGAAGGTGGCAACGCCATCCAGATCGCAGCACAAGCCGATGCAGACGGTGTCCCCGACCTGCGTCGCTCAGGCCTCACCAAGGTCAAACGCGGCGACTTCGGCCTGGCCGAGTTGAACCGCATCACCGTCGAATAACAGGCAGATAGCGCAACATGGCCGACGCCGCAGCAGCAGCAAAAAACCTTAACTTCGTCTGGGAAGGCACAGACAAGAAGGGCAACCGCATCAAGGGCAAGACCGTAGCGCCCAACGAAGCCGCGGTCAAAGCCGACCTGCGCCGCCAGGGCATCGCCCCACTCAAGATCAGCAAGGCCCGCCGCAAGGCCGGCAAGAAGATCGAGAGTGCCGACATCTCCTTCTTCAGCCGCCAGATGGCCACCATGATGAGTTCCGGCGTGCCACTGGTGCAGTCCATGGACATCATCGGCAAGGGCCACGCCAACCCGAACATGCAGGACATGGTGATGGCCATCAAAGGTGATGTGGAGGCGGGTAACAACCTGGCCGACGCACTCGCCAAACACCCGCTGTACTTCGATGACCTGTTCGTGAGTCTGGTGCGCGCCGGCGAGCAGGCGGGCGCCCTCGAGACCCTGCTGGACAAGATCGCGACCTACAAGGAAAAGACCGAGCGCATCAAGAAGAAGATCAAGAAAGCGCTCTCTTACCCCATCGCCGTGTTGGTGGTGGCCTTCGTGGTCACCGGCATCCTGCTTGTATTCGTGATCCCTCAGTTCGAAGAGCTGTTCAAGGGTTTCGGCGCCTCGCTGCCGGCCTTCACTCAGTTCGTGGTGAACCTGTCGCGATCGGTGAGATCACAGGGTTATATCTATCTCATCGTCATCGGCATCGCCTTCGCCACCTTCAGCTACTTCAAGAAGCGCTCGCGCAAGTTCCGCGAGAACCTGGATCGGATTTCGCTCAAAATCCCGGTGGTGGGCGACATCCTCACCAAGTCGTCGCTGGCGCGCTTCGCCCGCACCCTCTCCACCATGTTCGCGGCCGGCGTGAACCTGGTGGATGCATTGACATCCGTGGCCGGCGCCACCGGCAACATCGTCTACGAACAGGCCACCATCAAGATCCGCGACCAGGTGTCCACCGGCCAGCAGCTCAACGTGGTCATGAGCCAGACCGGGCTGTTCCCGCACGTGATGATCCAGATGATCGCCATCGGCGAAGAAGCCGGCTCCATCGACGCCATGGCCTCCAAGGTCGCCGACTTCTACGAAGAAGAAGTGGACAACGCGGTGGATAACCTGACCAGCCTCATGGAACCGCTGATCATGGCGGTCCTGGGCGTACTGGTGGGCGGCCTGGTGGTCGCCATGTACCTGCCCATCTTCAAGCTGGGTTCGGTGGTCTGATCCAAGTTCACTGTGCACCGGTCCCGCTGGGGACCGGTGCCTCGTCCCCGAGGAACCGATGGCTATCACGCTCCTGCTCGAGCAGAATCCGCTCGCCTTCATATTCCTCGCCGTACTGCTCGGCCTCCTGGTAGGCAGCTTCCTCAACGTGGTGATCCATCGCCTGCCCATCATGCTCGAGCGGGAATGGCGTAGCGAATATGCGCCGGATACGTCACCCGCTGAGCGCTTCGATCTCATCATGCCGCGTTCACGTTGCCCGCACTGCGGTCACGGCATCACTGCCCTCGAGAACGTACCTGTCATCAGTTACCTGGTGCTCCGCGGCCGCTGCAGCGCCTGCCATGCTTCCATCTCACCGCGCTACGCCATCGTCGAAGCCATTACCGGTGTGCTATCGGGCGTGGTGGCCTGGCACTTCGGTTTCGGCGCCGAAGCCTTCGGCGCCCTGTTCCTCACCTGGGGGCTCATCGCGCTCGCTGGCATCGACATCGAGACCCAGTTGCTGCCAGACCGCATCACCCTGCCGATCCTGTGGCTGGGTTTGCTGTTCAACACCCAGGGTACATTCACCGACCTGCATTCCGCGGTAATCGGCGCGGCCGCGGGCTACCTGTCCCTGTGGCTGATCTATCACCTGTTCCGACTGGCCACTGGAAAGGAAGGCATGGGTTACGGCGACTTCAAGCTCTACGCCCTGATCGGTGCCTGGCTCGGCTGGCAGCAACTGCTGGTGGTGATCCTGCTAGCCTCCGGCGTTGGCGCGGTCACCGGGCTCACGCTGCTCGGATTGAACCGCATCGCGCACGTAGACACGCGATTGCCCTTTGGCCCGTTCCTGGCGGCAGCTGGTTGGATTGCGCTGTTGTGGGGTCATCCCTTGACCACCGCTTATCTCACCATCAGCGGCGCGCACTGAATCCATGCTCAAGGTCGGCCTCACCGGCGGCATCGCGAGCGGCAAGTCCGCTGCCGCTGCGGCCTTCGATCGCCTCGGAGTGCCGGTATCGGATGCAGACCGAATCGGTCGCAAGCTGAACACACCGGGACAATCCGGCTTAAAGGCGCTAGTGCAGGCTCTAGGCACAGGCATCTTGGATGCCCAGGGCCAGCTGGACCGGGCAAGCCTTCGGCGGCGCATCTTCGCTGAGCCCGCATTACGCCGCCAGGTGGACGCGCTGCTCCATCCCCTCATATTGGGCGCCCTGGCAGCCGAACTCGCTGCCTGCCCGGGCCCCTATGCAATAGCAGTCATCCCGCTCCTAGTGGAGAGCCCCGCCTCCCAGGCCCTGGTGGACAGGGTGCTGGTGGTGGACAGCCCCGAGGACCTGCAGATCGGCCGCCTTATGTCACGCGACGGAGACAGCCTGGAACAGGCCAAGGCCATCCTTAGCGCCCAGGCCTCCCGCGATGCCCGCCTCGCCGTGGCGGATGATATTCTGTTGAACGCAAGCGACCTGGCGGCTCTCGATGCCGCCGTGGAACGTCTGCACGGGTTCTACCGCGAACTGGCGGCACGGGGAGATCCGGGAGCACCCGGTCTGCGGCTGCCATGATCTGGGACGTCCGATGCTGAACGTGGAGCAACACGCCGAGGAACAGGCGGCGGCCGAGTGGCTCATCTATGAGCAACCGCTCAGCGAACGTGTGCGCACCTTCCTCAGACTCGAGTTCCTGCTGGAACAGGCGGGTCATCACAGCGGCCTATCTTCCATGTGGGACAGCCGCGCCGCGGTCAGCGCGGTGCTCGAGATCGTTGCGCTCTTGACCCGCGGTGACGTACGCACCGAAGTGCTGAAGGAATTGGAGCGCTGCGGCAGCCTGCTGCAACGTTTGAAGGGCAGCCCGGAAGTTGACAACTCCCGGCTGCAGACCGTGCTCGCGGACCTGGAACGCCTGAAGAGCGAGATGGACGGTGACGGCCGGCCCCTCGGCGCGAGCCTGCGGGAGAGTGAATTCCTGAACTCCATCAAAAACCGCATGGCCATCCCCGGCGGTACCTGCCAGTTCGACCTGCCGTCCTATCACGCCTGGCTCACACATCCCTATCCACGCCGTGCCCGAGACCTGCAGGGCTGGATGGCGGACCTGAAGCCCCTCAAGGAGACCATCGCGCTCTTGATGGCCCTGACCCGCGAATCGGCGTTGCCGACCCGGGAGATCGCTCAGCAGGGCGTGTACCAGCGCAACTTCGACACCAACGTGCTCTCACCCATGGTGCGGGTGATGGTGCCGGCTCCCGCCGGGGTGTTCCCCGAGATCAGCGCCGGCAAGCACCGCATGGCCATCCGCTTCCTGGAACGGCACGATGCCAACGCCCGTCCTCAACAGACCAAGCGTGACATCAATTTCAAACTGGTCTGCTGTCAACTGTAGCCATGGCTGAAGTCGAGACTGTCCCCTGCCCCCATTGTGGGAAATCGGTACCGTGGACGGAAGCTTCCACGTGGAAGCCCTTCTGCAGCGACCGCTGCCGCCTCATCGACTTGGGTGATTGGCTGTCAGAGAAGAATGCCATCCCGACCGCAGACGTGCCACCCGATCAGGACTCAGATAATTGATCTAGATCCCACAGGCTGCGGATGGCAGCGATACCATGAGCGCCATGGCCGCGCGCTGTCTCCAGATCCTTGAGACCCAATCCGCCGATGGCATACACCGGCACGCTGCTCATGGCCGCAAGGTCCGCGAACGCTGACCAGCCCAAGGGCGCCATTCCCGGATGGGTGGCGGTCGCCTGCACAGGTCCGATGCATAGATAGTCAGGTGCATATTCCAGTGCAGTGCGCACGTCCTGGGCTGAATGGCAGGAGATGCCCAGCCGCAGGCTGCCGTCCCATGCCTTGGGATCGAGGCTGCGCGACCGATGCTGGCTCAAGTGCAAGCCATCTCCATGCAGCATGCGCGCCTGCTCGGATGAAGTATTTAGGATCAGCTGTGTGCCGTGCTCTTTGCACATCTCCAGTACTGACAGGGCCAGGTTGTCGAATCCCACCTCTTCCAGGCTGGGAGCACGCAATTGCACCAGATCGACGCCGGCGCGCAGGGAGCGTTGCAGCTTTTCCAGGAAGGCGGGCTCCCGGTCTGGGTCGGGAGTCACCAACATCACGGGCGGCAGCTTGAGTGCCTTGACGATGGGCTCGTCGGCGGGCAGGAGCTGCCAGTCGCGCATCTCCTCTGGCCGCACCCATTCGAGATGCTGGCCTTCTAATGGCGCAGGCACCCCATCCCAGGCCGTAACCCGCCACACGTCCAATTCCACTTCACGTTCAGGATACTGATAGGAGAAGCGCATCAGCCGATAGGCATGGCGCACGCGGATTCCGAGTTCTTCCTTGAGTTCGCGCTTCAGGGCATCGAAGGCCGGCTCGTCGGCCTCCAGCTTGCCGCCGGGAAACTCCCAGAAGCCTGCCAACGGTTTGCCTGCGGGCCGCTCGGCGATGAGCACACGGCCCGTACGGTCACGTAAGACCGCGGCGACCACCTGGACACGGGGTATGGATGCGTCAGCGTGCATCCGCGGTGCTTCAGCCTAAAGCTTACCGTGGCACTGTTTGTACTTGAGACCGGAGCCGCAGGGGCAGGGATCGTTGCGGCCGACCTTGGCGGTCTCGCGCACGAAGGGGGCCGTTGCCGCCACCGCCGTCGCTGTTCTGCCTTGAGCCGGCGCGCTCATTTCCGCAGCCGCTTCCTCCGGCGGAGTGGTGACGCTCGGCGCCTCCGCGTGTTGGAACTGCATGGCCCGCACGCGCCGGCGCTGCTCTTCCATGGCCGCCACGTCTTCCTGGCTGCGCACCTGCACTTTGGTGAGGATGCCGGTCACGTCGAACTTGAGTCGGTCCAGCATGCGCGAGAACATCTCGAAGGCATCGCGTTTGTATTCGCGTCGCGGGTCCACCTGAGCGTAACCGCGCAAATGGATGCCCTGACGCAGGTAGTCCATGTTGGCTAGATGTTCGCGCCACAGGGTATCGAGGTTGCGGAGCATGATCTCCTTCTCGAAATAGCGGATCACCTCCGGTCCGACTTGGCGGCCCTTCTCTTCATAGGCGTCTGAAAGCGCCTTGTGGATGCGGGCCCGCAGTGGCTCCTCATGGAGTTCCGGTTCCCGGTCTAGCCAGCCCTGGATGTCGAGCTTGAGCAGGAATTCACGCTCTAGGGCCTGGGTCAGGCCGGCGATGTTCCACTGCTCCTCCACGCTCTGAGGCGGGATGTGTTCGTCGATGATGCCGCTCAACACATCCGCCATCACGGCCTGGACCGTATCGTGGATGTCCGCGGCCTGCAGCAGTTCGTCGCGCTGGCTGTAGATGACCTTGCGCTGGTCGTTAGCCACATCATCGTATTCCAGCAACGATTTGCGGATGTCGAAGTTGTGGGCTTCGACCTTGCGCTGGGCATTCTCCACGGCGCGAGTCACCAGCGGACTCTCGATGGCTTCATGTTCCTCGACGCCGAAACGCTGCATCATGCCCTTGATCTTGTCGCCGGCGAAGATACGCATCAGGTTGTCGTCCAGCGACAGGTAGAAGCGACTGGAACCCGGGTCGCCCTGACGGCCGGAACGGCCGCGCAGCTGGTTGTCGATGCGACGCGACTCGTGGCGCTCGCTGCCGATGATATGCAGGCCGCCAGCGGCCAGCACCGCATCGTGGCGCTGCTGCCAGGCAGCCTTCACGCGAGCCTTCTCCGCTTCGTCCGCCTCCGAGGGGAGCGCATTCAGCTCCGCTTCTAGGCTGCCGCCCAGCACGATGTCGGTGCCGCGGCCGGCCATGTTGGTGGCGATGGTGACAGTACCTGGGCGGCCCGCCTGGGCGATGACCTGGGCCTCCTGGGCGTGCTGCTTGGCGTTCAGCACCTGGTGCTGGACGCCTTCTTTGGTGAGCAGTGCTGAGAGCTGCTCCGAGGTCTCGATGGAACCGGTACCGACAAGCGCCGGCTGGCCGCGGGCCATGCAGTCGCGGATGTCGACGATCACCGCCTTGAACTTCTCCTTCTGGGAGAGGTACACGAGGTCGGGGTTGTCCTGGCGGAGCATGGGCTTGTTGGTGGGGATCACCACCACTTCCAGCGAGTAGATCTCGTGGAACTCCTGGGCTTCGGTATCGGCTGTGCCGGTCATGCCGGACAGCTTCTTATAGATGCGGAAGTAATTCTGAAAGGTGATGGACGCGAGCGTCTGGTTCTCGGCCTGGATCTTCAGGCCTTCCTTGGCTTCGATGGCCTGATGCAGGCCATCGGACCAGCGCCGGCCCTGCATGGTGCGGCCGGTGAACTCATCCACGATCACCACGGTGCCGTCCTTGATGATGTAATCCACCTCGCGCTTGAACAGCGCGTGAGCGCGCAGGCCGGCGTTCACGTGGTGCATAAGGCCGATGTTGGCGTTGTCGTAGAGCGAACCGCCTTCAGCGATCAGGCCCTCGCGGCCCAGGATGTCCTCGAGGTGCTGGTGGCCGTCCTCGGTGAGATAGACCTGCTTGGCCTTCTCGTCGACGCTGTAGTCGCCCGGCCCGTCCTCTTCCTTCTGGCGGATCAGGCGCGGGATCACCGCATCGATCTTGCGATACAGCTCGGTGTTGTCGTCCACGGCGCCGGAGATGATGAGCGGCGTACGGGCTTCGTCGATCAGGATCGAATCCACTTCGTCGACGATGGCGTAGAACAGGCCGCGCTGCACCTTGCCGGCTATCTGGAAGGCCATGTTGTCACGCAGGTAGTCGAAGCCGAATTCGTTGTTGGTGCCGTAAGTGATGTCGGCCGCATAGGCAGCACGCTTGGTCTCCGGGTCCTGGTTGGCCAGGATCACACCCACAGTCAACCCTAGGGCCTCGAACACTGGACGCATCCAGTTCGCGTCGCGCTGGGCCAGGTAGTCGTTGACGGTGATGACGTGCACGCCCTTGCCGGGGATGGCATTGAGGTAGGCAGCCAGCGTCGCTACCAGGGTCTTGCCCTCGCCGGTACGCATCTCGGCGATCTTGCCGCGGTGCAGCACCATGCCGCCGATGAGCTGTACGTCGAAATGGCGCATGCCCATGCGACGACGTGCGGCTTCGCGCACGCAGGCGAAAGCCTCAGGCAGCAGCTGGTCCAGGGTCTCGCCCGCCTCATGGCGCGTACGGAACTCGGCAGTCTTGGCCTTGAGCGCCTCATCGGACAGGGCCTGTATCGAGGGTTCCAGCGCATTGACCTTCTGCGCTTCACGGCGCATCCCGCGCACCAACCTGTCGTTGCGGCTACCGAAGACGTACTTGAGGATGTTGACTGCCATATGCGTTCTTCTACTGCTCCGGACCGCACCGTCGCCGGTACGCATCCCTAGGTATATATATGGTCGCAGCCACGCGCGGGAGCGGCGCGGTGCATGCACCTTGAGGTCGGCTTTCCGGGGAATCGCCCGGCACCGGCGCCTGGCCGGTGCGGGCAGGAGACGGAGGAACCTAGTCCTGGCTCTTGGACAGCACGGCCATCTGAGTCCCGGTCGCCTTCACGAAGCGGGCCGGGTTCACGGCGACGCCATTGTAAAGGACTTCGAAATGCACGTGGGGCCCGGTGGACCGACCGGTGGATCCCATCAGCGCGATCTCTTCTCCTTTCTTCACAATCTGGCCCACGTGCACCAGGATCGTCTCGTTATGTCCGTAACGGGTGGCGTAGCCGTTGCCGTGGTCTATCTCCACCAGGTTGCCGTAACCGGAACGGTCCCCCGCCCAGGTCACCACGCCCGCCGCGACAGTCTCGACCGCTTGGCCTTCGGTACCCGCGAAATCCATGCCGCTGTGCATGGAGAGCTCGCCGGTGAAGGGGTCCACGCGCATGCCGAACAGCGAGGACACGTAGCCGTTCACCACCGGTGCGCCGTTGGGCTGGGCCGCCAATTGGACATTGCGGTCCAGGAGCAGGTTTTCAAGTACCCCCAGCTTCTGTTCCCGGTCCTGGACCTGGGCCGAGAGCTGGTCCAGTTGGCTCATGAAATCCGAGGCGGTGCTGTGCTGCACCGGCCCGGGCACTTCGGGGCCGCCCTCGGCGGGCTCCTTGCTGAAATCGAACTCGCTGTGCTTCAGGCCGGCCAGGGTGGTGAGCTGGGCGCCCATGGCGTCCAGACGCATGATGTGGGCCTGCAGTACCGCGAGCTTGGCGGACATGGCATCGATGTCCGCCTGGGCATCGCGCTTGGTGCGGGCGATCTGGTCGGCCTGGGCCTTCAGCTCCATCTGCATGGGATCCGCGGCAGCGCGAACCGAAGCCTGATGGTCAGCGGTGAAATAGCCGGCCGCGAAGGTGCCGCCGAACAGAGCCAGGACGGCAGCACCCAAGGCACCCGCCAGCACGGGGTGGCCGAGGTTCAACTGGCGCGCTTCGCCGTAGCGATTGAATACGATCAGGTTCATCCCGACTACCCCGCTTAAATACCGTTGCCGTCTGGCTTACCATCTATGGATGGACCACAAGCGGCCTGACCCTCTATCCCACATGCTCTCCGCCAAGGGCACGCATCTCACGTCCCTCGCGGCGGAGGCGCACAAGCTCGAAGCCTTGCGCCAATGCGTGCTCCGTTCCCTGGATCCGGAGACCGCATCCCACTGTCTGGGCGCCGATCTCAAGGACGGCGTCCTGACCCTGTTCATGGACAGCGGCGCCTGGACCACCACGCTCCGCTATCAAAGCCAAACCATCCTGACAGCAGTACAGGCCGCCGCGAAGCAGCCCTGCCGCACACTCAAGCTCAAGGTCCTCCCTGACCCTAAACCCGGCGTGGCACCGAAGCCACCACCGAGAGACCTCTCCGCCGAGACCAAGCGATTGCTCGAGAGCACCGCTGGTGGCGTGGACGATCCAACCTTGGCTGGATCGTTGAGGCGTCTTGCCCGCGACCGTAAGCCGCAATCCTAAAACCCGATAGACCTTTATTATTCTTTAAGGATCGGTCAGATCAAAAAGCGTGCGCGGGCGCGAGATAGGAGATTGGCGCCGTGGCCGGATCGTCGTAAGTGACTTCTTCCCAGCATTCCTTCTGCGCCAGGAGCGCGCGCAGCAGGGCATTGTTCAGGCCGTGGCCTGACTTGTAGGCGCTGAACGCGCCGATCAGGCTGTGGCCAAGCAGATACAGATCACCGATGGAATCGAGGATCTTATGTTTCACGAACTCGTCTTCATAGCGCAAGCCATCCTCGTTGAGGATGCGGTAGTCATCCAGCGCGATGGCGTTGTCCAGGGAAGCGCCGAGGGTTAGGTGCCGCTGGCGCAGCATCTCGATGTCGCGCATGAAGCCGAAGGTGCGGGCGCGGCTCACTTCCTTGACGAAGGAGGTGGTGGAGAAGTCCACGGTCGCCGTCTGGGTGTGCTTCTTGAACACCGGGTGTTCGAAGTCGATCTGGAAGCTGACCTTGAAGCCGTCGAATGGCTCGAAACGCGCCCACTTGTCGCCGTCGCGCACTTCGATCGGGCTCTTGATGCGGATGAAGCGCTTGTGTGCGTTCTGCTCCTCGATGCCGGCGGATTGCAGCAGGAACACGAAGGGACCGGCGCTGCCGTCCATGATCGGCACTTCCGGCGCCGAGAGGTCCACGTAGGCGTTGTCGATGCCGAGCCCGGCGAGCGCCGAAAGCAGGTGCTCCACGGTGGAGACCTTCACGTCGCCGTTGGTGATAGTGGTGCCGAGGGTGGTCTCGCTCACCTTGAGCGCATCGGCATGCACTTCGATGGGCGGATCGAGATCCACGCGGCGGAACATGATGCCGGTATTGGGGGCGGCCGGGCGTAAGGTCATGTAGACCTTCTCGCCGGTATGCAGGCCGACGCCGGTGGCGCGGATGCTGTTCTTGAGCGTCCGTTGTTTGAGCATTGCGGTAAGGGTCCCTGGCGCCTGCGAGAGTCCGCAGGCCCTGCGGCTGGCTATATATGAGCCGGCCGCCTCTGCGGATAAGTGGCTAAATTATAGCACCCCCCCGCACCTGAACAAACTTCAGGTGCGGGGCTCAAGGCTCCTCAAGCCCCGCCTCAGTCGGCCTGGCGGCGCAGGAAAGCTGGGATGTCTAGATAGGCCTGGTCCGACACATCCGGCCCATCCTCCCGCTGGCGACGCTCGAATGTCGGACGTTCGAGACGTTTCCAGTCGGGACTGGCGCCATCGGTGCCAGTGGCCTTCACCACTTGGATCATGGGCTGCTGTACCGGCTCAGGCTGCTGCTGTTGCTGCATGGGCTGCGGGGCCGGCGCTGCGGTCTTGGCCTTGAGCACCGGCGGTTGCACCGCCTGGGTGGCCCGGCCGAGACCGGTGGCCACCACCGTGACCCGCACTTCGCCGCTCATGGAGGGGTCGAGCACCGTGCCTACCACCACCGTCGCGCTCTCGTCGGCGAAGGCTTCCACCGCCGCGCCCACTTCCTCCAGCTCGCCGATGGTGAGATCCATGCCGGCGGTGATGTTCACCAGCACGCCCTTGGCGCCGGCGAAGTTCACGTCCTCGAGTAGCGGGCTCTTCAGTGCCGCTTCCGCCGCACGCCGCGCACGGTTCTCGCCCACCGCACCGCCGGTGCCCATCATGGCCATGCCCATCTCCGACATCACGGTACGCACGTCGGCGAAGTCCACGTTGATGAGGCCCGGGCGGGTGATGATGTCGGCGATGCCCTGCACCGCTCCCAGCAATACCTCGTTGGCGGACTGGAAGGCATTGAGCAGCGTGATCTCACGGCCCAGTACTGTGGCCAGCTTGTCGTTGGGGATCACGATCAGCGAGTCCACGTATTGACTCAGTTCGGCGATGCCTTTCTCTGCCGCCTGCATGCGTTTGCTGCGCTCGAAGCCGAAGGGCTTGGTGACCACGGCCACCACCAGGATGTCGAGTTCCTTCGCGACCTGCGCCACCACCGGCGAAGCGCCGGTGCCGGTGCCGCCGCCCATGCCGGCGGTGATGAACACCATGTCGGCGCCTTTCAGCACCTCTTCGATGCGATCCCGGTCTTCAAGCGCCGCCTGACGGCCCACGTCCGGGTTGGCGCCGGCGCCGAGACCCTTGGTGAAGCTGCCGCCAATCTGCAGGGTAGTCTTGGCGTTGGCCTTGCGCAGCACCTGCGCATCGGTGTTGATGGCGACGAAGTCCACGCCTTCGACGCCCTGGGACACCATGTACTGGATGGCGTTGCCGCCACCGCCGCCCACGCCCACCACCTTGATCACCGCGTTCTGGCCCATGTCATCCATTAGTTCGAACATTGCCGGTCTCCTCTATCTATATATAAATAAGAATCTGAAGCCTTGAAACCTCTTGCGGCGTCGCCCTCCCGGAGCTGCGCCTTCTTGCGAATCCTCAGAACGATCCTTGGAACCACTGTTTCATCCGTTCCCACATATCCTGCACGCCACTCGGCGCGCGCTGCGGGCTCATGCCAGCCGGCAGACTCTGGGCACCGAACAACAAAAGACCCACACCGGTCGAGTGGATGGGGTTACGCACCACCTCCACCAGACCCGAGATGCCCTGAGGTGCGCCCAAGCGCACCGGGGCGTGGAACACTTCCTCAGCCAAGTCCACAGCGCCTTCCATCTTGGAACTACCGCCGGTGAGTACGATGCCCGCCGGTATCTGCTCCTCGAAGCCGCTGCGGCGCAGTTCCGCCTGGATCAGGCTGAACAGTTCCTCATAGCGCGGCTCCACCACTTCAGCGAGGGTCTGGCGCGCCAGGCGACGCGGCGGGCGCTCGCCCACGCTTGGCACCTCGATGGTCTCGTCGGCGCTGGCGAGCTGCGGCAGCGCGCAGGCGTACTTGATCTTGATCTCCTCGGCGTGATGCGTCGGCGTGCGCAGGGCCACGGCGATGTCGTTGGTGACCTGATCGCCAGCGATGGGTATCACGGCGGTGTGACGGATGGCGCCGTCCGTGAACACCGCGATGTCGGTGGTGCCGCCACCGATGTCGACCAGGCATACACCCAGATCCTTCTCGTCCTCATTCAACACCGCGTAGCTGGAGGCGAGTTGCTCCAGGATCACGTCGTCTACCTTGAGCCCGCAGCGCTCGACGCAACGCACGATGTTCTGGGCCGCGCTGGCGGCACCGGTCACGATATGCACCCGAGCCTCGAGGCGCACACCGGACATGCCGATGGGTTCGCGGATGCCGTCCTGGCCGTCGATGATGAAATCCTGGGGCAGCACGTGCAGGATCTTCTGGTCGGCGGGGATGGACACGGCCCGGGCCGCGTCGATGACCCTTTCCACGTCGCCGGCGGTGCATTCCTTGTCGCGGATCGCCACCACGCCGTGGGAGTTGAGGCTCCTGACGTGGCTGCCGGCGATGCCGGTGAAGACCGAGTGGATCTGGCAGCCGGCCATGAGTTCGGCTTCCGCCACTGCGCGCTGGATGCTCTGCACCGTGGACTCGATGTTCACCACCACGCCCTTCTTCAGGCCACGGGAGGGATGCGAGCCGATGCCGACGATCTCCACCCCGCCTTCGGGGAGGATCTCGCCGACGATGGCCACCACCTTGGAGGTGCCGACGTCGAGGCCCACGATCAGGCGCTTGTCCGGTTTCTTAGCCATCAGCATCAGGCCCCCTGTTTGGCACGGCCGCCGGCTGTCTTCCAGCCCACGGCGAAGCCATTGGTGTATCGCATATCCACGTAAGCCACGGTCGCGAGCTTGGCTGCGAGCGCGGGCAGCGCCAGCGCACTGAAGCGCGCCAGGCGTTCCGTCGCATCCTCACGGCCGAGGCGTACCTCGATGCCGTTATCCAGTTCCACGGTGGCAGCACCGCGCGCATCCACGCTCAGCGCCACGATGGCGATACCGCGGGGCTGCAAGAGGCCCACCAGCGTGTTGTATTGGGCCAGAACATCCGGTGCCGCATCATCGCGGCCCGAGAGCTGCGGCAGGGAGGCGTAAGCCTTGTCAGTGGAGTGCACGAATACCTTGCCTTGAGCATCCATGAGTCCATCGCCGCCCCAACGCGCCACCGGTGCTTCCTCCACGATGTCCACACGCAGGGTATGGGGCCATTCGCGGCGCACGTTCGCTTCCGCCACCCAGGGCAGGGCGTCCACCGCGTCACCGATATGTTCCACATGAGTTGTGAAGAAACCGCTGCCGATCTCCGGGATCACCGCTGCGCGCACCGCATTGGGGTCCACGTGCTGCAGATGCCCGCCGATGGTGAGGATGGTGAGCTTCGGGCCCACCAGCGCAGGCCGTGCCAGCCAGGCCAAGAGGCCCATTCCCACCGCGAGCACCACTGCCGCAGCGGCGCCTACCACCACGCTGCGTTTGCGCCAGAACTTCACGGGCTGGTCGAGTTTCCGCGTGTTCATTCGAGTTCCACTCCACGCAAGGTCTGGTTGAGCCAAGTGGGCAATTCCGTGGACACGGCACCGATGTCGCCCGCACCCAGGGTCAGGAGCAGGTCGCCGTCCTTGAGAACGGTCGCGAGGGCATTGGGGAGGTCCTGGGCCTTCTGCACGAACACTGGATCCACCTTGCCGCGGTTGCGGATGGCACGGGCCAAGTCACGGCTGTCGGCCCCGGCGATGGGCGTCTCGCCCGCCGCATACACCTCCGTCAGCAGCAGCACATCCACCTGCGACAGGACCTCGGCGAAATCCTCGAAGAGATCGCGGGTGCGGGAATAGCGATGGGGCTGGAAAGCCACCACCAAGCGCCGATCCGGCCAGCCTTCGCGGGCGGCCTGGATGGTGGCGGCCAGCTCACGCGGGTGATGGCCGTAGTCGTCCACCAGCAGGATGCGTCCGTAACGGGTCTCCACCTCGCCCTGGATCTGGAAGCGACGGCCCACGCCCTGGAACTCAGCCAGGGCCTTCAAGATGGCTTCATCCGAGACGCCCAAGTCATGGGCGATGGCGATGGCTGCCAGCGAGTTCAACACGTTGTGACGGCCTCCCAGGTTCAAGCGCACGTCCAGGGGTTTGCTGCGCTTGGGGAACCAGGCCTGGAACAGCGTCGCCCTGCCCTCGCGGCGGATGTCGGAGGCGCGAAAGTCCGCATCCTCCGAGAGACCGTAGGTCATCATGGGCCGCCCGATCACCGGCAGGAGACGGCGGATCTCAGGGTCGTCTATGCACAACACCGCGAGGCCATAGAACGGCAGATGCTGCAGGAACTCCACGAAGGTGGCACAGAGCTTGGCGAAGTCGCCGCCATAGGTGCCGAGATGATCGGCATCGATGTTGGTCACCACCGCGATGAGAGGTTGCAGATGCAGGAACGAGGCATCGCTCTCGTCCGCTTCCGCCACGAGATAGCTGCCCTGTCCCAGGCGCGCATGGGTGTCGGCGCTGATGAGCTTGCCGCCGATGACGAACGTGGGGTCTAGACCCCCTTCGCTGAGTACGCTGGCCACCAGACTGGTGGTGGTGGTCTTGCCATGGGTGCCGGCCACGGCGATGCCGAAGCGGAAGCGCATCAGCTCCGCCAGCATCTCGGCGCGGCGCACCACCGGGATGCGGCGGTTGCGGGCTTCGACCACTTCCGGATTGTCGGCGGATACGGCGGTGGAGATCACCACCACGTCCGCATCCGCTACGTTGGCGGGATCGTGGCCGACGAGGATGCGCGCACCCAGACCCTGCAAGCGCCGGGTCACGGTGTTGGACTTGAGGTCGGAACCGCGCACCTGGTAACCCAGGTTGATGAGTACTTCGGCGATGCCGCCCATGCCAGCACCGCCGATGCCGACGAAATGTATGTTACGGATACGGCGCATGAGGTTGCTCACGTGAGCCCTCCCACCGCGAGGCAACGTGCCGCGACCGTGGCGGCCGCATCGGTGCGGGCCGCCGCCCGCGCGTGCTTGGCCATCTCCAGCAAGGTGTCGCGATCGCCGAGCAGTTCTTCCAATTGCACTGCAAGCGCGGCCGGAGTGGCATCGCGCTGCGCGATGAGCCGCGCCGCACCTTCATCCACCAGGTAGGCGGCATTCTTGGTCTGGTGATCGTCTACCGCCGCGGCGAAGGGCACCAACACGGCGCCGAGACCCGCAGCAGCGAGTTCGGCGATGGTGAGGGCGCCGGAGCGGCACACTGCGAGATCGGCCCAGCCGTATGCCGCAGCCATGTCTTCGATGAAGGGTGCGACTCGCGCATCCACACCTAATTTCTTGTAACGGGCGGTCACCTGCTCCACATCTTTCGCGCCGGTCTGGTGCAGTACCTCGGGACGACGCCTGGCGCTCAACTGCGCGATGGCTGCCGGCAGGTTCTCATTCAGGGGCTTGGCCCCCTGACTCCCGCCGATGATCAGCAGCCGCTTCTGTCCCCTGCGCTTGGCGAGACGCCGCTCGGGCGCGGGCAAGGCGGCGATGGCTGCGCGTACCGGATTGCCGACGTGTTCCGCATGGCGCGACGGCGCGAAGGCGCCGGGGAAGCCTTCCAACACGTTGCGGGTCATGTGACTCAGTATTCGGTTGGTAACGCCGGGCACCGCGTTCTGCTCATGCAGTACCAGGGGGCAGCCCGCGAGCCGCGCCGCGACACCACCGGGCCCGCTAGCGAAACCACCCATGCCTAAAGCCGCATCGGGCTTGAGGCGACGGAAGATGGCCAGCGCCTGCATCAGCGCACGGCTCAACACGAAGGGCGACTTCAACAGCGTAGCGGCACCCTTGCCGCGCACACCACCTACGTCTATCCATTCCATGGGGATGCCGGCGGCCGGGACCACCCGGGCTTCGAGGCCCTGGCGGGTGCCGATCCAGGTCACTGCGTGGCCCTTGGCGCGCAATACGTCAGCGACAGCCAGCGCCGGGAACACGTGACCGCCGGTACCGCCAGCCATGATGACGATGCCGGGTGAACGGTTCATGCCGTCACCTCATCCGCATCAGACTTCCACTTGCCGCTCTCGCGAGTCTCGCGGTCCACGCGCATCAACAGGCCGATGGCGGCACAACTCACGATCAGACTGCTTCCGCCGTAGCTCATGAGCGGCAGAGTCAAGCCCTTGGTGGGCAGCACGCCCATGTTCACACCCATATTGATGAAGGCCTGCAGACCGATCCAGATGCCGATGCCGAAGGCGAGATAGGCACCGAACAGCTGTTCGCGCTTGGCAGCCCGGCGCGCCAGGAGCAGCGCGCGCCAGGTGAGGGCAAGGTAGAGGCCGATGACCAGGGCTGAACCCAGGAGACCGAACTCTTCCGCGGTCACCGCGAATACGAAATCTGTATGTGCTTCAGGCAGGTAGAAGAGCTTCTGCACGCTCTCACCCAGGCCTACGCCGAACCACTGGCCCTGGCCGATGGCGATGAGCGAATTGGTGAGTTGGAAGCCAGTATCAAAGGGATCCGCCCAGGGATGCAGGAATCCCGTGAGCCGCGCGAGACGATAGGGCGAGGCCAGCACTAGCCCCAAGGCCGCCAGGGCCGCGATACCGGCGCACAGGGCGAAGTCCTTGAGCCTCGCTCCGCCCAAGAACAACATGGCGAGCGCGGTGCAGGTGAGCACCAGGGTCGCGCCGAAGTCCGGTTCCACCAGCAGGAACAGGCCAGCGAAGCCGATGAGCGCCATGGGCTTCAGGAAACCCTTGATGCCGGAAGATAGCTCATCGCTGCGGCGCACGATGTAGCCCGCGAGATAGATGAAGATCAAGAGCCGCGCGGGCTCCGACACCTGCAGGCGGAACGGTCCCAGCACCACCCAACGCACGCTGCCGTTGATGTGCCGGCCGATGCCCGGGATCAAGACCATCATCAACAACGCGAAGGCCAGCATCAGCAGTAGATAGCCCGAGCGTTGCCACCAGGCCAGGGGCAAGAGGTACATCATCACGCCCGCGCCGGTGCCGGCGGTGGCGAAGATGAGTTGCCGCGTGAGGTAATAGAACGGGCTGCCACTGGTCTTGTCGGCCAATGAGATGGACGCGGACGCCACCATGATGAGGCCGATCACCAAAATTATCCCCGCCAGCACCAGCACCGAGCTGTCCAAGCCGCGGGCATCCGCGTCGCCGGCGATGCGCTTCATGTCACTCACCGGCGAGCCTCCTGACCGCAGCTGCGAACACGCGGCCGCGATGTTCGAAGTTCTCGAACATGTCCAGGCTCGAACAGGCGGGTGAGAGCAGCACCATGTCGCCGGCTTGGGCGAGGGAGGCCGCCGATTGCACCGCCGCCTCCATGTCCATCACCCGTTTGGTGGGCACGCGACCCGCCAAGACCGTCTCGATCCGCTCCGCGTCTTTCCCTAGGAGCATTACCGCGCGGGCCTTACCCGCGAGCGCATCCGCCAGCGGTGTGAAGTCCTGGCCCTTGCCATCGCCGCCGGCGATCAGCACCAGGGGCTGGCTCACGCCTTGCACCGCCGCGAGGGTGGCGCCGACGTTGGTGCCCTTGGAATCGTCATACCAGACCACGTCCTTGAACGCAGCCACGAATTCCATTCGGTGCGGCAGGCCGCGGAACTCGCCCAGCTCCTGCAGCATGGCGTCGAGAGGCAGGCCCGCTGCTTCACCGAGCGCCAGCGCCGCCAGAGCATTCGCCAGGTTGTGACGGCCCTGGATGCGCAGTACCGAGGCGGGGATGAGCTTCTCCGTGCCCTTCGCGAGCCACTGTTCAGCGCCCTCGCCCACTACGCCGTAGTCGGTGCCCTGCGGGGCATCCAGCCCGAAACTCACGCGGCGCTTCGAGTCCAGCGCCATGTTACTTACCCATGGGTCCTCACGGTTCACGACCGCAGTACGGCAGTGGCGGAAGATGCGCGCCTTGGCGGCGGCGTAGTCCTTCATACCTGCGTAGCGATCCATGTGATCCGGCGAGAGGTTCAACACCGCCGCCGCGATGCACGGCAAGGAATCGGTGATCTCCAGCTGGAAACTGGAGAGCTCCAGGACGTAAAGGTCCGGTTCATCTTTCTTGAGCAGATCCAGGGCCGGCGTACCCAGGTTGCCACCCACCCGCGCACGCTTTCCTGCGCGCTCCGCCATGAGACCCACCAGGGTGGTGACGGTGCTCTTGCCGTTGGCGCCGGTGATACCGATGACCGGTGCATGTGCGTAATGAGCGAAGAGTTCGATGTCACCCAAGACCGGCAGCCCCAGACTGCGTGCCTTGGCGATGAAAGGTGAAGTCACAGCCACACCCGGCGAAAGCACCAGGCGATCGGCGCGCTTCAGGGCGTCCTCGGAGAAGCCTCCCAGGAACACCGCTGCATCCGGCAGGAGTTCGCGCAGGTCCGCGAGACCCGGCGGCCGCTCGCGGCTGTCGGTGATAGCGATCTCCTCTCCGTGTGCCGCGAGGAAACGCGCGCAGGACAGCCCCGTCTTGCCGAGACCGACGATCAGCGTGCGGGTCCTGCGTTGTGGGGCGGCTAGACCCATCTATCTCACCTTCAGGGTGGAGAGGCCCACCAGCACCAGGATCACGGTGATAATCCAGAAGCGCACGATCACACGTGGTTCCGGCCAGCCTTGCAGCTCGAAATGATGGTGCAACGGCGCCATGCGGAAGATGCGCTTGCCGGTGAGCTTGAAGGAGCCCACCTGCAGGATCACCGACACCGTCTCCATCACGAACACGCCACCCATGATGAAGAGCACGATCTCCTGACGCACGATCACCGCGAGGGTGCCGAGGGACGCGCCGAGTGCCAGCGCGCCGACGTCGCCCATAAACACTTGCGCGGGATACGCGTTGAACCAGAGGAAGCCGAGACCTGCGCCCACCAGTGCGCCGCAATACACCACCACCTCGCCCGCGCCGGGGAGATACGGTATCTGCAGGTAATGGGCGAAATTGAAGTTGCCGGAAGCG